>JAAXIK010000152.1 GCA_012270385.1 Rubripirellula sp. | reverse complement strand
CCCCTGCAGCGGTTGTATTCTGCTCGGTTTCAGCTTTGACCAAAGTGAATTTCCCATCCGCTTCCGATGCAAGCTTTTCTAGCACGGGACCCAGCATGCGACACGGAGCGCACCATTCCGCCCAGAAATCTACCACCACCAGACCAAGTTTTGATCTTTCCATGACATCCAGGTGGAATGTCTCATCCGTTGTATTTACCAACCAGGGATTTTCTTGCGACATCAATTCATTCACACAAAAAACTCGTTCTAACCAGAATACACCGCCCAACAACCTTAACGCTCTGATCGCAATTCAACCGTCATCCTTTCGAATTCTCGCCGAATCGACTCATTGCTGAATTCACGCAGAGGCGGAATTTGCAGTTTCATCAGCGCGTCAAAGTCCCTCCTACCTGATTTCATGAGTGAAGCCACATCGCTTGAGAGCTTCACCGTGTTGTAAGTGTTCATGGCTGTAGCCAAGTTCTTTTGACTTCGGCGATTCTCTTCCTCAATCAGATCTGCGTTGCGTTGCAAGTAATCGATGTAGAGGATCGCTGTATTTTGCGTGAGCTTATTGGATTCAATGTTTGCAGCAAGCAACGCCGGGTCACCACCTTTCAATTCGATAATCGACCGCGCCTGTGCAATGTTCTCGTCAGCTTGCTTTGAGAACTCCTTCAGCTTGGGGATGTGTTTTTCCCGCACGTCACGAACAAAGGATTTTTGAATCCGATCCATAACATGCACCATCACGACATACATGCCGTAATAGCGTTTGGAAACATCTAAAGCTTCTCCGCTCTGCTGAGTTAAATTCTGCAATTGAGCTGTGATATTTTTGATGTTCTCGAAGACGACAGCCATGGAAACAATATCGTCACCGGATACGGAAGACAGCAGGGATTCAACTGCCGCTTCATCAACGACGACACCAATCGCAGATAACTCAGCTGCAAATTGCTTCTTCAGGCCGACGAGCTGTTTCTTCTGTTTCTCTATTTCCTTTTCTTCAGCTTCGATACTTTCATCGATCGCTTCTTTTGACAATTCAAAAGGATTCACCCTATCGAGTTGACTTTGATCTTTGGACCAACTGGCTGATACACGTTGTCGTCGGTAATCCGCAATATTTTCATAGCTGGTGTTGATCGCATCGTTAGCTTCTCGAATCTTCCGCCGATAATCGGATACCTCAGAATTTCCAAGAATCACAATTGCAGCATCCAAGAGTTCATTGATAGCTGCTGAATTGGATCGTTTGTCCTCTGTGAAAGGTAATCTTGATTTATCTGGAAGATCCTCGTGCTGATCGACCAGATCACGAGTTTGCTCGAGAATGGGCACAACCTCTTCAAAAAGCTCACCGAACCTCTCATCGCCGACAAACTCAGCTAGCTCTTCTTCCGGTTCATCTTGAACGGGATCATTAATCGCAATCAAATCGCCGGGAGCCACTTTGCCGACCGGTTCACTCACACCTTCCTCGGTTACACCTTGATCCCCTGAATCCGCAGATTGTTGATCCTTAGGTGTGCATCCCAAAACAAGGAGAGCAACAGATGAAATCAAGCCAAGACAGATTCGCTTAAAATTGTTTTCTACTTTTTGCATCAAGCCGGCTCCTAAGGGGTCGCTATGCATTCTTGACGGAATGCCAGTCTGCTTCCAATTGTATGGCAAATTCACTTTATTTTCTTGGCTTGCAATGAGGAGTTCGCCACCTAGAGAGGTAGAAACCCGCCTACTAAAGGTGGCCAAACAGGGGGTAGAAAAGGTTTTACATCCTCACCGTCACGCTCAAGAAAACTTGATCGAATACCCTTGCTGCGGGGAATCAAAGCTAAGAAAAAACCAAGTTCTCGAATCGAGCACTGAATCCACAAGAAGATTACGGCAGCAACACATTCCCCCTAAACCCTGTATACTTCCCAGAGACAAGGCAGGGGCGTTGCAACAACTTGCACTCACCGCTGGAAACCGATTGGAATCCAAAGCTCTTTTCAGGAGACCAATGGAGGGGCGATTTCAAATCGAAGTCGATACTCGTTTCAGGGGTCAAGTGATGGGATCTCCTGTTCCTTCAATCATGACATCCAAAGGGAGAGCCATGGACTGCCGTTGTCGTTTATCACGAGTTAATCAATACTTGAATCTCCATCAACCCAATCCTTGGAGGAAATCGTGACCTACGTTATCTCTTTTTTCGCAGGCATCGTGGTCTTCACGATCGTGCGAGTCTTGATCGGCTGTCTGTACACGGTGCGGCCAGATCAGAGGGCAGTGGTAACCACCTTCGGCGCTGCCGAAAAACTTCCGAATGCACCCGCGGAATCCGGTGAAACCGAAGAGGGAGATCGCTACACGTATCCACAATTACGTGTCATCGGCCCAGGGGGTCCATATTTCAAACTTCCTTGGCAGGAAGTTCACAAGGTCAGCGTTGCCACGCAAGCTGTTGACCTCTCCTGGGATCCATCCAAGAGACAAGCCACCATCGAAGCGGTAACGAAGGATAACTTGACGACGGGAGTGAACGGACAGCTTCGTTATCGAGTCAGTGAGAATAATCTTTATCCCTATCTCTTCGGAGTCACGAGTCCGCTGGAGCACGTGATGGGGTATTTCATCTCAGTGCTTCGAGAACGAATCGCGAACTTTACTGACCCTAAAGGACAAAGTTTGATTTCGGACGAAGAAATCGACGGCGAAGAAGGTGAAAAGTCATCGATTGAGCTTTCCGAGGGAGTTTCTATCAATGACTTAAGAAAGAACCTCCCGCTGATCAATCAATACATGGAAGAGCAGTGTCGCAACACAACGGCTCGCTATGGAATTGAATTGGATGCAGCACTGATCACGGAGATTGACCCTCCGGGCGAAGTGGATCGAGCACTTTCTGCGATCAATAGCACACGCAACCAAGTAGCAGCAGATATCAGTACGGCTCGTGCGGACTCAGAACAACAGATCACCATGAGCGCAAGAGCGGTGGAAATCGCTTCGAATAACGCCCAAGCCGAGGTTGCACCCCTGCGTGAGCTTGCCAGAACACTGTCGGGAATCAAATCGGAGGGTGGATCGAAGTGTCTCAAAGCGTACATCCGTAATCTCCGCGTTCCACTCTTTAAGCGAGCCAATCGGGTCGTCCAAACAACTCACTCCAGCAATCAGGTCGAGGGTTAATCATCATGGGAATGTTCACTTTCATCCTTGGCCTGATGTTCATCCCGGTGACGATGCAGGTCCTCAAATTATTTGGCCTTTTTGTTTGCATTCGCGAATGCGAAGCTCAGGTCTACACTCTCTTTGGGAAAGTCATCGGTACGCTTGATACCGCTGGACTGGCGTTCCCGATTTCACACTTTGGTCCCCGTGCGATGCTCGTCCCCTTCTTTGGGAAACGTTACGCTGTGAATACGGCCCTTCGACAACACTACCTGAGAAGTCAGATGGTCAATTCCGAAGAGGGAACTCCGATGGGTGTCGGGATCTGGTATGAAATGCGTGTCAAAGATCCCGTATCCTATCTCTTCACCAATGCGAATCCTGACGGCTCTTTGCAAGCGAATGTTACCAGTTCCACGATTTCAACTTTGAGTAATCTGGAGATGGAAATGATGCTTGAAGACCGTCATAGCTTGAGTAGAACGGTAAGGCAAACGGTATCACCGCTGTCGGAGCAATGGGGATATCAGCTTGGATCTGTATACATTCGCAAAGTCGAATTTACAGATGCTCAAATGGTACACAACATCACCGACAAAGTGGTTAAGCGTTTAGTCCAAGTCACGAGCGCAATGAAGCAAGATGGTGAGAATCGTGTGGGCTTGATCAAAAGTGAAACGGCTTACAAGGTTTCGCAAAAGATGGCTGAAGCTGCCGCTGCACGACCTGACATTGTTGGTACTGAGCTCAATGAAATAGCAAAGACAGATCCCGAGATCCTTGAATCGGTACTGCAGGTGATGGAGGTCAATAACTTACTCGATTCAAGTGCGAGTGTGGACCTACTTCCTGATAACAGTCAGTATCTAATCCAGCTCGGTGATAAGTCGCAGCAAGCTGTTACTGCGGAGCTCGCCTAACGGGCAACTGACCATTGGTCCTCGATACACAGGAGCGCGTGGATCGAGGACGTTGAATATGTAAAGCTAATTCGTTACGTCTTAGCGTCTAAAAAGGTCGATAACGCGAGTCGACGTAAAGCCAATAAAGCAACTCTTGAATGATCTCCATCGCCGATTGAATACGATGCTCCGGCTTCTTTTCCAAGCATCGCATGCAAACTGTTTCTAGAGCTCGCGGTATCGTTCTGTCTTTAACGATCGCGCTTGGTGTTGGAGGATTACCTCTCAAAGTATGCTCCAAAACCTCGTCTAATGAATCACCCCAAGCGAGTGTGTCGAGAGTAAGAATCTCAAAAAGAATCGCGCCTAAACTGTAGATATCTGTTCGTTCGTCAATCTCACCATTATTAACAATCTGCTCGGGCGACATATAGAGAGGCGAGGCTTGCTGAGGCCGGCGTGAGGCAAGCGTATTGTTGTCCGTAACGGCTTCCTCCTCTTCATCGAGTACCTTTGCGATACCCCAGTCGAGTAGAAAAATCTCTCCAAAATCGCCAAGAACGATGTTCTCCGGCTTAATGTCGCAATGCGCAATGCGATGGGCATGAGCGTAATTCAACGCTTCAGCAACCTCAATGACTACATCAACCAGTTTCTGCAAGTCCCATTTCAAAACACCACGTTTGATCTTATCGAGTGTCTCACGAAGTGTGGTGCCTTGCACCAGTTTCATGGTGAAGTAGTAATGACCTCGACTATCGTAGCCCACTTCATAAACCGGAGCGGTGTTGGGATGCTGGAGAGCGCCGGTGATTCGTGCCTCTCTTAAGAACAATTTATTTTCATAAGGGTCATCAACAAACTCCGGTCGAAGCGTCTTGTAGCAAACGATGCGACCCAAATTCAAATCCTTACAGGATTGGATCACACACTTCCCACCCAACGCGATCTGCTTAAAAAAAACGTATCGCGTGTTGTTTGTGATCTTGGCATCTTTGGACAGCTGCGAATTTAAGTCCGATGGACGCAGCAACTGCTCGCTTCGGCTAAGACTTCGGTACATCTCAGAACTCAAAACACGAGACAACGGGTTCTATCAATCGCAAAGAACAAAAGGCTTCCTTTTGCCGGTCTGATTCTCGACGTAACGCCAGACCACCCACTGCTCGTAGTTTACTTGACTGGCCTTTGATAGTTCAATCGCTAACCTCACCAAACCTCTGACCCTAAATCACCCGTCAAAAGAAAAATATTAAGACCCCGATATCGCTGCTTCGGAGAAAGATCTACTCAATATCGAACTTGGCTCAGTGGGACAAAATCACTACGCAACATCGTGAAACCCGATGGCTGACTCAGTGGATTAAAGAAATAAATAGTTAATCACAGTGAACCCAGTAATGCACGAAATCAGCTACCATACGTCAACACGACGCAGGCTAAGTCAACAAGAACATATCCAAAACCCCATAACTCCAAGCTATCTCCAGGACGCCAAACAATCCATCGATACTTCGGGCTCATCACGATCACGGTCGCAATCTTAGTTTTTACATCTGCCGACCCCACAACAAGATTCGCGTTGGGTGAGGAGAATCCACAAACCCATGATGCAATCCAACCCGTCCCACGTGATGGCAGATGGATGAAGCGTCATGAATCCATGAATTCCAGAGTTGCAGAGGGAAACGTGGATCTGGTTTTCATTGGTGACTCAATCACTCAGGGTTGGGAAGGACGCGGCAAGGCAATTTGGGCTGAGTACTACGGTGATCGAAACGCGGTTAACCTTGGAATCGGTGGTGATCGTACGCAGCACGTCATCTGGCGATTGCAGAACGGCAATCTGAAGGGTATCCACCCGAAAGCTGCGGTCATCATGATCGGCACCAATAACTCAGGTGATAATACAGCTGAGCAGATTGCTGAAGGAGTCACCAAGATTGTTCAGATACTCCGAGAAACTACCCCTAAAACAAAAGTTCTTCTATTAGCTACCTTTCCAAGAGGCGCTAATCCGAAGGATGCCAGACGCATGGTCAATGAGAGCAGCAATGCGATGGTTTCAGATTTAGCGAAGGACCCATCAGTCTACTACTTGGATATCGGGAACCAATTCTTGGAAGATGACCAGACACTATCCCGAGAAATCATGCCCGACCTACTGCACTTGAGTGAGGAAGGTTATGAGATTTGGGCAAAATCTATTGAACCCACACTCAAGAAGCTTCTCTCTCAGTGATCCATTCAGGTAGATCTTTAGATCTACCTGATTCACTTTTCACGAACACCCCCACAGGGGTCACATTCTTATGAATGCTCATGCCCCGTTGGGCAGTGCCGTAACCGCGTGTACTTTTGATTTCAGCAATCCTTTTCGAAAAATCATGAATCCACTACCCAATGAAAAGATGGCCATTTCCTTCGCTCGAAACTCACTGAAGTTGAGCATTCTAATTCTCCTCATTTCTTCAACATCGCTCAGGGGAGAAGAATCCATCCCTCAGGATGAATGGGAAAAAGTAACCATTGACAACATCAGTATCGGATATGGTCTCCAGATTGATGATGTCAACGGCGATGGTAAGCCTGACATACTACTCGCTGACAAAAGTACGGTTCAGTGGTACGAAAATCCGACTTGGGTCAAACACGTCATCGCGAAAGATCTCACGGAGCGAGATAATGTTTGCATTGCAGCAAAGGATATTGATGGAGATGGCAAGTGTGAAATCGCAATCGGAGGTCAATGGAACTACCGTGAAAGCTTGAAAGATGGAGCTATCCACTACCTCGTACCACCGGATGATCGCTCGCAGAATTGGTTACCTGTAAAGCTCTACAATGAACCGAGCACCCACCGGATGCATTGGATCGAGGGCCCGGATCAAACTCAGCGTCTGGTTGTCAAGCCTCTTCGGGGCAAGGGTAGCGTTGATGGGAACGGTGCTGGTCTGAAATTACTTGAATATTTCCCGCCCAAGAACAAACAAGATCCTTGGAGACATGAAGTCATTTGTGATTTCCTACATCTTTCCCATAATTTCCATCCCGTGAACTGGGATGATGATCCGGAGCAAGAACTCATCATTGCTGCTAAAGAAGGTGTTTGGCATCTGGACAGGACCCAAGAGAACGAGACGGAAACCAAGTGGAAAACCACGCAATTAACAGATCAGTTTTCTGGTGAAATACGTGACGGAACTCTTCCCGGCGGGAAGCGTTTTATCGTTGCAATTCAGCCGATGCATGGATCCACTGCGGCCACTTACAGGGAACCTGAAGACAGGAAGGCGCCTTGGGAATTATGCAAAGTCCTGAGCGAATCCCTCAAAGATGGTCATGCGCTTGCCTGTGCCGATTACCTAAGTGTGGGTTACGATCAGGTGATTGTCGGATGGAGAGGCATGAACACCCCAGGCACTCCGGGAATCAAATTATTTACACCCCTAGATTCCGAAGGTGAGACTTGGAGAGAAAGCATTTTATCAGCGGAGGAAGTAGCAGTAGAGGACATCAAAATTAGAGATCTCGCACAAGATGGCCGTGTCGATGTGATTGCTGCGGCCAGACAAACCAAGAATTTGGTCATCTTTTTAAATCGCACGAAATCCTCGCGCTGAAAATCAGAAACTACGAATCTTTAATTTCACGAATACAGCAATGTCGGTTGCTCTGTCACTCAGGATTCTGAATCTTGAGGTCAGCAAGATAGATCGCGGTCACAATCTTGCCATCCTGATCGCGTTCATGACTCGAGTACCAAGAAACGATTGCTTTGCCTCCGCCCAGATCCAAGAATCCAGGGTAAGAATTATCACCCCCACTCGGCAACTCAGCAAACTCATGAAGCTTGTTGCCTTGCAGCCAACACAGCGATGTTTTGGGACCTGACTTCGTATTACGTCTACCCCCGACGACCCAGCGTTCTCCCCAGCGAACCAGCAGTGGGCCGCCAATGTATCGATCAAGATCTTCGCGATCCCACTGGGCATAAGGGGGACTGGAACGCACAATTTGTGCGGAATCACTACCCCTTCTTGCTATCCCGATCACATTCCCTTGGGAGGTGAACTGAAAAGCTGTTTCATCCCCACGTGTTTCCTGAAACAGTGAGATTTTCTTCCAAGAAAGACCATCCTCACTCTGAAGCATGGCGGACTCAACATTGGGTCCTTCACCACGTGGCCTAACGTCGAACTGATGTTTCCGTCGCCCGCAGAGATACGCTTTACCTCCGTATTGATTGGCTTTCCAGACATAATGTCCGAAGGTTCCTTCCAACATGATTGGACCTTCCCAGTCATTCCCATCTTGGGTAACTACTGCGAAACCCAAATGTAAATTCAAGTCATAATCCTTGATCGGGATGGTTGTCTCACCGCTGTACCAGGTACCTGTGTAGACAAAAAGCTTCTCTTTAAACACAAGGAAATGGGGGTCGCGTGTATCACGAAGAGGCACGGAGAATTGATGCACTTGCTCCCATTCTTGCAAATCATCACTCCGAAGAATAATGATTGACGCCGTTGGATGAACCATATGTCCATCTGGGCAACTACGGAATGTCAGGTAGTAATCACCTTGAAATTTAACTAGATCTGTAAAAGCGTTATGTTCGCCATTGTCAAAAACCTTACGAACATGACTCATCTGCACGACGACGTCATCGGCGAGAGCATTGAGGTTCAAAGCTAGAGCGATCAGAACAGGTAAAAAAAGAATCCGGATCATTTCAACTCTCCCAAATACTCTCGAAAATAATACGTCAAGATCGTTTACCTTTCCAACAAGATCAGTGTACCCCATTCAACTTCACCCAAGTGGAATACGGCTTGAATTCACTGAACTCAGCAAGTCACTTGGGCTGAAGGATCCAGATAAGAATCATTAAGATGAAAAGGATAAGGAACGCAAAAGATCTCAAAACCCATGGATGAGTCGTTGACGCAACCGAATCGGGCTTCATCCCACGAATCCACAAAACCAACGACGCACCGAACATGATGGTCAGAACGTTTACAGAGACCAAGAGCAGTGGACCGATGACCGGCGTTCCGATGGGTGATGCTGCCCAATCCATGAATACGATCTGCAGACCCGCCGTGGCGATGGGTGGCACCAATGCAGCAGCGATGGCGGCGCCCGCTAAGGCGGAAGAAAGGTGACTCCGCGTTCGCGCGTAGGACGCGGCGATACCTCCCACAAGTCCCACGCAGAAATCCAGTGGAGAGGGTTTGCATCTGGCCCACATTTCTTCGGTGTTCCATGGTTCCCGAAAAACCATGAATAAAACCCCGAAAGCCATACTGGCGAACAGGGCACTGACGAATCCGAGAAAGATGGTGATCAACGATGCTCGGAAAAGCGGTCGGTTCCCTTGAGTCAACGCTAAGCCAGCACCCAAGATCGGCGTCATCAAGGGCGCGATCAGCATGGCTCCGATGATTACAGAGGCGGAATTTTGCAGTAAACCAAAAGATGCCAACATTGCGGAAGCAGCCATGAGACCAATGAACTCAAGATTCAGTTCAGATCCGCCCTGTAATTCTCGCGCGAGCTCGATACGTTCCGAACGCTGCATTGCTGGAGCAAAATGGGTTGCAGCTCTTTTGATTCGTGAGCCAATTCTCTTCGAAGGTGATACACCCGATCTAAAAACGGCCACTGACAAATACTCCTCGGCCTGCAACAACCGCCGAGCAATATCGTAATCCGATCGCCTTGGATCAAGATCTCCGAGATCGATAAAGATCGTGGGGGAGGCGTTCGACCTTGCCTCTGCCTCAGCTAATTCGGCAAGCGATTCCTGCACCGCTTCAAAGGTAGAGGAATGATCAAAGCCAAGGGGATCCAGTAAAGCTGATCCCAGTTCAGTATAGAAGGAACCCACCAGTTGGTTTGGCGCTGACGTTACAGGAATCACTTTGGTGAGTGAAATTACGTCCTTTTCATCATCTTTTATCCAGAGAGTTGCGACTGCTACCTTCTCAAATAGATTCTGCTCAAAAGCCTGATCTTCCTCTCGATAGAACAAACAAAGCAAATTTGACCGATGGCTCCTCATCGCATCACGACAGCCCTGTTCATAAGTAACGCCTTCCACCTCCTGAATAAAATGGAGATGAATGGCAGCCTCATCCAAACCGCCAAGTCGATGACGCACCGATTGCGCGAGTGCACTGTTATCGGCGGCAAAAACAAGTAGGTTCAGAGATAAATGGGATTCGCCTTGCAAAGCCTCGTAGAGCTTCAAAGCGCTGGCCAAACATCGATCCGATCGAATAGCGCACGATATATTCATTCACAACTCATGAGCAAAGCACTGAACTGACTGAGTGCGAGGGACGGCTTCCTACACACCGTTTCCACTTTCATGACCTACGACTTCCTGCCAGCAGAGATTGCACCATACCAAACGATCTTCCATTCGAATTCTTGCTGCTTAAGGAAATAATCTTCATGAATTTCTAACGGGGTGACTCTACATAGATGGGGTTACTTACCACAACAGGCTGCCGCTTCCCTTCTTTTTCACCCATTACCCGGCCAAGCTGTAACCTTTCACCAATCGCAGCAACGATAACAAATGAGTCGGCTTCAATTTTGAGTGGCAAACTTTGTCGGAACTTGACTACCCCCTGCCCAAAAGAGTCAGGATGTGTGGATCGCCGACGCGATAATTCGGGTTGCGGTTGCCCATTGATGAAGACTTCGACGCGATTAACATCCAGCCAGTTTGCACATTGAATCTCCACATTCAACGTTGCTTCTGGAGAAGACAAGCTGACAGTATCCCCAATCTGAGCATCGACTTGAAGTGCGGGATCGCTCAGAGAGACTCTCATAAAGGGTCCAGTCGACATCACAATCTGCCCTGTTTGTAATCGACTGGTCATTTCCTCAGTTGAAATCTTAGCAGGGTCATCTGTGCTACATCGGATCCAGTTGCGAAGCGCGCCGCTTCCGTGAAAGTTGTAATGAGCATCAGTATTGACAACCCCCGGGATTCTCTTGCCCGAAGCAATCAATCTCATCCAAGGTAGCATTCGATTCCCATCGGGATTTTTTAATTCACGAGTTTTCTGCTCATCTAAAAAGATCATTTCGGGAGGATGGACTTCTATCACATCCATGAAATCCAACATCTTGGCAAACCCACCATCATCTTCACCGTCAAGATTACGATCTCGCAGCATTTGCCGCATATTTGGATGATTGCTCTGCACCACCTTATCAGCTTCATCATCCCACATAGCCAAGCGAGCAATCTGTGCCACGGGATCTTGGTTATTGGTCCTTGGTCCACCTCCATCTTGCTCTCTTGGTTTCCAGATCAAAGGAAAAGCATTCTGATGATTGATGGGGAGAAGTGATCCGGTTAACTCCATGCCACTGCAAGTCGCCATTAGATGTGCTGCGTTCAGAATTTCTAGTTGATCATCATAAGATTCAATTCTCTGATGCTCGGTGCAGGGCGCAAATTCGAGATGTTCACAAAGTAGGTTCTCCACCCGCCCCAACTGATCTGAAGTATTATCTCCGGAGGGACTGCTATGGCTATGCAATTCGGCGCTCACCCAACCGCTCGTGTCAACGACACGTTTGAGCGTTGATTTCAGCTCTAGTTGCGTACCCTTTTGTATATCTATCTAGTGGATCACAACAACGTATTCCGGCCCACGGCTGAAAAGCACATCATAAGAACCAGGTGGGATCGATCTAAGAATGGTTCCATCGGCTGAATAAACACAATTACCAACGGATCCACTTTGACTATCGACTCCAAAAACCGGGTCGGGTGTTTTCCGATCCTGATCAGCCTTTCCAAAGAACGTAACTTTACATGGAATACCCGAACCCGCTTCATCGGTTACGGTCAACCTAACACTTGTCGCTTTACCGACTTGGAATTCATGCAGTGCAGGCTGGTCTGAAACCTCCAGATCCACTTCCTTTGAATCATGGCCAATCGCCTCGATACGAAGGCGATAAAACCCTGGAGGTAAGTGAGTAATGCAAACGCCATCTTCCCCAACCATCCATGTATTACTCTTAAGACCATTCTCGGCTTTGAGCAGCGTCAAACGCACACGCGGTTGATCACCCACCGCACCCAAAACTCTGATCTTCTGCGCCGCTCCACCCTTTAAAATCCCCCATAGATCCGTGGGGTTTGCTGATGGAAAGATCTGTGTACGCCAACGATAAGCGTCGTCTAATTCCTCGAGTCCTACGGATCCGTATCGCAACTGCCGCATCCGGTCGTTGCTCCAATCTGCTGACTGATCAGAGAGCAAACTTTTGAAACCGTAAGTTTGTCGAAAGTGAAAATCTTCACAGTATGCAATGCTTAGAGAGTCGAGCGAAACAAAATCAAAAGTTCGGTCAGCACGCACTCCATCGATGGGCTTAACTTTTGTGTTCTTCTCACCGCTAACGGTCAAACTCACTTTGACCGCATGGTCATTTTCCCCAAGGCTGTACTCCAAATCAGCGTAGCTACCATCATTAGCGACCGATGATGATGATCGACATCTCCAGAAAACCTCCCCGTCATCCCGAACACCATATTGAACAGACTCACTATCGTGAAAGCGGTATCGTCCTGCACCAGGATAAAAACAACTCAACTGATCCGACATTTGATCACGACGCGTCAGATCAATGATACAAGCTCCTACACCGCGCACAGTCATGTTCGCATCACGCAGTGATCCAGGCCGGGCGATCACAGCTACAAGTTCTCCATTCTGAAGAACGTAATCACCATCAATCCAATCCGCTTCTTTACCTGCAATCGGGGTCTTATGAGTTGGGAGAATCTCATAAACTTCAGCAGCATTTGCCAGCGGCATGATCAGACACGAGAGAAAAAACGAGCAGATGCTGAAGTTTTTTGCATCACTAAAAAATAAAGCAGAGGATCTCGGTTTACACATGGATGAACTCGTAAAAATGGTTGACCTGCAATATGATTCTCGCAAGAGTATAGCGAAAAACCTCATACGAGATTGGGAACTTAAACGAGCATGTCTGATCCCACATCTCCACCCGAATCGAGGCATTCGCTCAAGTCAAAATCCTAGTACCGTTTAACCCAGTTCAACCTTTTCATTCTTTCCTTGATTTGTGAAAAAACAGTGGTAAACAAAGGCAACGGCATGTTAAACCATTGAACACCGAGCATTCACGAAAACGACATGCAGCGTACGCTCACCTCTCGAACTAAAAACCAAGGCCACCCATTACTATGAGCAAGCTTTACCTTAGCTTCACGATCTTGGCATTCGGTGCGATCACCTTATTCGCATTGCAAAACCTCGATCCCATTTCCGTGAAATTCTTGAGTGGGTCGATAGAGATTCCTAAAGTAGCCGTGATCAGTGGCTCGTACCTTCTAGGGATGATTACCGGCTGGGGGTTATTCGGTTTGTTAAAGCATGCAATCAAACAATCAAGCAGCGTGGGAAAGACGGTGGTTATCAAAAAAGAAGATTAACCTACAGTCAAAGACTCTTACCTGAGGTGGATCCCTCAACTCAGCAGACTATCGACCCGTTGGACTTGTCGATCGCTTGATCCCATTTTATGAACCGCTCCGAGGGCAGCGGTCATAGTATTGTAGACATCCACGCCTTCTGCATTGACATCGAGTATTTCCCCCGTTCGGAAGCGTCCGTTGGCTCCTGTTATCGCGTGAAAAACACCTGACAATTCGCGTTGGACGTCATTATGACGCCCATCGCCGGATTCAGTAGAAATGGTGATCAGTGAATTCTCGAGAATCGTCTTGCCGTTAGCGTCCATTGAGTCAGCCTGATCCAGAGCACTAAGAAAGTAAGCAAGCTCTCTCATTTTCAGGTGAACATGAGCCCGCAACTCATCATTCGCCTTGTTCTCTCTAAACTCGTGCCACCATTCATGGCTGCACCCCTTTGATCCAGAAGCATTTCTCTGGCCCGCATCGTCAAACGAGAAGACTCGTCGTTGGCCATAGTCGTAGTCACCCTTTAAGCGGATCCTTTCTCCCGCCGCAAGAAAGGTCAGAGAACCAAATCGCGTGCGATCCATCTTCACAGCCGTAGCATAAAGATCCGCCATGAGTCGCCACTCATCCACAAGTTCCTTTAACGTAAGATCGATCCCTTCACCGCCGGGGTCCGCCGCACCACCATGAAGTACTTTCGATCCAGGTGGTGCGTCGGGTGCATCATCCCGCAGAGCCTGCAATCCATAAGCTCTCTGCTCATACTCACGAATCCGATCCAAGTGCTCGGTGACTCGCGATTTCGAGGTAGCTCCGAGAGGCGATCTAGCGCCAACCATATGCTTGTATTGTTCAAGAACAGAATCAAGAATACTGCGCCGCAGACGTTGCTGATTAGCATCACCCTGATCACTAATGTTTAATTTGCCAAAGACCCGCTCAAACAAATCTCGTGGTCGTTCTTGCTTCGTCGCGGCAACAGTCCCGTTAAAGTTATAACTATGAACGTACCGACCAACACGACTCCTTCGAAAAAAAGTACCCGCGACTAACGTGGGGACCATCCCTTTGGGCAAGCCCTCAGGATGTGCAGCATGTCGGATCACCTGATCGATGGATGGCCCACCCGCTTTTGCCTCACCATCCGGTGCTTCGGCTGTGAAAGCTGCGGTAGCACCGTCATAGTGCGCATTAATTCCTCTCTCATCTGCACGCAGATGATCCACCCCCCTCAAGATTAATAACTTTTCCTTGAGAGGAAGAAGGGGCTCCAAAACCCCTTCATAGCCTTCCTGCTGCAAAGGAGCAGGTATGCCCAAGCCGAAGAAAAGATTGAACGCGCGGATCGGTACGGACTTACTTTCCTGAGCAAAAACACTTCGTGCATTTCCTTCAATCATCTCCTCTAGAAAAGGTAGTCCAACAGCGATCGCGCCGGCTCCACGCAAGAGAGTCCTACGAGCTAATCTCTTTTTCATTGAGTTTCCTCCGTACGTGTCTTCTGCACTAACTCGCTCCGAATCAGTGCTCTGGCAACGGAACGATAGCTACCTCCATCCTGCTGTGCTTCTACATGTATCGACAAGACATGCTCAGCATCCTCAGCGGTGAGTGGCCGACCCAAAGCGAACTGAACCACTTTCCAGGTCAGACTCTCCTTCACGCGTTCTGATTCCGCAAGCAGGTTCATCAGCTCTGAAATACTCTCATACTTCACCGCTTCACGATCACCTGGGAATAAAACTTCGCCATCCTCACGCAATGGGTTCCCGTGCTCATCAATCCTATGAAATGCACCAATCCCGTTAAATGTCTCCAAACCAAATGCGAGTGGTTCAAACCGAGAATGGCACACTCCACACGTCTCATCAGCAAACCGAGATTCAGCGATTGCTCGCTGAGAGCGCCCTTTGGAGTTGGGCGGAGGAGTGGTATTGACGCAAGGTGGTGGAGAATTCACCACTCCCCGAAGTAGATCATGCAGGACAAACAGACCGCGAGAAACCATTGAGGCATCATCACCCCCCACCGTCAGAACACTGGCCTGAGTCAATAAACCACCCCGCTCAGCAGTCTGTGACAAATCATATGTTGCAGAAGAAACTTGATTTTGGGGCACGAGCCCATAGAACTTGGCCAGTTCCGGTCGAAGAACGGATACTTGCGCGTTCATTAAATGAGAAAGAGGTCGGCCTTGCTTCCAAACGACTTCAACAAAAAATTCAAGAGTCTCTTCTCGCATCTGAGATGCAAGCTCTGGATTCCAACTCGGAAAACGAGACGGTTCCGGACGTAGAATGGCTAATCGATCGAGATCTAGCCAATCTTCAATAAACTGTTTGGATCTCAGAACAGCCCTGGGGTCAGAAAGCATTCGATCAATCTGCCTATCAAGTATCTCGGAGTTCCGAAGATTACCTCTTTCGGCAGCCTTGACTAGCTCTTCATCCGGAGACGCACCCCAGAGTATGTAACTCATTCGGTTGGCAAGTTCTCTTGGACTTACCTGTCTGGGCATCCCTCTTCCTCGTTGGTACTCGATGCGATAGATAAATCGAGGTGACTGCAACATCGCTTCGAGCACACAACGAATTGCCAATTCAAAATCACCACCCACACTCGCGACGGTTGTAGCTACCCCAGAATAATCATTCTGCTCGGCCTCAGTTATCTCGCCACGAAGCACCCATCGCCCCATCGCAGTGATGTGATCTCGCATGGTATCGTCGGTCGACAGTTTTTGGCTATTCCCAAACCTCGAAGCAAACTTTAGCACATCTAACTTATTGACAATCATCTCGGCCAACCTCTGGTAGGCCTCAATATGCTTCAGATCAATACTCATGTTGTATGCTGTATTGCTGAATCCATCGGCTCGTACGTCTTCGGGCAACAGAGCATAAGCTTCCTTTGCGATATCCACTTCAAAAGTTGCCCGCACGGTGGCAATGTATTCTGCAACCGTCAAACGCTGAACCCAAACCTCTTCTTGACCACTTTCATTTTGATAGGTAGCTGGGTCAATTTTATCGAGGCTCCATCTTGCACCTTTCGTCAGCCAATCATGAAAGAACTGTTTCTCGTTCGAACTTAATGGTGGGCGTTGGTGAGGCATCTCATTACTTTCCACTCTCTCCCATACTAAACTCGCTTTAACATCACCTTCATTAAAGAGATCACCACTATCACCACCGCTGTCCCATCCTATCCGAGAAGAGAGGTCTAATCCGCCTTGTTGGATCGCCGTATCGTGACATTACAAACAATGCTTCGACAGGAGTGGAGCAAAGGCAGTCATAAAAAATTTCTTTTACTGTGCCAATTGCTGCTGCTCGAGTGTTAACGCGTTAACTCCTTCTGATCCTCCCTGAAAAAGTAGATCGATGTGATCATGATCCAAAGCCCTGTCATAGATTGCGACTCGGAAGAGCTTACCTAACCAAGGACGCCCACCTCCGATCTCATTGGCCAAACCCATTTGAAACGTGGTATTCCAATTATTGAAATCCCCTGGGGCGTTACCCTCCGTGGTGGAAATACCGTTCTGATAGATCACGACTTGACCTGAGGCTCGACGAGTCACAACGACATGATTCAATCCCTGTTCGAGGCTTCCCGCTGGAGCAGTCGTGGAGGGCAAACCGTTACGATCGCGCCGACTGGTTCGCAGTCGAAAATCCAACCGATTTCCATCCTGTCCTAAGGTAAGATTTCGATTGCTTGGGTTACCAGACAGAGTAATCAACCTAGCAGGTCCATCCTGCTTCAGGTCATCAACCTCTACCCAAGCCTCAATCGACACTTCTCCTGTTCGCTCGATAGCGCGGCTGAGATCGGTGACGGATAGAGCAGTCGTTAGCAGGGTTGGCTTCTGTATTTCCAGACCACCCGATATCCAACGGACTGCATTACTATCTGCTATCCCCAGCTCCAAACCCTCGAACCGTTTCACTGCGTCAAAAGCGACATCACCTTGACCCTCATTGAAGTCGTAAAGAACCATCGGCTCAGGAACATCTGGCAAGATCGCAGTCTTGGATTCCGTTGAATGGCGACTCGGAGACTGTGAAAAAAGACTTCGCTGGGGTACGCAAAGGATCATCAAGAGACCGATTACGGTAAACCGTCGACACTGGCCGTAGGATTTCAAAATCACTTCTTTCAAATTGTCAAACTGCGTGTGAGGATGCGAATCGATCGATAACAGCAAGAATATCATTACTGATGGCTCAGCGACGCCGGAACTGTCCCATCTCCTGTTAACACTCCATCAAGCAACCACGTCAGATTGAACTTAGCCATGCGTGATCCAGAATGCTCATAGTGCAGGTAAATCCAGCCTTGAGTCGTCGTGCCAGCTCGGCCAGTGTTTAGAGACGAATAGGCAAAGGCACCAGGCTCCACCAGGCGTTTGATTGGCCAGTGCTTTCCGCCATCGAAACTTACCCAGACGGTTCCATTACGTCGGGATGAAGGGTCGTCGCAGTTACTGTAGAGGAGGATATCATGTCCTTCACAGGGTAGTCGCACCAGACCGCCCATGCAGCCGTAATTCGTGTTCTGTGGTCCATCAGGAAGGACCTCGACAATGCTTGCGTTCTGCCAAGTTGCAGCCGAGTCTTTGCTGCTAGCCGTCCAACGCCTTCTTGGATTCTTACCCTCCGGAGCCCAGTGGCGACGTGAATTGTAATAGACCGTTCCGTCCTTTAGCTCCGCAAGTGTCGCTTCGCCGGTTCCGTTATCAGGAAAAGGCTCAGTGGTTTGCCAAGTCTTTCCGTTATCATCACTGTACATCGCATTGGTGAAATGTGTTGGCCACAAGCTTTCTGGTCGGTTCCCCTCTCCATAGAATCGCGTGGCTCTCACTAAACGTCCCGCATGACCTCCCTTAGTCAGGGTGACACCATGTTCATTCATGTGCATCGAAGGCAAGCGTCCCTTACTATCGGGATGGATCACAAAATCTAAACTCTCCCACGTCTTACCATCATCCACGCTACGGTAAATATTCAGTGGTGCTGGAGGATGCTGATCTTCAACGAAAACTAAAATTTCGCCATTACGCTCATTAACGATGGTTCCACCACCATGAATACCCTTGTTTGCGATGGTGATTTCAGGCCCCCAAGTACTCCCGCCGTCCTCACTTCTTCGAACGCGTATTTTGGATGATCCCCAAGTAGCAAGGACGGTACCCTCTTTGGTGACCACCACATTCGGGAAACGCTCATCACCAAATACCTTGACAACCTCCATGCGAGGTTCACCTAAGAAGTGAGCCAAAGGTGCGTCAAATCCAATTTCCTGCCCCTGTATGTTGGCAAATTCCAACATCCCAAAACAGACTGTCGCGATGACCCCGAATGCCCTGATTGACATAGCCACTTCCATCCTTTTTTACTCGCGCGGAGAAGAACCCAACACACGTACTTAAAAACCTCAGCTTAATCGACTCAACCACTCGGAAACTTCGGGGCAGGATGGTGATCAACACTGCCCCCTATGATTGGAGAGCTTGAAACGAGGCCTGAACCCTAACCAGGCCCAAAACTTTTCTAAGATAAGCTACTTTGTTCCGGAGCTAGTCTATCCGATCCATAGGTGATTCGCTTGAAGGCGAACATCGCTGCAAGGCTAGCCTCGCCTTTTTTTCGAGGCACAAGATCAAAAGAGTCTGTTTGCCTAGATCTTGAAAGGAGAAACCACACTTACAAGAAAACGCAAGAGTCATTGACAAACCAGCGTTCTATGATTTTATAGGATTCCATGCAAAGACATCGAAACATGGTGAAACCATTCCATCGCCGCTAACCTTAGCTTGGCAGAACAGGCAAGCTACCTTCTTGGATTTGCTGTGCCTGCTCACTCTCCGCGTGATCGCTGTGACAAGCGGCTTTACCGTCGGCAGCCCCTACAGCTGTCTTAGTTTTACTAGCGAATTTGTGAATCTCGTCTGGGCTGCGGACGCCACGTTTTTCGAGAATCTCAATCTGCTCATCTGAAAGAGCAGCAGTCACCTTTGCTTTTCCTCTCTGATAGTCTTCAGATTTACCAGAGGCGAATTCCTGAATTTCTTTGCTGATTCGCACACTACACCAATCATGTCCGCACATGGCAAATAAATCTGTGTCGACATCTAGATCTTCATCATGGAAAGCTCGGGCAGTGTCAGGGTCAAAACTGAGCTCAAAGTGTTTTTCCCAATTCAAAGCAGCACGTGCCTTAGTGAGCTCGTCGTCACGATCACGAGTACCCGGAAGCCCCAAAGCAACATCTGCCGCGTGAGCTGCGATTTTGTACGCGATGCAACCCTGCTTCACATCATCTTTCTTGGGCAAACCAAGATGCTCTTTGGGAGTGACATAGCACAGCATGCTTGCACCATGATAAGCCGCTGAGGTTGCTCCAATGCAGCTGGTGATGTGGTCGTAACCTGGAAAAATATCGGTGACCAATGGCCCGAGAACGTAGAATGGAGCTCCGTGACATAGCTGTCTCTGTAGCTTCATGTTGTATTCGATCTGGTCAAAGGGAACATGGCCGGGTCCTTCAATCATGACCTGTACGCCTTGACGCCAAGCTCGTTCGGTCAATTCCCCTAAGGTTGCAAGTTCAGAGAGTTGTGCCTGATCAGTAGCGTCCGCCAAACCACCCGGACGTAGCCCATCACCAATTGAAAACGTAACGTCGTACTCTCGCATCACCTGACAGATTGATTCCCAATGGTCGTACATGGGATTCTGTTTTCCATGCACGAGCATCCACTTGGCCAGCAGAGATCCACCGCGACTCACAATTCCAATGAGGCGTTTACGAACAAATTCGAGGTGCTCTCTTAGAACACCCGCGTGAATCGTAAAATAATCAACGCCCTGTTTCGCTTGATGCCGAAGTGTCTCCAGAATGATCTCGGGTGTGAGATCTTCAAGTTTGCGTCCGATGATCATGGAGTAAATTGGAACCGTCCCAATCGGGACATTGCTATTTTGGATAATTGCCTCGCGACAAGCATCCAGATCCCCACCGGTGGAAAGATCCATCACTGTATCCGCGCCCCACTTCTCAGCCCACCGTAGCTTCTCCACTTCTTCATCCGTACTGGATGAGACAGGCGAGGCGCCCATGTTCGCGTTGATCTTTGTCTTGGTTGCACGCCCGATCGCCATGGGATCAAGCTGATATCCCAGATGCATGCGGTTTGCTGGAATCACCATCCTGCCTGCGGCGACTTCTTCTCGAACCTGCAAAGAGGTTAAGTGATCCTCACGCTCTGCAACTCGCTGCATCTCGGCAGTGATGACTCCGACTCTCGCAAATTCGAGCTGAGTGATTGGTTCAAAGCTCGATGGGAAACTCACTCCGCGAAAGGTTTGATCCGATTGCTTGAAGATAACTTGACCGACCCCTGCGGAATACTCAATTGGAGTTTCAACTTCTTCGGCAGTCTTCAGTTCGGTAGACCATCCTTCTGGGAGAAAGTCCCAGGCCGTCTTAGCAGAGACACCAGGCATTCCCGGGGTATCGGGGGAAGAGTAGGTTCTGGCACCCTCCACTCCCGGGTGGATCGTCGGCGTAGCGGCAAAACTTCCAGGCGTGGTTCCCGCACGGGTGCTGGAGGGATTATTTCCCATCGGCGGCAATTGGTACGTGTCTGTTTCAGGGGATTTGTTCATAGTAAATCCAGTCAACCTCTTCCTGGGATTTCGATTATTTTCAAGAGTGGCTTCGCATGCCCTCGCGGAGACTCATTACTTCGGCACCTGATCAAAGCTGACGAAGTAACTACGAATCCCTGCTCCGTGGTGAACCGCGTGGGTGGAACAGCAGCAACAACCTTGCCAGTTCCCTATTCTTGCACTTTTCCACAAAAAACACAGGTAGCTAAGGAGCCGAGGAGTAATAAATAAAAAACCCGACGAACTCTAACGGTTTCTACCTGCTAGCCGGGGGCTCGATATACGGTATTTCACGCGATTTCGTCCCCTGGCCTCGTTTACCGACGTACCACCGCAGATCCTTGAAACCGACTTACTATTTTAGCCGGAGCGTGCCGAAATTAGATGTATCTTCCCAAGAATCATCTTCGGTGTGGTTCCACTTTGTGACCGACTCACGCCCCTGACCACCACGATTGTCATTGACTTGCATTTCGATCCCCATCTGAAGCCCAGACTCCAACACCCCACCGGGAATTAGAATTGACATCTCCACGACGTAGCCAGTACTCGTCTTGGCGGAAGCACCCTGTAGGTCATCCCATACAAATCCCTCGCCCTGACCCGATGCTTGACCCTCGTAATTCATTCGATACTGAGCATCATCGTACTGATAAAAGACCGTACGCTTGAGATTCCGATCTAGAAATAGTTCTACCGAATCTTGCTCCCAATCATCATTGTGATCGACCGATAGATGGGAATCCTTCACCACCCCCAGTGCATAGAGATGTTGCTTGTCCCAGAGGAACTTGACCTGGGCCGTAGCCATTTGATCCTTGCTCAAAGTAGTTAGGTCCTCAACTGGGCGATGCACCGAAACGGAGTCAGCTTTTTCCAAAACCTCAGGGACGTTTCGGGCGTTTGCGGGTGTGCCCGTCTTGTCTATCTCGACGGGTGCGCTGGGTTTCTGATGGCGTTCTGCATCGCCTGCGTCCTTTGCCTCGTCACCCACGGCAGCATCTTGCTTTGAGGCTTGTTTTGTGGCTTGCTTTGAGAGATCCGACTGACCAGTATTTTGTGCGGATGAATGGGAAACCAACATACAAATGATTAATGTAATGAGCACGGTTCTCTGCATCTCTAATCGCTCCTTAATGATTTCCAATCAATCTTTTTCATTCATTTCAGTAGGTGTGTGGCCCACAATTCAAAATCACTACTTCCAGGTCTTGATCTCTAGTGATGGTGATGCAGAAGTATAGTGGAACGGGAGACGCAGAAAAGATCATAGCAGCAAGGAGCCTGACGCCTGACAAATCACTCGCGGTTTTGAATCGAATCTCGTGAGATCCGCATAGTGAATCAAGCGATGTTTTGACGTGACCTTTTTTGAAGCTTATTCTAGTAGCCCGCGTCGATCTCAGTGATCAATCGGAGATCTTTCGCATCACCTATTCTAACAATAGCTACCTATGAATGAGCTTCCACACTCGCACCACTCCACCTCAAATGGAACTCGGCCATACAGTTCGAGTTGGCACCAGAATCTACTGGACACGCTCGGTGAGAGTGCCTGTAAGCAACTGGGATATTTTAAGATTCCGGACGATTTTGTTTTATCCGTGGTGATCCCTATCTTCAACGAAGAGGAAACACTTGAGGAAATTGTCGGACAGGTTTCGGCAGTACCGATCCGCAAGGAGATCATTCTTGTGGATGACCATAGCAGTGATGGCTCGAGAGAGATCATGGAATCGCTGCAAGCGAAGCATGCTATGGACAAAGACAATCCCTTAATCACATGCTTCCATGAGCACAACCAAGGGAAGGGAGCCGCATTGAGAACGGGCTTCGCGATGACCAGCGGACAAGTGGTCGTAATTCAGGACGCAGATCTTGAATATGACCCTTCTGAGTACCCTCGCTTGCTTCAGCCCATCATCGAAGGGAAGGCGGACGTCGTGTTTGGTAGCCGATTTTTGGGGGACAGGCCGCACCGGGTGTTGTACTTCTGGCATTATCTAGGGAATAAATTCCTTACGATGCTATCCAATGGATTAACGAATTTAAATCTCACGGATATGGAAACCTGTTACAAAATGCTCACGAACGATGCACTCAAAAAGATCCTGCCCACATTGCAGCAAAATCGATTTGGCTTTGAACCCGAGCTGACTGCAAAAGTTGCTCATCATGGACTACGAATATTCGAGGTGGGAATCAGTTACTCGGGAAGAACATATGCTCAAGGCAAGAAAATCGGTTGGAAAGATGGTGTCCAAGCCATCTGGTGCATTCTGAAATATGGGATTTTCAAGTAAGCACGCCTTACCAATTTGCAGCTTAAATCATGCAATACTTTCCGACTTACAAGACATCATTGTGACATGTGATGTTTAACGTTAGAGAATTCCAAAACAAAAGATCTACCTGAAAAATAAACCAATTAAATGAACATTTCGAATCTAAAAGCTCTGCTTCTCACTCTGACTATCCTTGCTTTGTCACCATGCTCTGCGGAAGAGATGGAAATCTGGCCTAATTCACTACCGGAAGGGTCCGTCACGATTGGAGAAAAGCAAGCTGAGACACTTCGCTCAAAAACAACCAGTGAGCGAATTGCATTTGTTGATCGGCCCACACTGACCGTTTTCCCGGCGGATAAAGAAAAGGCAAATGGATGTGCTGTGATCATCTGCCCAGGTGGCGGCTACAACATTCTCGCTTGGCCCAAGGAAGGTTTAGAGGTTGCTCAATGGTTCAATTCAATCGGCGTGACAGCGTTCGTTCTGAAATACCGTGTTCCTCGACGTGATCCTGAAAGAATTCACTGGGAGCCGATGCAGGATGTTCAACGTTCCATCCGTCTTGTGCGTCACCAAGCAAAAAACTGGGGAATTGACCCTGGTCGCATCGGCACACTCGGCTTCTCCGCAGGAGGCCACCTCACTGTTATGTCGGGTGTGCAATATGAGACCGTGTGCTATGACGCGATCGATGAGGCGGATGCGATCAGCTGTCGTCCAGATTTTATTTGCCCAATCTACTGTGCATACTTAGGAGAAGGTTACGACGATCGAACCAACAGCCAACTCGGTTCGCTGGTGAAGGTAACCCCCAACACGCCTCCTACTTTCCTTGCAGTCACTTGGGATGATGCGATGCGAGGGGCCCAATCCGCATCCTTATTTGCAAAGCTGAGAGAGAACCAAGTCGAAGCAGAAATCCATGTCTACACAAAAGGCGGGCACGGTTACGGCATGCGACCGTCTGATTTTCGTGTGTCTCATTGGCCCAATCAACTCGAAGGCTGGCTTAGAGCAAGAGGATTCCTGAATAAGAATTAGCAATCTGGTATGGCCATTCATCCGTGGCTGATCGCTACCCAATCCCCACCTCTGTGTGACGCTACGGAGCTGAAGCCAAGAAACCTATGATCTTTTCCAAAAGCAGATTTTGGCGAAGAGTCACTTCGAGTCGCCCAATTTTCATGATAGTCAAACGCAAAACTCGAGTACATTTCCC
>JAAXIK010000063.1:3052-5085 GCA_012270385.1 Rubripirellula sp. | reverse complement strand
CACAGGAGAAGACATCTAGCCGTCGTGCTTACAACGCATTAGGGTCCATCTTATTTAAGAAATAGAACAGAGTCTTGCGACCATCAAGCGGCAAGCTAGTCGCAAAAGACTATTCATCCTCTGCTGATCGGCTAGTGATCTATCTAAACACTGTTCGTCCCGCTGATTGGTCCACGGAAACTCCTCCAATGATTCTGAGAATCACGATTGCACTCCTCGCTGTTTTCTCAGTCACCCCCTCGTTTGCGGAGGAGTTAAATATCCTTTTCCTTGGCAACAGCTTCACGGCTCGGCATGAAATTGCAGGATTCATTCGGCAGTCTCCTGAGCCGCTTTGAACATGTCGAGGTGCGGCCAGCGAAAACTGGTTTGCTTATAGGGCTTATTCAGATACTCCTTCTGTTCAGCGATGAATGTCGCGATGTTCTCGCCACTTGCGAAAGGATCTTTGATGTCTCGTTGAAAGTCCAGCATCGCTTTGCGGAGGCGTTGGCGGATCGCTTGGTGCGTGGGACTCTCCGCGAGATTCTTCCATTGGTGCGGGTCTTCTTGCAGATCGAATAGTTCGTACTCGGGCGGACGAAGGAAGCTTTGCACACGCTGGTCCAAGGGCAATTGGCTGTTCGCGTAACGAGATTCGGCGAGTCGATTGAGCGCACGCTCTGGGCTGTAAACTAGCTTGTACCGTTGGTCACGGATTCCAAACTGCAGGTACAACAAATTGGGTGACGATCCTGTCGTAAAAGTGTGAATGTACTGGCGTGAAGGGATCCTGCCGGATTCAATATCCTGCAACGCAATGCCGGGGAGTTCCTCAGGAACGGGTAGTCGGGCTGCACGCAGCATCGTGGGAAGAATGTCAATCGTTGACACCATCCCACTCTCCACCTTCCCGCGAGGAAAATCCTGGGGATAGTTCACAATCATGGGAATCCTAGTACCGTTTTCGTAAATACTCCCTTTGCCTCGTGGGAAGTCCGCTCCGTGATCGCTGATGTAGATCACCAGAGTGTTGTCACGATTGCCCGTTTCGCCAAGCTTTTCGAGCACCATACCGATACCCTCATCGAGGCGATTCATGCAGTTGAAGTAGTCACGAAGTTCCTCGCGTAGGTGCGGTGTGTCGGAACCGATCCACGGGAATGGCTCAATAGGTTCTTTGACCTGATGAGTCGGAAATCCGTTCTTCGACCTGCCAACAAACTTCCGGTGTGCATCGGCGTAATTAATGATCAACAGGAATGGCTTCTGCTGTTCCGCGGCTTCTCGCATCACGGTGTGAGCCTCTTCCGCATAAGTCTCGATACTGATCGTTTTGCCAAAGTTGGAGTTTCGAATCGCACGGTGGTCGATGTAATCCTCGACAAGTCGTTCTGGATTGATATGAGTCTTACCCAGGAAACCGGTATAGTAGCCCGCCTGCTGAAAGTACGCAGGCATCGTTTTGAAATCGCGGTACATGGAAAATCGGTGAGTGGCCAGTCCGATGTGTCCGGTCTGCCTCGTGTAAAGTCCCGTCAGGAAAGCGGCCCGCGATGGACTACATACCGAATACGGCACGTAGGCCCGTGTGTATCGCACGCCTGCAGAAGCGAGTTGATCCAGATGAGGTGTGTGAACCCGTTTCTCACCGTAGCAACCAAGATGCTCACTGTTATCTTCAGAGACAATAAACAGAATGTTCGGTCGTCGCGTCGCCGCAGTTCCTTGGCCGAACACACCCTCCTTCGTCTCAGTCGAGAACGGTGAAGCCGGAAGGTTAACGCTGTTGAATAGATTCACCGGTGGGTCGGGATAAGGAAGCCAAGCATAGCGCACGTCGAGAGGATCGCGGACGCTGGGACTAGAGACTGCGACGGTGTTGCGATCCATGATCTTCGCGGTCGCCGGATAGAAGATGCCGTTTTTGCCACACACCTCAAAGTACCGCAGCGGCTTGCCATCGGATGACTTCAATCCCTCGCCGACGTGTTCAAATGTAATACCGATCGAGCTGCCCTGGCGTTCCACGATATCAAGTAGCGGCCCAGAAT
>JAAXIK010000063.1:834-3042 GCA_012270385.1 Rubripirellula sp. | reverse complement strand
GGGGGCCTGAGTCACTGGTGATCTCCATGACCACATTCTTGAGCTGGTGGAGAATTAGACGTTTACCATCACGAAACCAGGGCCATTTTGGTCGATTCAATGCAGGTAGCTGCACAAAGAGAAAAGGGAAATCACCCTGTCCCCAACCCTCTCGCCACTGGTTGATCAACAGCGGAAATAACTGCCCGTGCTCGCGAACACGAGCGGGAGTTTCAGCATTCGATTCGCCCTGATACCAAATACTTCCGCGGATGGCGTATGGAATCAAAGGCTTGACCGCAGCGTCCCACATAAAGCCGGGTTTGAATGAGTGGTTAGGCCCAAACTGGTCACCGTGGATTCGTTCGCCAGCTTGGATGGCTGCCGTAAGGTTCTGTATGGCGCGTGTCCGGCAAAAGTCACTTAACCGATCGTTGTCTAGCCAATTTCCAACCACCATGCCCCGGAGAGCTGGATCAGATTGAAGTGATTCTCGAGGTATCCAAGCTTCAGTCGGTGTACCACCCACCGCGGGACAGAGCAGGCCAACCGGTACCCGGAGTTGCTCCTGAAGATGCTTGCCAAAGTACCAGGCGACGGCAGAGAAATCCTGCGCGGATTCCGTTGATGCCACCTCCCATTGACCCTCGCAGTACGCCTCCGGCGTGAGTCGACTCAGATGTTCCGCCTCATAGCTACCTGAGCTCCCGCGAGCACCGCCCCGGAGATGGAGCAGTCGGAGATGAGGATGCCCGGCGTTTGCCAGTTCGGCTTCACCGTGCTCGGACTGCCGCAACATCCACTCCATATTCGACTGACCGGCGCAGATCCACACTTCGCCAACAAGCACGTCGTTCAATTCAATCCGTTCCTCGGCCGATCGAATTCGCAAGGTTGCCGGTTTCGCGTTAGGCTGCCGCGGTTTAAGGCGGACTTGCCATTTACCTTCGTTATCCGCGGTGGTGTCCTGCGTTTCGTCGTCGAATTGTATTCTCACCGTGGCGCCAGCCCCCGCGTGTCCCCACACCGGAATCTCAACCCCAGCCTGTAATACCATATGATCGCCAAAGACGCGGGGTAAACGCAGTGCCCCGGTGGCAGGTGGTGAGACTTCTTGGGTTCGTTCTTCAAGGATAGGTTTCAGTGGAATTCGCTGAAACGTCATGTGTGCCTGACTGCCTTCGTAGAGGATGCCAACGGTCTTTTCGTCGATCATTGACATGCATGAATAGCCCGCACTGGGGTGTTCGTCGAGCAGTAGCCGATGCTGCTTCGGCCAAGTGAGACCGCGATCCGGCGATGCCTTGATGGTGATGTGATTCCGGCCTCGTGTGCTGTCGGGATTGGAAAACAACAGCCACCCGTCGGAATCATTACCCAATTCACGGTTCACATCGATTAGGCTCGCCATGCAAGCGCCCGGTTCGATCAAAGCTCGCTCGGACGTTGTATGCTTTTGCCAAGTCTTGCCCATGTCACGGGTAGTCATGACCACTCGCACACCTTTGCGGTTGTAACGACAGTTGAGCATCAACATGCCCGGTTCGATTTCAACAACCTGAGATTCGGTCGTGTCATCGAAAGCACCCGTGCCGACCTGCCAGGTCTTTCCATGATCCTTTGAATAGATGATGGTTGAATGCGGTAAACGATGAGCGAGTTTATTCTCTGTATTAGGGGGATCCTGATACTGGGCAGCAAACACGATGGTGCCATCTCGCATCGTGATTCCTTTACCCGGCCCCTGCAAAATAAAGCACCATTGGGGATCCTTCACCTGCGGAGTGATATTGATTGGCTCTGACCAGGTGACACCGTCATCGTCACTACGGACCAACATGAGTTGGCCAGTCTCCTCAGGTTTAATTCCGGGGCCAGAGCCTACCCATGATCGGTTCCCGTGACTCCATGTTGCCGCCACCCAAATGGTGCCAGTATGACGATCGACGAGGACCGCGGGGTCGCCAATCCCGTCATAACGCCACCGGGGATCATTTCCCATGTCCATCACGACCTTCATCGGCTCCCACGTCCGACCTCCGTCGGTTGATCGCGACATGCCGACGTCAATGTCGCCGGGCAGGTCTCCTCCCCCGCGTCTTCGTACATCATAGACGCCGATCAGCGTGCCCTCGTTCGTCGTTGCCAGACCCGGGATGCGATACGTGTGAACACCGTCAGCGCCCCCAATTCGCAGCGCGACCCCCAGTAGTGGGATGGAGGGTTTGG
>JAAXIK010000063.1:0-824 GCA_012270385.1 Rubripirellula sp. | reverse complement strand
GATCCAGACAGTGTTCTCACCTTCGTTCAGATGAAAACCTGGCCCCTGCGGTGATACTTCATAGCGGTGGGTACGGTTCTTCAAGTCGTCGCTGTCTAGACTGACATCGGGAGTTAAATTACCCCATGCCAGCTCCGCGTACTTTGCATCCCACTGATCTGGATAGACAAACAATTGGGAGAAATCGGCGGTCTCTTTGTCCCCGATCAGCGTTGTGCTCAGCCCGGTGATTGACAACGGTTGGAGTTGCCCATTCGTCACCACTTTCAGTTTGACCAAGGGACAAGCTTCCGCTCCGACCAGTGCCGGCAATGTTACGGTAACGGCTTCCACACTGACAATTTCTTGTGGACGGGCCGGTGCGATGCGAATGTCATCAATCAGAATGCCGGTATTCGGTGGACTCGTGCAGGTGAAACGCAACTGCTTGATACTTGCGTCACCAAGTGGCAATTTGACGTGGTTCAAAAACGCACGACCCACTCGAACTTTTGCGTCACCGTTATAGATCTCCTTCCATCCATCGCCCGCCTGCTTTTCGATTCGAAACGAGAATGGTTTACGGGCAGTCCAGCGTTCCGCCCAGAAACTCAGTAGCCCAGATGTATCGACGTGATCGGCAATGCTGAGCGTCACGCTGGTCTTTTGGCCACCGGTCAGTTGTAGACACTGTTTTCCCGTCTTAGCGTGTTGGTTATCAACAACGACTCGGCCAGCTTCCGCCGTCCATAGACCGATCTCGGTCTCAAGTTGATCAACCGGCCCAGGCGTCACGCCTTCAAGGCTGACGTTTACCACCTCGCTGGGTTTGACCAGGTTGAGTG
>JAAXIK010000505.1 GCA_012270385.1 Rubripirellula sp. | reverse complement strand
CCGGTACCTCAAGTATCCTCTGGAAACCCGAAAAACACCCAACTTCAAAGCTCGCCGCTCGCCGCTCGCCTGGGTGCCATTTCTCTTTTTTCCACGAGAGAAGTCAATCACGGTGGTTGAACGGTGGCCAGTCAGAGCGGTACTTCCCTAGTTGCGCCAAGCCTGAGTAGAATCAGGTCAGAGACCGGTAACTAAACGGGCTGATACGCGCACGATGACGCAGTGCTTCCTCGAGCCGAATCGATTCCCCGGACCGACAAGCAAACGTGAGATACGCACTGCTGCGGATAGCTCGCCGTTCTCGATGAGTTCGAATGTTGGAACTCCTACAACACACCTAAAATTTCTGCATTTTCCATGGTCACTATTTCTGAAAACGATCAGCCAGAACGAACGAGATCGGAGCAGGTCTTTACGGCTGAATCCGCCTCAAAGCTATTGCCTCTCGTCAGTAGCATTGTTCGGGAGATGACAGAAATACATGGCCAGATGGAACTTCAGCGAGCTCAGCTCCGAGGACTCGATGAAATCAGTCTGACGATTGAATCGGATGCTTACGAGGATGAGGTGACAGACGTCAGGAAATCACTCGAGGAAACCGAACAGCGGTTCGAAGCCTGCTGTCGCGAATTGAAGGAGTTGGGGGTTAACCCTCATGATCCATTCGATGGATCCGTGGATTTCCCAGCGATTTACAACCGGAGACTCGTGAGCCTGTGCTGGACTTACGGAGAAGAGCGGATCGCACATTGGCACGAACTGTCCGAAGCCGGGAAAATTCGCAGAGAACTCAAATCTGAGTTTATCTCTGGAGCTGCAGTCTGACCTGCTCGAATAGCAGTCCAAGCGGCTGCTAACTTGGATGAGGGCAAGAGTAGATGACGCAAGGAGTGCAAGCCGAACCACACCGGGTGTCTAATCCACACACCGGTATCGCGACCAACGTGGAATACTCGATCAGTAGAGCTCTGCATCCACTCTTCTTGGCTCTGCCTTGGCTCATCGATGCATCAACTATCTTGCGTCAGAGCTTTCCCGCCTGGGAAGTGCTGAAAAGTTTCGATCAGGTAGGCGTCCCAAACGTTAAAGATTAAAACGTAGGCTACAAGACAACATCGTCGACAACGCCAGAGCAGGATTTACATGTTCGTTCAGAACAAAAAAGAAAATGATCAACGGCCCAATGTGATCTTTATCATTACGGATCAGCAACGATTCGACACGATTGCAGAGTTGGGCTTTCCTCATGTGCAAACTCCACATCTCGACCGATTGGTCAGAGAAGGGGTCACTTTCACACAGTGCCATGTCACCGCAGCATCGTGTGCAGCTGCTCGAGCGAGCCTCTTCAAAGGATATTACCCACACACTACCGGTATCCTCAAGAATGCGGACACTTGGCGACGCAGTTGGATTGAACGCCTCAACGACTCGGGGTACTACTGCACGAACATCGGCAAGATGCATACCTGGCCGTTCCAAACCGAACTCGGTTTTCATGAACGGTTTGTTGTTGAAAATAAGGATAGGTATCTCGAAGGAAGGTACTTCTTCGATGAGTGGGATCGTGCTCTGCGCTACCGTGGACTTGTCAAACAACAGAGACAGTTTTACCGAAAGCGAGAAGACTACCAAGATGCACTTGGTGCATTCGATTGGGAACTACCCGAGGATACTCACCCAGATTTTTTTGTTGGAGACATGGCAACTTGGTGGATCAACAATAAGCCGCCCGTAGGCCCACTATTTTTGCAAATCGGTTTCCCCGGCCCTCACCCACCTTACGATCCCGTGCCACGATACACGGAGCCCTATCTGCAGCAGACGCTGCCGATCGATCCTGTCACTCGCGAAGACCTCGAGGGGCAACCTCCTGCGTTCAAGGAATTGAGGCAACACAACTATGAGATCGACCATGACTCGGTTGTACTGGACCTCGAACCCTCTGAGTCTCAACGGCAAAGGCAGCGAGCCTACTACCTGGCAAACGTCACGATGATCGACGAAAAAGTTGGCGAGATCATGGATGCGCTCGAGAACAATGGCTATCTGGAGAATTCAATTATCATTTTCACCAGTGACCATGGAGACTGCCTTACTGACCACGGGCACAGCCAGAAATGGACGATGTATGAACAAGTCACAAGAGTGCCATTGATCGTGTGGGCTCCGAACCGGTTCACCGGAGGTAAGAAAGTCGATGAACTCGTTCAATTGATGGATCTGGGACCGACCATCCTGGAATGGGCGGGTTTGGGTGTCCCCGAGGACTGGGAGGCTATCTCACTGTCCAAGGCACTCGAAGGATCGGAGGAATGGACGGGGCGTGATTACGTCTACTGTGAACAAGCTCGCGACGCTGTTCTAACAGGGTGCGAATTCATGACCATGGTTCGAAGCAAACAACACAAGCTAGTCCACTTCCTTGATGAACCCCACGGTCAACTTTTCGATTTGATCAAAGATCCGGGTGAATGCAAAAATCTTTGGGAGGATCCAGAACACCTTTCAACCCGTGAATCACTACTCGCTGAACTCAGAGAATGGCGCATCCGCAGCGGGATACAAACTAAGGATTGGTCAAGGGATTGGCGGTAGTCATTGACTACAGGCAATCCACCGGGTAACGAGAAGACTCCTACCGTTAGATGGAGCTCGAAAATGCTCGTCATATCCGTGAATTGATCGCATGACAAAACTCTGGTCAGATATGTAGAATGCATCGCTAGAGAGAAACGAACCTTGAATAAATTTCCTAATGAGCCACACGTCGTTGCGGGCGAGTAAATTTTGAACGCAGTAACAAGGAATTGACATCTCATGGCTGTAAAGCATCGGAACATCAACTGGATCACCACCTTTTGCTTGACCTTGGGCTGTTTGCTCAGTGGTAACGCGAGCGGAGAGAATCCTACCAACGTCCCTGAAACGGCTGGGAAAATTTCAGGAATCGATAAGAGCTTGTTCAGCTCCTCTGTACAGCCCGGTGACAATTTTTATCTCTATGCCAATGAGAAGTGGCTGAGCGAAACAGAGATTCCGGCCGACAAGTCAAACTACGGTATCTTCACTCTCTTAGCGGATGAGGCTGATGAACAAGTCCGAAGATTGATCGAAGGTGCTGCGGAATCCAAGGCAAAACATGGAACAGCATCCCAAAAGGTGGGTGACCTGTACCGCTCCGTGTTGAACACGGAAAAGAGAAACCAAGTGGGGATTGATCCCCTGAAAGAACTGCTCGCCATGGTGGACGGGATCCAAAGCCATCAAGACGCGGCAGTTACCATGGGCACCCTTTCCAAAAGTGGTATTTACGGCCCGATTGCTGCCTATGTGAGCGTTGATGCGCGACAGAGTGATCAATACACCGTGTATGTCACGCAATCGGGACTGACGCTCCCTGACCGCGAATACTATTTGGACGACGAGAACGATCGATTCGTCGCACTACGCTCGGAACTCAAGCAATATGTCTCCGACATGCTCAGTTTCGTAGGCCAAACGAATCCGGGTGCCGCTGCTTCGCAAATTTTCAAACTGGAGACGGAGATCGCGAAGAACCATTGGTCGAAGACGGAAAACCGAGATCCTGTAAAAACCTACAATCAGGTCGAAGCCAAACAGTTAGTGACTCAAATGGCAGGGTTCCCGTGGGCGGCTTTTGCGGAAGCCTCAGGAGTAGGCACGCAAGCGAGCTTCGTGGTCAGGCAACCCAGCTTCATCGAAGCTTTTGGAAAACTGTTTGCCGCCACGGACATCGAGGTGCTAAAGCTTTACCTCAAGTTCCACTTGATTGACCGCTACGCATCGAGCCTGTCGGAGGAGATCGAGAAATGTTCATTCGACTTCCACAGCACTGCAGTGCGAGGAGTGGATCAACAGCGGCCGATGTGGAAACGGGGAGTAGCGATTACCGGTGGAGCACTCGGTGAATTAGTCGGGCAACTTTACGTCGCCGAGCAATTTCAGCCCGAAGCCAAATCGAGGATGAAAGAACTCGTTCAGAATTTAGAGCGAGCCTTTGCAGCAAGAATCGAAACACGAGACTGGATGGGCGAGAACACAAAGAAAGAGGCTTTGAAAAAGCTTTCCATGTTCACTACCAAAATTGGTTATCCGGACAAATGGAAAGACTATGAAAATCTTTCGATCGACTCGGATATCCTGGCTACTAACATGATCGCGGCAGCTCGGTTTGAAACTCAACGGGAGCTCAATAAGCTCGGAGGTCCGATCGACCGCACCGAATGGCACATGACCCCTCAAACCGTCAATGCCTACTACAACCCCACGATGAATGAAATCGTCTTCCCAGCCGCAATCCTGCAGCCTCCATTTTTCAACATGTTGGCGGACGATGCGGTGAATTACGGTGGCATCGGGGCCGTGATTGGACACGAATTGAGCCATGGATTTGACGATAAGGGCAGCAAATTTGATGGCCAAGGTAACTTACGTATGTGGTGGACAGAGAAGGATCGTCAAGAATTCGAGCGTCGTGCCAAAGGCTTGGTGGAGCAATACGGCAAGTATGAACCGATTGACGGAAACTTCGTCAATGGTGAGCTGACGCTTGGAGAAAACATCGGTGACCTCGGTGGGTTGAGCGTTGCTTATGAGGCATACCGACTTTCACTCGGCGGTAAAGAAGCGCCCGTGATCGATGGCCTCACAGGCGACCAACGCTTCTTCCTGGGATGGGCACAGATCTGGAGAAGACTCTACCGCGATCGTGAGCTCCTTGACCGGCTAATCACTGACCCGCATAGCCCGAGCGAATACCGGGCGAACGGAATTGTCAGGAACTTGGATGCTTGGTACGAGGCTTTTGGTATCACTGAAGAATCGGACCTATATTTGAAACCACAGAATCGCGTTCGGATTTGGTAGGCACCAAAACAAAGTCACGAGGCATTTCTGGAGCTGAAATATCCACTTTGGACGAAAGAAAGTGAGAGCTTTCTTTCGTCCTTTGCGTCATGATCAAGCGGATTGGATCAAGTCACTTCTCGTCATCATTGCCACGGCGGCCTGGAGCTTCAGGGCCCCCGAGACACTGAACTCGCAGCCACAGGGGGGTTGGGGTCATGCTATAATTCTCAGAAAGGGGGTGACC
>JAAXIK010000347.1 GCA_012270385.1 Rubripirellula sp. | reverse complement strand
TGTGATGCATTCATTTGACGGGACACATAACGAAATACGCTGGAAATTTGTAGTCAAAGGAGATTCACGACCATGGCCATCGTTCTGCCGAAGCTATCCCGTCGTCGTGCATCCTCCGGGTTCAACACCGAATCCCAGCCAGCGTTAAGACTATCACTCTGTAACTCCGACGGGTTATATCGAGCTGGCGGAGAACTGAAGGCAACTTGGAGGATCTCTCGAGTCTCGGTTGATGAACTAAGGCGATTAGAGATTTCCGTGTTGTGGCATACCGAGGGAAAAGGTGACGAGGATTTACACGTTCACCACTTCGAGAAGATCACGGATGTGCCACTGAAAGAAATTGGAGTGGAAAACGAGCAGTCGATTCAATGTGTCCTTCCCGCATCTCCCCTCAGTTATCACGGGCAACTCATTCGGCTTTCGTGGTGTGTGCGAATGCGTTTATTTCTGGAGGACGGAAGGGAGGTTCTGAGTGAGTCACCTTTTTATGTCGTCACTGACTTGCAAGCTGCTCCTTGTGTTGCTGCGCCTTCTGAAGGTGAAACCCAACCAGAAGAGTTAAAAGAGAAAAAAGTGATCGCGAGAGAATCGCGAGCGTCACAGACTCGCTCCACACTTGCTTCCCTTCGCCGTTAAAACTAAGGCGAGCGGAACCTACTGGAAAGTAGGAAACGTTTTGGGTACCGAAGCCATCTCGGAAAAGTAAGAGCTTTGTTTTCAGCTGATTTCTTAAAAATATTAACTCGATGAGCTGCATCGCTACGGATACAGGAAGTCTCAAAGCTCTAGCGAATGACTGGTGATCTCACATTGGCTGCTCCACTTGAATCCAATCCGTTCGCTACTCGTTATACCCGACCCGGTGCTATCACTTATCAGTTTTCGCTCGAGTCGAGATCGGATTTGCCGCCGTTCGGTGCCGCATGTTTCTCCCCGTTTAAATCTAGCTCGGATGTACCGTCTGGTGCGGATTCTGCTGTATGTGAAATCATTGGCCGATTAAAGGCTCACCAAGGTAATCTGATTGTTGGCCCTCACGGTTCGGGCAAAACCACTTTGCTGCACAGTTTGCTGGACAGTCTGCGTTGCTCTTACCCCAGAGTCGATTTCTTAAAACTCGATGGGCGATGTGGAGATTGGATGCAGCGATTCAGGGATCGAGTCATCCTGGACACGAAAGTACTCGGCCGCGTAAAGCGGATGCAGCCAGGAGGCCTAATGATTTTGGATGGATTCGAGCAACTCAATGCAGTCTCCAGATGGTTAGTTTTGCTCACTGCCAGAAGACGAGGAGTTACCGTTCTTGCTACCGGCCACCAACCCATCTTCGGCATGCAGATAATATTTGAGACCGCTATCCATCCGAACCTCATCCATCACCTTTCCATGCAGTTGTTACATTCTTCACCGGACGAGATACGTAAGGAAGTGCAAGACTGGCTGATCCAAAATGACCTCAATGAGGTTTCTAATCTTCGGGAATTGTGGTTCGAGCTCTATGATGTGGTCCAACCTCATTTAATCTGTGCTTCTCAGGAAAAGTTCGGTTCATAACCCGAGCAGACCCAGGCTTGGAAGATTGGCTTTTTGACTGGCAGTTCAATTATCGGCAATGAACCGATACCATGGCGTAACGGCGGGTCAGCCTGACCGCTTGTTTGCCGGACCCTACATCTCCTCCAGATTCTGATATTTCTATGGCAGTTCGGTTACCGGTCATTCTGATTCAGTCACGTCCGCCTCATGCTGCAGCTGAAAAACTGGCCGATTCGTTGGTGGGTGAATTGATCGGAGCTTCCGGCTTGGATTTGATCCTGGTTGACCCTTTAGCCGAGATGGAAATCGACGCTATCGATCGTCTAACTCTTGAATCTTTGGAGGGAGATGTAGCTCTTTTGGACTGGAAAGACAGTTCTGAAATCATTCGTGATTGGCGGGATGCCGGTTTGGTGGGTGAAAGAGCACCCCATGACTTGGAGTCGGAAGCCGTGCTTGGGGTAGCCGGTGTTCGACGTGTTTATGCGATGGATTTGCGGGTTGTTGAATCGTATCGGCAGGTACTTACGGCTCTCGGGAAAATCCAATCCGAAAGGATGGTGAAGACCTTTACCTTGGGGCTACCCCTAACTGGAGGGCCACAAGCGGAGCGGAAGCCTCCTCTCAATGGCTCCGATTCACCCTTGATTACTGAGCAGGGGGGGAACTCGTTAGCTGAACCAAGTCAGGGTAATCAGGCAAAATCAGCTTCTTCTGAACTTGAGAAGCCATCCATTGGGCCAAAAGCAGGCGAACTAGAAAAAATACGGGGGGCGAATAGCCAAAATAAGCTAGATTTGGATGCCTTGATGGATGAATTTGACCGATCCGATCCCTAACCAGTGGGTCATTTTTGGGAAAACGACTTGCTACCCCTCGTCGGCTCCCTGCCATTGAATCTTTGCTGGGACAGAATTGCTTTCCTAGCAAAACCTTGATAATCTGTTCGCTCGGCGAGGAATTACATATCGCTTTGCTTCTCACAATTGAACCTGGAACCGATATTTTATGGCTGCGATCACAACTCAATTTAATGGCGAGGTTCTTGTCGCTGGTTTTACGGATAGCAAAATTCTGGACACCCAAAGGATTGAATTGGTGGGTAAGGAACTCCTAGAGGCCGTTTCTACCGCCGCCAACCAGAAGATGCTGCTCAATTTTCAGGGCGTCTCTTTCATGTCATCGGCGATGATCACCAAGCTCGTAACGCTGAATAAGACTTGTAAAGCCAAAGGTGTGACTCTCAAGTTCTGTGAAGTTTCCTCAAACGTCATGGAAGTTTTTAAAATCACCAAATTGAACAAATTGTTTGATATCCAGGCAGGTGAGGAGAAAGCTCTTGCCAGCTTTGATAAGAAAGGTTGGCTTGGTTAGAGGGCGCCATACCCAAAACCGGAAATCCATGGGGTCTCTCTCCCGCGTGAGCTTTGGGGCCCTTGGCGTGGGCATTCGCGCCCAACCTTCATGTTCTGGGCTCACTTCACGCGTCTACTCTGGATGCGTTCTCTTCTAGCCCCTCTGAACCGGCCAAAAGTTTGCCGAGCTTTTTCCAGAGGTATCGGTATAGACTTGCTCCTCCCCTTACCTTTACAAGAAAACGAGTGCGGCGTTTCGGTTCCTTGTTTAGCTCTTCGAGGATCATTGTTCTGTGATCCACTCGTTGACGCTACCGATGGTCTATTTCCGTCAGGATTCGGTGCAGCACAGAGTAAGGCTGACGATAAAAGAAACAAAGAGCTGGACCGACATGATGAATGTGAATTTCTTCGAATGGTTACGTGATGGTGTTCGTCAATCCGTCTTGCTTGGCTTCAGTGATGCGATGGAGCAAATTGGCTCACCGCCGGAATCAGAGCAGATCAGTGAAAAGATGGCAGCAGTGATCGGTGAGTCGAAGAAGGGGAAGACCAAGCAATCCACGCGATCCAACACTCGCAAACGCTTAGGTAAATCGCTTAAAGAGTTGGAAGAGACGAACTAAAACGATCCAACCTCGACTCTCAACAAGAGAACTGCCCATTGTGGGGGCAAGGTGGTTCTGCCTTTTATTGCGAAGGATCAAATGGATTTTTGATCCAAGGTATTTCTCCTGCCGAGCATAATTCACATAGATCTTGTCTTGATCCACCACGGATCATGATGGTCGGATGAAACCACTCATGATCCGCCCATTTTTGGATTTGAGCTGAACCCGCAACATAGAGACCGGTCGCGCACGCATCCGCATCCGTCGCGGATACAGCGAGTGTGGTTAGCGATTGCAAATCACCCGCCGGCAGGCCCGATCTTGGATCAATGACGTGCCCATATCTTTTTCCTCGGTGGTGAAAAAATTGTTTTCCGGACCCACTGGTTCCGAGTGCCCGATTTCGTAACCAAATCCCCGCTATTCGATGTTTCGTTTTAGTGGGATGCGCGAGTCCAACAGCCCAGCCATTACCACTTCCAATTTCCTGATCTCCGGAAGCGATAACGCTACTGTTACCGCCATGCAGGAGGAAATCTTCGATACCTCGTTCGTGAAGAAGTGACGCAATACGGTCGAGGGCGAAACCTTTCCCGATCGCTCCCAAGTTGATCGCCATATTTTCTTGTGCAAGACCGATTGTCTGTTTAGCGGGGTCGAGCACTACTTTATCGTAGCCCACTCGGGCTTTCGCAGCCGTGATCTCATCGTTTGTCGGTTTCCTTCCTTGTCGTTTTGTAAAACCCCAAGCTTCAACGAGTGGCCCCGCTGAGATATCGAATGCACCGGCAGTTCGTTTACTCCATTGGATGGCCCGTTCAATCAGTCGGAAGGTCATCCAAGAAACGGAGACGGGATGTTGGAAACCCAGTCGATTGATTTGTGAGATTTCGCTATCGGGTTGGTAAACTGTGAGTTTGGCTTCGATTTCATTTAGCTCTTCGAGAGCATCAATGGTCATTTCGATTTGTTCAGGGTTCTCGTTTGGCAAAATGGCAACGAAGTCAGTGGCCATTGCTCGGTGAGAAATATGGGTCAGGAGCCCTTCTGTGGATCCAAACTCAGGTGGTGTCGGATTCGGCGAAAGCTCTCTCCATTCAGAGTGTGATGAGGCTTTGGGGGTGTTTTCATTCATGGTATCGGGCAAGCTCTAGAATGGATCCTGTCTGGCATCCCATCGGGTACGCCAATCCTCGCTATCGAAGAATGGGTGGTGACCCAAGGCGGGGTTGTGCCAATAGGGCTCGCAGATCATCGCAATGCCTTGAATTCTAGATGTCCTTAAGTTTCTGGCCACCTGAGTATTCAGCTTTGAAAAGGGGCTCTTTCCGGCATGGCTTTGAGGCAGCGACTCAATTCTAGGGTGTTTGCGGATTGAATATTTTCCAATGCTAGAGCGTGGAACGTCCAGTTTTTGGACTGAAAACCGGATATTCACAACGAAGTGCTCCTGCCTAGCTTGATTCAGCTGGATCCGGCGAGATCTTTGCAGACACACAATTTGACCCGACTCCCGAAGATTTCTCACCTGTTGGCTTTTTTTACGAGGTTTTTACTCAATACATCAGAGTAGCGCCGCATTTCGCCTTCTTTTGTCCGCTTACCTTTCCTTGAATGCGAT
>JAAXIK010000546.1 GCA_012270385.1 Rubripirellula sp. | reverse complement strand
GGGAGCGCGCCAGCCCGAGCCTGCACTCCGCTGCGATGACCGCGCCGCCAGTTCCCGCGACCGCGCGTTGCCGCAGGGTGATCGAATCCTCTTTGACAAGACTCAGTCGAGGCTTCCCACCGTTTTCTAAACCAGGCAAACTTGCAAGAACGCTCACCAAGTCCGAGTCCCGCTTCAACCACCGACCGCATCCTAGTTTTTCAACACGCTCAGCATTGTCGAATTGATCGAAAGCTAATGGCCGTATCACCTGTGGAATGCCTGCGGCGAAGGCTTGAGCGGTGGTGCACACGCCCCCATGGTGAACACTCGCCGAACAGTGCGGCAATAATTTACTCAGCGACCGGTAGGAATGACACTGAATTGACGAAGGTAGATTCTCTGGAAAGTTTTCGACGTAAGAACTCAGCAAGATCCCTTCTCGCTTGAGTTTCTTGCATGCATGCACCGCAACCTCGAAAAATTGTCGACAATGACGATTGGCCGTCCCTGAGGTGAAAACAACCGGACTACCGGAGGGAACCTCAAAATCACTGCCAGACACATCCTCGAGAGGAAAGCCACAGTGGACTAACTGGTTGCAAAAACCAACCGTGGCAGGCGCGAAGCGACTCGGATAGAGGGCCATTGTCGCGTCAGGAGATAACCACCAGCGGTCCATAATGCGTCGCAAGGGAGCCTGAACCCCCAAATCGCTGCGAACCGACAAAATTTCACGTCTTAAAATTGCGTCAATCACCAGATGATCGAGCAATGCGTATCCACCCCGCAAAAGCCAACTCGGTTTCCGAGGCTCAAACCACCATGGGGACAAGCGAGGCGGAGCCCTATCGGCGCGGCGGCGCACCTGCGGCCACTGCTCTCCGCCTACAACCATAGAGGGAGCCGCTTCACTGAAAATACGACACACAAGATCCAAAGGATGCGCAACCAAAACCGTCTGACCTTCGACAGAATGCTGTTCAATGACCCGCCGGTGCTTAGCAAGAAAGTCGCGAATCATGACTCGAAAAATCTGCAGCGGCCCATGGACCGGATGCCACACCTCTGCATTGCCAACCGCTTCGGTGAATGTCGATTCGCTAATCACCGGCTCCACGGTAAGCCCTGCCTCCTCCGCCAACTGAGCGTAAGGAGCAGCAACTGAAATGACGACATCGTATCCAAGACGTTTTAGATTGCGACCTATCGCAATCATCGGATTGACATCACCACGTGAGCCGGGTGCGGAGAGGATGGCTTTCAAGAAGTTCGCCTCGGCGTTCTACGCGTTGAATTTGTCGTGCCCAGGTTCGCTACCGCGTCAGACCTATCTTTGAATTTCATACTCGGTGATTTTTCGATAGGCGGTTGCACGGCTGACTCCTAGCAATTTAGCCGCTTCAGGAACACTACCGTCGCAGCGATCCAAAGCCATACGAATTAATCGCTTCTCCCATTCATCGATTCGCAGAGTCTCCAGACGACTCACGCCCGCATCTCGCAATCCAAGATCCGCTGTCGTGATCTCTGGATCGTCAGCCATCACCACCGCACTGTCGATCACATTGCGGAGCTGACGAACATTACCGGGCCAAGCATACTCCTTCATGCTGGACATCGCCTCCTCCGCAATCTGCAGATCAAGCCGTCCGTGCTGCCTTGTAAAATGATCGAGAAAATGATGGATAAGGCGAGGGATATCATCGCCACGCTCCCGCAGAGGTGGCACCATCAGCTCGAACACACTGAGCCGATAAAACAAATCTTCTCGAAACTGCTTTTCTCGAACGAACTCCGATAGATCACGATTGGTAGCTGCGACAACACGGACATCGACCATGACTTCCTCGGTCGCTCCAACCGGCAGAAAGGGATGCCCCTCGAGAATCCGCAGAAGCTTGGCTTGCCCCTCGAGCGTCAATTCACCAATCTCATCAAGGAAGAGCGTGCCGGTATGGGCCTGTTGGAACCACCCGGCATGATCATTGTCTGCACCTGTGAACGCCCCTTTCTTGTGGCCAAATAATTGACTCTCCATCAACTCTCTGGGGATCGCGGCACAATTCACGGCCAGCATGGGACGCTTTGCTCGTGGACTCGCGCGATGCACGGCGCGAGCGACCAGTTCTTTTCCCGCGCCACTCTCACCACGTATGAGCACGGCACCACTGGCTCGGGCAACTCGAGTTAGCCTAGCCTTCAAACGATCCATGACGGGGCTTTCACCAATCAGCTCATTCGAATCAGCATTCCTATCGGCAATGCGATTGCGATCAGCACGAAGTGAATCACTTTCCATGACACGCGTCATGGCGAACGCAAGTAGACGTCCGGTGGCGACACTGAGATCAAAATGTTCGTCTGTGAATCCAGCTTTCTGACGGAAGAGATGGATCGCGCCAAGGTTGGCGTCATCTCCTTCGAGCGGCACATGAATCGCGTCAGCCCAATTGCCAGAGCGAACCTCGGGTGATGCGGAAATCGCATCCTGCTCATGGTTCAGCCAGATGGACTCGCCATCACCGACAACGCGGCGTTGGAGCGTTCGCCCCACCGTGATTTCTCCCATGCAATCCGCGGGCGCCGACCTCTGCGGCTTTAACCTCCCATCTCCCATGTCATAGGTGACCCCAACGATATCCGCACCTGTGCGGTCCCGAAGTAGATCGAGAGTCAGATCGATCACGCTGTCAACGTTACCTTGCCGTAACAACTGGAGACTCAACGTGTAGAGATCGAGCAGATGCCCTGCACTGGCAATCTGACCCATTGGATTTTTTTCATCGGAAAGCCAAGGATTCGAGACGGAGGCAACTTCCTTGATGACCGTCGCGGTGTTGAACCTCTCGGTATCCGCTTCGGGTGAAGCTTCCAACAATTGCAATTCAGTGGATCCCACAAGAATCTTGGAACGGTTCCCCAACCGAACTTGATCCGCCTTCTGACCATTGACACGAGTTCCATTACGACTGGAGGTATCGCGGAGATGCCAGCTGTCATCCTCGAAAAAAACCACCGCATGAAACCTTGATGCGGAGGGATCCGACAAAAGGATTTCACATCCTCGGCCTCGACCCAAATGAGAAGGTCGATCGCGATCCAGCAGAAACTGCCTGCCCTTTTCGGCTCCGGAACGTATCAATAAATAACTGGTCATAGGCTCTGTTGTTATCTCGTTGACTCGACTTATCGAATCCACTTTCCTGCCGGAGTACAAAACGTATCGCCGACCCACCACTTCGTGAATCAAACGAATGCAAGTGTTGCAAAACCGACGAAGCGGGCCGTTTCCACTCTGTCTGCACCAAGATTAGCCAGAGCACTCCCCCCATGGTGAGAGCCTGAATCATCCCGTGCCTGTCTCATTTTAAGGCGCCGAGACGATCCATGCACCGTGGCTAGTCACATTCCGTACAGAGAAACGAGTCCTTCATTGAGTTTTTTGCTCAGCACCCCGCCTTCTGTTCCACTTTGCTAACTTCATGGTTTTTTTAACCTTGGTTCACTCCTATCCTTTTTGCTAACCTCCGGTCCACTTGAGATCCAAAGGATTGGATGGATTGAGACAAAGGACGAGATTGTCCTTGAGCCGAGGTATTTCGCTGGAAAGGAGTCCAACGTGGAAACCAAACCGATGTGCGTTCATATTCGCTGGATGATTCGCAGAGACATGCCGTCTGTGCTTGGAATCGAGAACGCCTGCTTTGAGTTTGCTTGGAGCGAGGATGATTTCATTCGATGTCTCAGGCAAAGAAATTGCATCGGTATGGTCGCCGAGCAGGATGACGAAGTCGTGGGGTTCATGATTTATGAACTACACAAAAATCGGCTTCATATTCTCAATTTTGCAGTTCATCCTGAGCACCGCCGAACAGGTGTTGGCCAGTCGATGGTCGATAAGTTGCTCGGTAAACTTTCTCATGAGCGAAGAAATCGCATCATGCTGGAAGTCCGAGAAACCAACTTGGAAGCACAACTCTTCTTCAAATCGATCGGGTTCCGTGCCATTTCGGTACTCCGAGATTTTTACGACGATACCATTGAAGACGCCTATCTGATGCAGTACCGCTACCAGCCGACCGCGGAAGAACTCGCACAGCCACACAACCGGATCTCAAAAATTGCCAGCTAATCTCCGGCCATGGCGAAAAAACCGGTCAGATGCCGGCACGCAGCGGATCCGACCTTCAGCTAAGTGAGCTCAGAATAGATTGAATCCATCGCGGCAAGTAGATTTTCCATCCTGCCGCGTTCGACCAGCAAAGCCCGTTGATCGAGAACAAAAAGTCTCTCACCCAGACGGGCAGCTTCTTCACATGCACCTATCTTTAGGCAACGCTTCGCACTGACTTTCGCGAAAGAGCGATAACCGCTACCAATCGGTATTCCTCGTTGTTCCGCTAAACGAACAATCTCCATTCTCTGCTCTTTCGACTCCGCAGCCCATGCAATCTTGTAGGGGTTGGCAATAATCCCCGCCTGATTTCCGCCGAACCATTGCCAACGCGAGAAAGCTTCGCAGCGATGCTGCCTGAGTTGCCGCCAATTCTCATTGCGTAGAGCACGTAACTCCTCAAATCGATCAAGCTGGGGCCCTAAAACCGCTGCCTGGAGGGGTGACATGGGATAGACCTCACCAGGCCTTTCGATCCAGCTATTTATTCTGGCTGCCAGAGGGCCATCATTGATCAACAGTGCGCCGCCAGCACCGGCCGTCAGAAGCTTGCTACCCCCAAAACTGAAAGTCGAGAGATGGCCAACTGTACCGGCCAGACGGACCTTAGCTCGATCGGGAGAGGGCTGATCGCACGCAGGCTCTTCGAAACGCCATCCCGCTCCAAAAGACTGGCAAACATCCTCGATCAGCACCCATCCATTCTGTTCACAAACTTCCCGAACCGCCATCGCATCCGCCATCTCGCCAAAAAGATGAGAGACAATAAGTTTCTTTACCTGAACGCTGGTATACCACGAAGCAAATGCTCGAATCGCATCTGAATCGAACACCAATCGACCGGGGCTTACATCCAGCAGGACGGGCTTCGCCCCCAATAACTCAATCGTCCTAAGATTTCCTGGATAATCATAGGCTGCGAGAATGACCTCATCGCCCACACCCACCTTGGCAGAACGCAGAGCAAGTTCCAAAGCCGCTGTACCG
>JAAXIK010000271.1 GCA_012270385.1 Rubripirellula sp. | reverse complement strand
CGCGACCCGCCCGCCCAGCTATACGATGTCGTGGCGGTCCCCGCCGAGGAATACAACCTGTATACGAAGCACCCGGAGATCGTCCAGCGGCTGTTATTGACATTGCAGAAGATCCAGTTCGAGGAGGGCTACAAGCCGAATAGGCCAGAGCAGCTGGAAGAACAACTCAACATCAAACAGCTAAATACACTATTGCGTGGGGAATCAAAATGACGAGATCCGGGCGCATCCATCTTTCAATCATGGTCACAGGATCACTTCTGTGCTTCTGCTTTGCCCTGAGTGCGGTGCAGGCAGAAGACCTGAGCGAATTATTTGGGCAATATTGCCTGGACTGTCATACTGGGACAGATGCAGAAGGCGGTTTCGATCTCAGTCAGAAGCTTCAGGGCCGTCAATTCGACGCAACCCTGGTCTTCGAGAATATTGCCACCGCAAAGATGCCACCGCCGGATGTGGATACACCGTCGGAGGCAGAGCGAAGCAAAATGTTGTCGTGGCTGGCTAGTCAGCAGCCGGAGCTCAAACCAAACACGTTCCGAAGGCTCAGCAGGCACGAATTCGTCCACAGTGTGAATGACCTGCTCGGGACAAAACTCGATCTGGCAGCTCAAATTCCGGAAGATCGCGGCACTCGGACATTTGATTCTGACCGACGCACTGGACTCATTCGCGAAATGCTCACCAGTTACTTCGCAGTCGCGGATGACATGCTTGAGCATGCCTGGCCCGCTGGTGGGTTTGCGAACGAACAAACGTGGGTGACCAACAAACTTCGGGATAGTCACGAAACCTACAACATTTACCTCCGCGACTACTTCAGGAATTCTGGCGAATCCCACTACAACGACGGAGTGCTGTTTTCGTGGACGCGAGCCAACAATGGAAACAGTTACTCGTTCTTCTACGACCACTTCGATCCGCCGGTTGCTGGCTGGTACGAGTTGACGTTTGACGTCACCAAGGTCGGTGATTTGCAGGGCGACGTCAGCATTCAGGTTCATGCCGGCAAATACTATTACGCCGACGATCGACCTCAGCCACAGCGCCTGCTGGACGTGATTTCGGTCGGCAGCGAGAAGGTCGAATCGAAGACGATCCGAGCATACTTGCGGCCCGGTGAAAACGTCTCAGTGCATTGTTTTCACAAGGACAACTTCCGCGAGAGAAATCCGAAACGTGGTACTTACATCAAGCGAATGACGGCACGGGGACCGCTACAGGATGCGTGGCCGCCAAGTCGCTATGGCATGCTGTTTGGAGATCTGCCAATCAAAACGACTGGTAATCCGACGCGTCAGCGAGGAGAAGATCGCGCCAAGACGGAATCCGCCCCTCACACTTCAGGCTACCAAACCAACCTCAAGAAGATTGGCGGTTCTATCACGGTTAGCAGCTTTCAGGTCGGGATGGAACAGGAGAAGATGCAGGACGGCTCCAACCGCACGTTTTGGCACACGCGATTCAAGCCGACACTGGCGGAGCCACCGCATTACGTGATCTTTCACAATCCCAACCGCCACGTAATCGAGGGGCTTTCCTATGCAACGTGGTCTGGGGGCAATGGAAATGGTCAGATCAAAAAGTTTGAAATCTACGCATCAGAAGATGGCGAGCACTGGGGTGATCCAATCGCCCGCGGAGATCTCGAAACACGACTTGCGAACGAACAACCGATTCCGTTTTCCGTCGCAACGAACGCTCGATTTTTGAAGTTCCTTGCGACGCAATCGTACAGTATTGATGGCCGATCACTCGCATCGATCGGCAAGCTGGATGTTATCGTTTCGCTTGATGTGAAACCTGTAAGGTCTGAGGTTTCGATTGCGTCTGATCGCACAGAGGATCTGCGTGCCGCCATCCGTCGATTTGCAAAGCGTGCATTCTCATCGAATCTTTCCGATGCTGAATTGCAACCGTATTTTGAAGTCGCCGACGCAAGACTTCGGAGTGACGGCAACTTCGTTGAAGCTGCGAAAACCGGCTTCAAAGCCGTGCTTTGTTCTCCTCGTTTCCTAATGACTCCGGGTGAACATTCAAGTAAAGAGCTTTCACATACTGCAGCACTCGCACGAATAATCTGGAAATCCGTACCAGATGATCACGTTGGCGAATCGAATCTGCCTCTGCGAGCTCAGATCGCTGCAATGCTAGACGACCCACGTTCGGATCGCATGGTTCAGTCGCTTTGCGATCAATGGCTGAACCTTCGATCATGGAATCATGTATCACCATCGCTAAAGCTGTATCCACGCTACGACGATTTGCTAAATCATTACCTGCCACTCGAAACGGAAGCTTACCTCGCCCATCTGATTCGTGAAAACCGCCCGGTCAGCGAGTTCATTGACTCTGATTATTCGTTTCTCAACCAGAGGCTCGCGAATCACTATGGCATCGACGATGTGATCGGTGAAAAAATAAGAAAGGTTTCTTTTGGCCCCGACATTCCACGTGGCGGACTGCTAACCATGGGAAGTGTCCTGAAAGTGACGACTGATGGTTTCAACACGTCACCGATTCTACGCGGCGCATGGATTTCAAAGAACATCGTCGGCACTCCGCTTTCGCCTCCGCCAGAAACGGTGAAAGCAATTGAGCCCGAGCACGGAGACAACGCTGCTTCGCTACGCGAGCAAATTGCACAGCACAAAAACAGCGACGCCTGCTACGCGTGTCATAAAAGTATCGATCCGTATGGATTTGCGCTGGAGAATTTTGACTCAACAGGTCAGTGGCGAACGAGTTACTCCACCGAGTTACCACACCGAGGGACGTTTACCTATCGCTTGCAGGGCTATCTCAAAACCACTTCCGAGGTTGATGCAGCGGGAGAAATCAACGACAAAGAGTTTGCAAACATCTTCGGCCTAAAGCAGTTTTTAATATCCGATGAACGGAAGATCAGTTACAACTTTGCCAAAACGCTGTTTGAGTACGCTAATGGATATGCGCCCAGTTTGAGGCAACGACTTGATTTATTGGAAATGATCCCTCCAAAAGGCTGTCGAATACGGGAGTTGGTGACGAGTGTGCTTGTCTATTCGGTTCAGCTGGAAGCGAATGAGAGCAGTATCGAAACGAGGGCACCAGCATGAATGCGGCTTGCATCGTTTGTTCCCTAGAAATTGATTATCAGGATGATCATAAATGAACTTGCCAACACGACGAGACGTATTGAGATTCGGTGCCGCCTTACCACTGGCGGTGCACTCGCTGAGTCTTCGTGCTGCCACTGCTCCGAAGCCAGCTCCGAAGCGGATCATGTTCATCTGCAATTCGCTGGGATTCTATAAACCGTACTTTTTCCCAAAGACGCGTGGTGACCTCTCCACTTCCAAGTACTTGAAGTCGATCGAGACAAAGAACAAGCTGACCGTCTTTGAGAATCTCTATCACCCAGGAATGGAAACCAGCAATCATGATTCGGAAAAGTCGTTCTTGACGGGCGCACCGAAGCCCGAGGCTGCGAACTTCGTTAACTCGATTTCGCTCGATCAGGTGCTCGCACGCAAAATGGGCGGGGAGACTCGCTTTTCATTTTTACCGCTCAGCATCTACGACCGTGGCTGGGGATGTTCGTGGAATGATCGTGGCGTCGCGATACCTCCGCTCCATGACGTCAATCAAATCTACAACAAACTGTTTGGTGAAGAAGACCTTTCCGCAAAACGCAGCCAGATTAAGAATGACCAAAACGTCATCGCTTGCTTGAAACGCGACATTCGACAAATGGAAAATCCATCGGTCAGCGGGGCATCCTCAACACGCAAAATTGAAACCTATCGCAATGTGATTGCCGAACTGGAAAAGCAAATCGCGCGCGAATCCTTTTGGCTCGACACGGCGAAGCCAGACGCCCCGGATGCGCTAAACGATGACCCCGAGTTCGCTTTTTCGACGAAAATTGAGAACCTGTTAAAACTGTCTCGGCTCGCTCTTCAAACCGATTCTACTCGTGTGATCACACTCAGCTTGGACTGGATTTATGGGGCCATTCAGGTCCCCGGCGCAACGGGAGGTTGGCATACACTGTCACATCACGGAGGAAACCAGAACAAGCTTGATCCACTGAGTCGAATTGAGATGGACATCGTCAAACATATCAATCAGTTCCTCACCGACATGGACCAGATCAAGGAAGGTGACGGCACCTTGCTGGACCACACGACGGTCGTCATTGGCAGCAACTTTGGTGACGCATCCAACCACACCTGCAACAACCTCCCAATGATCGTGGCGGGCGGAGGCCATCGGCATCAGGCTCACACCGCTCCAGAGAAGCCGATGCCACTGTGCAACCTTTGGCTCGAACTGCTTCACAAACACAACTTCGACGTCGGAGCGTTTGGAAGCAGTAATAGGGATGCAGAACTACTGCCAACATAATCAAAATACAGTGGGGCCGGATCCCACCGGCTGCCCGAGACGAGCCATTGCAATAGGCCAACCGGAATTTCGGTTGATATCAACAAGGATCAGCAGATTCCCGCTGTTGGGCTTTAAGTCCTAGCAGACATCCCGACACGAACCGAAGCCGTCGGCAACGCGGAACGCATGCTTGCGAAGTTGCACAATAACCGCAAGGGAAAGATCACGCAGTAAGAAATGGAGCCTTCTCCACGAGAGTAGAGGAGAACTTACGCAAGAGTGCTGAGGGGTAATCCTATCAGCTCATTCTGATTCCAGAGACTTCGGCAACATGCTGAGGAACCATGAGTCTGCAACACCCAGATGCGGTTCCTGCACGGATGGTGACAGCAGCGGAACGGTGTGCAACGACAACTCGACAAGTTCTCTTCGTGTGGCAATACACGAAGTGGCTGTTCGACTCATTCGACTGTCGGGCCTTTATGGACCAATGATGAAATTTCACCGAACTTGTGTTTTTTGTGCTCAACCCCAGCGACTGAGGTGCAGGGTGCGAGAACCCTCGCGAAACACGTGGGTTTTGGGCCGCTTGGAAAAGGGCAAAAAAGTTTGCCGAGCAAAGAGATTTCGCGGTGAATTTTGACTAAGCAATTTTCTGCTGGGGTCTTGCAAAATCAGATGCGTTCAAGCGGCCAGATCGAGGTCTGCAAAGCGTCTTAAAAAATCAGCTATCGTTTGGGAGTTTGCCCAGAGAAGTTCTCAAAGCATCAACCCAGGTG
>JAAXIK010000268.1 GCA_012270385.1 Rubripirellula sp. | reverse complement strand
ACAGCGATCCAATCATCAGACGAAAGGAAATCCCTCTTTTGATCGGACAGATGGAATCCACGAGCACAACTCCATTTCATCAGAAACCAGCATGAGCAATATTGGTCAACAAGCTCTCGCTGTACAGACTGAAGCTGGCAGGAGTCAAACCGACAAGACAAATAGCGAATCTGCGGTCGTCACAGGAAATGGTATCGAACAAGGCATAGACGATAGATCAGGGCAACAGCTAGACGGCGGGCTATCTAACCCAGGCCCTTCAGCTCAAAAAGCCTCCGCTGCGGACGCATCTCCTCCGCCCTCCCACTCAGCTTCAAATAAGGCCCATTGATCCAAGTATGCATTCTCCACTAGAGAGATTTCCAACCAGCAAGCTTCAGACAAACCAAGCGGATCTACTGCATCGATGGGTTCAGAAATTCTATTGCCCCAGCAAGAAGAGGATTTGAGGTTGGATGAATCCGTTGTGCCACCTCTCACACCCAACGATAGCCAGCGTCTTACGCCAACTGAACTTCAGAAGATCAAACCCCTACTAAAGAAATCTGGAAATCATTGGGCAATCCCAAGATCGATCCTTGCCATGCGAGGCAATGCAATCGTCAGGACACTGCGTGTAGAACTACACAGTGATCGGCTCGTTTTGTTACCAAGTCGAGAAGCGGCTTCGATTGAAATTTTTTCGTTCTTTGATGGCAACCTTGAACGGGCTGCACTGCAATTAGCAACTGCAATACACGACCGAATCGAACAGTGGGGGCCCGCTTTACCCGGGGGAAAATGGCAGCCTTCCGTCGAAGTGATTCTGCACTCCGCTACCATGAAATCGTTTGATTTACTTGAATATCATTTCCGAGGAAGCGGCCTTCCGCTGAAGCGAGGCGAAATGAAATGAGCATTCAACGCCAGAAACGAAAACAGATTGAGCTTGGTTACGATTCATTTCTTGATATCGTTGCTAATCTTGTTGGAATCTTAATTATCTTAGTCGTAGTCCTTGGAGCGCAGTCTTCTAGCCAAATCGCTGAATTGCAAAAAGAATCAGAAAGCAAGTCAGCGACACACGCTACCGCCAATCAGATCAATCAACTATCGATCCAGCAGCAACGTTCTCTGGCAGCTCAAGCAGACTCTAATCGATTTGAAGCACTCATAACAAAGCAACGGAAGCTGAATAAGATCCGAGAGAGAGACCGGGACTTGCTACTGGACGCATTGGGTCAAGCTGAGGAAATCTGGGAAGAGTCTCAGACAAATCTTGATAGTAAAAAGATTAAATCCGCGAAACGGGCCACCGCTTTGGTGGAAGAGCAATCACGGATCCTTGACTTGCAGAATGAAATAAGCCGATTAAAAAATCGTTCTGAGCAAACCTCGGAGATACAACATTTGCCGACGCCCATGGCAAAGACAGTGTTTGGAGACGAGGTACATTTTCGACTAAAAGGAGACCGGTTATCAGTAGTACCCATTGAACAATTGATTGCTGATATCAAGCTGGATTTTAAGAGGGCTTCGCAGGGATCAAGAGATGGGCGACAGGAATCAGCTGTAGGTCCAATTCGCGGGTATGTAGCAAGATATGAAATTGAAAAAGAACGTGGCACCATTAGTAACGGAGGTCAAATCCAAACCGCCACTCGCATACAACTTGTAAACTTGAGTGTAGAGCCATTATCGGAGCCCTATGGGAATCCTATCGCGGGAGTCATAAGCGATGGCCAACTGCTGGATATTGAATTAGCCGGCCGAGACCCAGGTTCAACAACCATTACTGTCTGGGTCTATCCTGATAGCTTCAACTCGTTCCGAAGTTTAAAAGAAGAGCTCTACGAACGTGGGTTCGCAACCGCGGCAAGGCCCCTTCCATTTGGGCATGTGATCAGCGGTGGTCCTGACGGCAGTCGATCTCAAGCGCAATGATCAATTCCTGAGATCTTGAGAAAGATTTTTCTTCGCCCATGCGGCGGCGCCTCTCACACCAGCGTCGTCTCCGAGCTTAGCAGCGATTACCTCGAAACGCCCATGGTAGACCTCCAGCACATTTTTCTCCGCGGTCTCCCTAACCGTCTCAACAACGAGATCTTCCATTGCTTCCACCAATCCGCCGCCAAGAATTACTTTGTCAGGCGCAAGCAGATGCACTAAGTTCGCGACTGCAAAACCTATCGTTTCACAGGCTTGGACGACCAATTCTTTGACCCTCTGATCACCATGATCAATCGAATCCGCTAGCGCGCCGCTTCGGACACTCGAGAGATCGGTTCCATATTCTGCTGCTAAGTAAGGTGCCTCTCCCCGGTACGCAAGCTTGCATGCCTCAGAAGCAATCGCCAAGCGACTCGCCTCTGACTCTACAGTGCCGCCAAGATGCGATCGGTCGATGCAATTTGTCGAGGAAATTCTTGTATGCCCAATCTCCATGCAACTGATGCCGGCGCCCTGTAATATCCGCCCCTCATGCACACAGCCCCCACCCACTCCTGTTCCGGGAAATAGCCCTACAGCACAGTGCGCATTCTCTGCTGCACCAAATCGATATTCAGCATAAATACCCGCATCAACATCATTCATGACGACGACGGGACAATCAAAATAATGATTGAGTTGATCGCGAATATTCAGATCACCCCAACCTAGATTTGGAGTCATCAGGACTTTCCCCTGATCCATATCAATGGGACCAGGACAGCCAATTCCAATTCCTGCTAGGCTGGACTTATCTAAATTTGAGTCTTCGAGTAAACGGTCGATGGTGGAAATAATCCGTTTTATCCCTGAGTCACTCCCCGCTCGACCTTTTGTTTTTCTTCTTCGTCTTCCTATTTCTTGCCAATCTCCGTCATATGCGGCCGTCAACATTTTAGTGCCACCAAGGTCAAAGCCCACCCACACAGAGCGATGATCGTTAGACATTGAATCCCTCAAAAACTTCGAGCCCGGTTCGGTCCTACTTGATACGCCACAAATGTTACTCAAGGCTATGTTCTAGCGAAGCTTGATTCCAAACAAGATGCAAAGAGAAATTCTTAGTGTTTTCACTGAAAACAAGCCCAACCCGCTGCCTCACAACTCAACAAGGATATCGGGTCAACCAAGAAGGCCTTAAGTCGTAAAGTTATTTGCTGAGTCCTCTGTCAACTTAACTTGAAAAGCAAAAACCGAAAACGCCTCCAATGACGTTAAAATTGGGTGAACTTGCAGGTACACTACGATAGTCCTCAGGGCCTTGGGTAGTTGTTGAATATTAGAAATAATAACGGTCTTCTCCAAAGTGAAAAATCGAATGAATCGACTCGCGTTAACCGCTTTTGTGTTGATCCTTCAGCAAATAGCGTGGCAGGTGGATGCTGTAGAGAGAGTCAAAAGTGGTTCTTCGGGTACTTTACGATCCGACATTCCCGAAACCATTGATGTTAGATACCGATCCTACACTTCGAAGGAATTACCAGATTTCCAGAAACATGTGATTCCGCTACTCGGGAAACTCGGCTGCAACGGACGGTCGTGCCATGGTTCCTTTCAAGGCCGAGGTGGGTTTCAGTTATCGTTATTTGGATATGACTTCAAAGCAGACCATCTTGCTCTGCTGGATGAATCATCTGGCAGAGTAGATTTGGATGACGTCGATGCGAGTTTGTTACTTGCGAAACCCTTAGATGCCGATTTTCATGAAGGCGGACAACGCTTCAAGGCTGGGAGCTGGAAACACCATGTTCTGAAAAGCTGGATTTCTAATGGAGCAATCGGTACAGGATCAGTCCCTCATACTCTCAAACACCTAGAGATTCAGCCCTCACAAATCGAGTTATCCAATCCATCGAAGGTGGTCAGCCTCCGAGTGCTTGCACATTGGCAAGATGGATCCACTGAAGACGTCACCCTTCTATCTCGATTTCAATCAAACGATGAAGCCATCGCGACGGTCTCCGACTTTGGGGAAGTTTCGATCGGTGAATCAGGTGATACTCACGTGGTCGTTTCTTATGACAATGCAGTAGTTGCTGTCCCAGTCATTCGACCTTATCCAAGTCGATCAAAAAAAATCCAAATTGACCAATCCAGTCATCCAATTGATCGTTTAGTCATGCAGAAATTGCGAAAACTGAACATTCAACCATCAGCACGATGCACCGATGCAGAGTTTGTCCGACGAGTCTCCCTGGATATAGCCGGGATCCTACCTGCTCCTGATATGGTGGAATCATTCTTGAAGGATAAGAGTCCATCAAAACGAGAACGTTTAATTGATTCGCTACTCGAATCCGATGGATACGCCGCATGGTGGGCCACTCGTTTTTCTGACTGGACTGGTAACAGTGATGAACAATTGAGCAATGCCCTACCTGTTCGAAGCGGAGCGACGCGACTGTGGCACGAATGGTTGAGAAATAGAATTGAAGCGAACGTCCCCTACGATCAGATAGTCAAAGGCATTGTCACTGCAGAAAGCAGAAATTCGAATGAATCCTATCTAGAATATTGCGAAGCGATGACCGCTGCATGCCAGCCAGGGCAAGAATCACAATTTGCAAAGAGAGAGGGCCTACCGCTGTTCTGGGCACGTCGGAATTTCCAAACGCCCGAAGATCGAGCTATTGGATTCTCCTACACATTTCTGGGGGTTCGAATCGAATGCGCACAATGCCATAAGCACCCTTTCGATAAATGGTCAAAAGATGATTTTGAGGACTTTGCGAAATTATTTAGTCCAATCCGCGCCAATCAAAATCTCGTTTCAAACGAAGCCAAAAAAGATCGTGAGCAACTGATCCAGCAAATCACGGGAGAAAAAAAACCTAAAGGTGCTGATCTTCGTCGAGCACTTTACGATGCTGCAAAAAGGGGCGAAACCATTCCTTTCGGTGAACTCCTTGTCACCACCAGCCAGATGTCTGACCGGCAAAAACGGGCAATGGCTTTAGCCAAAAAACAGGGCCGGAAGTTTACCGCACCACCCGTCCCTACCGGAAAAATACTAGGTCAAGTAGAACCCATCGAGCTCGATCACGACCCTCGTAAAGATCTAATGGATTGGTTGCGGTCACCAGACAATCCTTACTTTGCCAAAGCAATCATCAATCGTGTGTGGGCAAACTATTTATGCATCGGATTGGTGGATCCGACATACGACATGAATCTTGCCAAAACCCCCAG
>JAAXIK010000233.1 GCA_012270385.1 Rubripirellula sp. | reverse complement strand
ATATTCGACTCAGGCCGTGTCTTTCCACACAGCACCTGTTTCGCTTCCCCCCAAGACAGGTTCCTGAGTACTTCGCTAAACCCGAATAATCCGATCATCGCCGGAATAAAATTGATCCCCTGAAATAACTCTGGGTGCCCAAAAGTGAACCGAGCTTGACCATAGACAGCACTCAGACCCACCGTCGAAAGTAGCAATCCCATGGCGAGGCCCGTGGCACTTCGCAGAACACCATGTCTGCCTACCACCACAGCGCAACTCAATCCAATCAAGTAAAGCCAGAAGTACTCAGCGACACTAAACCATGAAGCCGCCATCGCTAATCGGCGACCGACAAGCATCAACAGTATCGCTCCAAACACGCCACCACAAACGCTGAACCAAAGCGATGTCCCCAAAGCAGAGTAGGCTTCCCCGTTCTTGGCTAACGCATAAGCGTCATCAGCGTAAGCAGCCGAAGCGGGAGTCCCGGGTACCCGTAAAAGTGTCGTTGGTATATCGCCAGCAAAGATCGCGCTAGCTACCATCGTTACGATGGCTGCCAAGGCGGGTATAGGCTCCATCCAATAGGTAATGGGGACAAACAATGCCACACCCATCGTTGCCGTCAACCCTGGCATCGCCCCGAGAAAGATACCGTAGACCGATGCCCCCAGCACAATCGCCCAGACAGACGGGTCTAAGAAGACTTGGGATATGGCTTGCTGATGCTCTGTGGTTACCATGCTCACCATCCCAACCAAGCTCTAGGTAATGGAACTCCCAATCCCACCGAAAACAGCTGATACAAACCCACAGATAAAATCAAAGCGATTGGAAAACCGAATCGCAAACACCAACGAACCCTGTCAGGCGGTGCCATCAAGAATAATAGCCCCGTCACCAGAACAACTGAAGCGAGAAGGAACCCGACAACCTCAGAGAGGTAGCTATAGAGCAAACAGCCGGCAACAACCCAGCATAAAATCCCCCAAGAAATAGATCCCCCAAAGTCAGGCTCCGGTTTTTCCTCTGACAAACGATCCTCCTCCACAGAATGACTTTGATATTCATTCGGACTTGCCTGCCGAACTAGGATCACAAGCAGAGCAAGCAATGAGCATCCGATGACACCGGGGAATAACATCGGGCCAAAATGTTCGCCACTCAGTGAAGCAAAAGCTGGCCCCGTCAAAACTTGCTTGAAGATCGCGTCCTGCTTGGCGAGTGTCGCTTCGAATTCTGACGATCCCTCTAGACTCAAGTTAAAGCCTGCTCGCCCCATGAACTCCGCAAGCTCTTGACTGTGTGCCACTTCATTCACCGCATCCTGCAGAATTGACAATCTTTCTGTGGGGATACCCACCGGGGCGGCCAGACCACGCCAACCCGCGAGCGACCAATCGTGTCCCTGCTCTTTAAAGGTTGGAACCTCTTCAAAACCCGCCACGCGTTCATCTGCCATCACCCCCAGACATCGAACCTTGCCAGCAGCAAGCAGCGCATCCACCTCCGGTAAAGAACAACAAATCAAGTCAACACCGCCCGCGTTGAGTTCCTGAATCGAGGGCCCCGAGCCATTGATCGATATCCATGTCGCTGCCGTAGGATCGATACCCTGCTGATCCAACCAACCGGCCATCGCAACATGCCAAATCCCTCCGAATGCAGTTCCACTGGCTTTGATTCTTCCAGGACTCGCCGTGATCTCATCCCGCAATTGATCAAGGTTTTCAATTTCGCTTTCCTGCCTCACAAATAACGCAGCACTATCGCGGTTGAGCAGGTGAAGTGGTTGAAAGTTTTCATAGGTCACGGAAGTCAAACCACGCCAATGCAACATATTCAACTCGACCGTGACCATGGTCAGAGTGTAGCCGTCAGGTCTCGCTTGGGCTCCACGCGTGTGGCCGGTGACACCCGATCCACCCGTCGCATTGATCACGTTAACCGGTATACCCAATGATTGCTCGAGTTGCTTTGCGACCTGTCTCGATACTCGATCCGTTCCACCACCAGCAGACCAAGGACAGAGCAATGTAATCGGCTGTGCTGGGTAGGTATTGGAGGGTCCACAGCCCGTCACGGTCAACAAGGACAGCAACACGAATAGCATGCAGACCATTCGATTTCTGAACCGAAGGATCTCCGGCGTTGCAATCGCTCCCATTCCCATTCCGCAACTCATTCAGCACACAGTCCTATTCAATCTAGATCGACCGCTGTTAACCAGACTAGCGGCCCCATAAGATAACACAGACTTGTAGCCCAGAAGTCATGCAGTCTTAAATCCTGATTAAACGGCGACTCTGCAGTGTGTAGACGGTATCACCTCATGCCTCTAAGTTTGACATGAACCGGTCCTTGGTGATTAAACAGGATGCGTCATACTTGCCCAGAGTCAACCACTGATCCAATTCCGCCCGAGCATCCCGTGTTCTCTCAGGTTCTGAGATTCCAAGTTGTATGGCGCGTCGAACGCCGTCGACCACCGATTCCCCCTGCTGCAATTGAACCAGCGATGATTCAGGTAAGGGGATGAGAAACTCAAAATCACTCAGATCGGTTGTAACAACCATACAGCCAGCATAGACCGCTTCATAATGGCGGAAAGTCCACGGCGCATATCCGGGTGGAGCCAATGCCACCTTAGATCGCGAAAGACCATCAAAATAATCTGAAAAGCCAATCTTACGACGTCCCATCCAGCAAGCCTCAGGAATGTCAGTTTCGGACAAAAGGTCTTTCCAGCTCTGCCCTCCAACAAGTCCACCCCAGAGACTCAAATCCGCTCCATCTCGAACGAGCTCAATCAACCATCGAAGACGGATGTTGGACTCGGGATCACCGGTCGGTCTAGCCACAAAACCCACATCAAACTGGCGATCGGTTACTGGAGCGACCTGCCGATGGAGCACAGACTGGAGCTTCCAATGTAATCGATTATTCCTAGGGGGCCGCTTGATTGGAAGAAGACCGATTCTCACTGGAAGCGTCCACCTTCGGTCACGAAAATGCTTCAAACAGCAATCTGCTTTAGAAAGCAGATATTTTTCATCCGAGTAGAGAAAATTGATCCCATCATGATCAGAAGAGTCATAAAGAACCAGTTTGCGATAGTGAACATTCTGAAGGTGTTGCTCATGAAGCAGAGTCGGAACGCCCACCATCAGGTAGTCGGTCCGTAACGGCCTGGAAAGTTTCAACAATTCACTCGGGCGAACGAGTCGCACAGAGCTTTCCCCAAAATACTCGCATAAAAACCAATACAGACACAGTTCGCCATATCCACCAATCTGTCGGGCCAACCACCAGTACATGCGATTCTTTCGATACCCAGCATCGTGCTTCGATCGGTCACTGATGACCACAGTGAATTTTGGCATCGGTAAAATCCCTCGATCTGAAACCGTACTCCAGGACACCCAGCCCCTGATCCAACCCTTCTCAATACATTCCACACGGGCGATGCATCAAGAGAACCTAGATGTGAAGCCACCGCTAACGTGAAATCACTTCCTGCAAAAGAGGTTGTAACCGCTGATAACAGAGCCTCGCTGTAGCAAGCGGGTCATACCCCTCCAACCGATGAATCATCGAACTCACCTCTACATTGACGAAACCCCGATAGTTCAAACGATGGAGCTCTTGGAAGTATAGTTTGTAGTCCGTTTCGCCATCTCCAGGCAGTAGGTAGCGATGCTTTGCTCGCGTACCTGCACTGTCTTTCACCTGAATATATGGAGTCACCGGCAAGAGTCGCTTCAGACTTTCTTTGAGATCAATGCCTTCAAGAAAATAATGACTGTAGTCATATACAATGCGTAACGACGGAGAGTTTATCTGATCAAGAATCCATAAAGCCTGTTCAGGCAGCCCTACCAAGTGGGATGCATGAGGTTTGAAACAGATGACAACGCCCATTTCTCGGCCGATCTCAGCCCAATCCCCCAGTTCAGTGACCAGTTGGTGTTTTGAGTTTTCCCAATCCTCTGCTTTCCCACCTACAATCGATTGCACAACGGGGGGAGTGCTCTGTGCCAGTTCCTTTCCAAACTCAGCAGAAGCTTTCAATCGGTCAAGATTGGATTGGTGCGTTGCCTCACCTCGCAAACAGGGGAGGCTCTCCAGTAGTGACGGAACGTCGAGGTGATGATCAGCCAAAGCCTTGCGCAAGTCCTGTCTATCCCCTAAAGACATTTCAGCCAAGGAAGTCGGCCATCCCTGCAGCAGGCAAAGTTCGATTCCTTGATAGCCGATCGCAGAGGTCACGCGAATGGCATCCAGCGGTGCCAAACTACGCATTCCGTATGTTCCGAATCCCAACCGAATAGAAGAATCGGTTGTGGCTTGCGCTTGCTCCGTTACACTTTTCTCGGTTAGCTGAATCGGACGTGGCCGGGCGTGGAGCGTCGCTGCCATCATCCCAGCAATACCGGCCGCCAAAGAAGCTCTTCGGTTCAATCTCTCCCGATTCGGTTCAGAGTGAGTGGGTAATGTGCTTGCCATGTTCTCTACCCCAAAATGCGAATACGATCCGTCCTATTGTTGAATCACAAGTCTACATCATAGGGTAGTGCGTGGCCGGCATCCGCTACCATGCTGCACCCATTCATTGCGGCATCGCCAGGTTCAACCCAAGAAAAGTGGCTTCAGGTGTCGATCGAAGATATTCTTGGTCACCTCTGCAGAAACGATCTCACGGTGCTTTTTCAGAAGATCCGTGTAACGCTCTCCCGCTTTGGCAGCGACCTTGAAGGAAACGTGCAGCAATTGCCGAACGTTAGCATTGAATTCCTCATGATCAGGAATATGGCGAATGGCGTTGGCCATCTGAGTTCCAGTCCAACCCTTGACCGTCTCCACATCGGGCAGCTGAGATCGATCGATATCGATCACGGAGGCATATGGCGCACATAATTCCTCGACATGCTCATAGGAGTAGGTGTAGATTTCTTTCGCCAGCTCCAAACCATCTCCGCCAGCCTCTGCGAGACCGATGATCTCCTCAAGCCAGGTAGTACCAGCCGTCTTCAGATGGACACCGGCACCCGTGCGATCTAACGAGCGTCGAATGATGGGATAGAGGCTGAATTTATCACTGCCACTATGCACACTCAGTTTCAGATTAGCTGGCTTACCGAATGTCTTTACCGCATGAGCGATCACAGCAAGATCATCATTGAACTCTTTTTCGA
>JAAXIK010000200.1 GCA_012270385.1 Rubripirellula sp. | reverse complement strand
GGGCCTCGGAGTTGAGTTCAGTATTTTGAGCGCTGAATTCTGATTCATTAGAGTTAACCGAAGCAGAGGGACCATGGTTGATCTTGGCATCCAACTTCGTGGGCGTCGGATCTCGGCAGCGGGCAGAACGCTTGGCCAACGAAATTCGCCAACAATTGGAGCTTCCTGCCTACATCTACAAAGAAAAATTTGATTTCACCGGTACGATTGCCCAGGATCCCACCTCCTCCAAGCGTCTTCGCTATGCCAATCGTTACCAGTACGACGCTTACGCTGTCTTGGTCGGAGAGTATGACAGCGTTGAGCGCCCTGAGGTTGAACGTGATTTAAAGATTATTCGAACAGCGATGTTGCCGATTTTCAGCGATCAGAATGAGGTAAGCGCTGAGACGAATGAGAGTAACCCAGTCACCACCGTGAAGTCCATCACTGCCCGGCTTTTTGGGCAATCCAGCACCGCTAAGGGCAAGATTGGCCCGATGAGCCAGGCATTCGTGACCCGAAACCCAATCTTGCCGGAGGAATTCTTTTCTGCCCCCAAAGTAGACGCATTTGTTCATCAAATGAATGAGGGTTTACATCATAGCCTTCTTGATTGTGACGGGCGTTACACCGTGGTGGTTAAAACCTTTGAGGGTTTGGGAGCTATCGTTGATGGCCGATCCGATAAAAAGTTCACTCCAAGCGAAGAGCGTCTTAATCAGTATGCGACCAAGGCTGAAAAAATGGCTTCCGAGTTACGGTCACAGGGTGTGGAGGCCTACCAGTTTCACGACCGATATCGCTCGCTGGTTACCATCGGTAGCTTCGAGCAGTTGGGAAGAGAGTTGCCCGACGGACGCTTCGAGTACACACCGGAGATCCGAGCGGTCATGAAGAAGTACAGCGCATTTAATGTGGATCCATCGATCGCTAGGCAGGTTCCTTCCGGAACACGCGGTATCGTGGGTAACGGTGTCGCAAAGATTCCGTATGATGTACAGCCAACACCCATTGCTGTCCCTAAACTATCGAAGCGTAGCATCTATGGTGCTGCTTTCGGAATGCGATAAGAAAAGATGTTCGATTTGGTTCTCGGTACGAATAATGCCAAAAAGCTCATTGAGCTGAGGATGATGTTGCCTGAGGATCAGATTCAGCTCAGTACGCTTTCGGAAATTCCTGAATCGATCGACGTAGACGAGACGGGAGAGACCTTTCGCGAGAACGCGGCTTTGAAGGCCTGTGAGCAGGCAAAGCATCTTGGCCGATGGGTACTGGCCGAGGATAGCGGCCTTAGCGTGGACGCCTTGAAAGGAGAGCCCGGTGTTTACTCGGCTCGTTACGCAGGGACTCACGGGGACGACGAAGCCAACAATGATAAGGTGCTGAGCGAGCTGGAGGGAATTCCCTTCGAGCGACGCGGAGCGCAGTTCAATTGTTACCTCTGCTTATCGGATCCTAGCGGAAAGGTCCGGCTCGAGGATTCGGCAATCTGTCGTGGTGTGGTTGCGGAGCAGCGGAGCGGGACAGCGGGGTTTGGCTACGATCCCTTATTTATCATTCCCGAGTATCACCGAACATTTGGGGAACTCAATCTAGCGGTGAAGCGTGCGATTAGTCATCGGTCGCGGGCGCTGCGAAGTTTTATACCACGCTTACTTCGTCTGGTGTCTGATGAGTCCACAACCTAACCAATGCTCTAAAACCTGCTGCTAGTGGACGCGATGAAAGCCCCATGCAGCTGCCAAGGCATCGGCAGCTTCTTCTCGATCATTGATGTCGCCCCAACGCCCATTGTGTAGATGGGCATGTGCAAGTTCATGAGCGATTACGTACCTGCTGAACTGCGGTGGGTCGGTTTCCAGTTTTCTTTTCAGAGTCACACAGCGACTGCAGCGACCATCTGTACCGGGCAGCCTCAAAAATGTCGGTGAAGAGCCTTGGGCTCGCTTTGAGGAATGACCGCTCCATCTCCAAGCGGATTTCCTTTCGATGGGATGGATGTGTAGCAAGGGTGCCTCGAGGAAGTCCTCAATCACCTCTTCGGGAAGAGCTTGGAGAACACTCTGCACTCGCTTTCTCAATGGGTCATCCGACTCAAATGCTTGAAGAAGGGGCTCAAGGCGGTCGGAAGGAGGGGAGTGATTCGTGTTCATGATTTTTCCCGAACGCATTGAGAGTTATCCAAGAGGTTGTGCGTTACCCGTGGATAGTCAGCCTGTCCAATCATGTAATGTCGAGTTGGCATCTTTAACAAGAGGTCGAGTGGGTGTCCGTTTCAAGATGTCTGCTTAGACAGCCGTTTCTTTTTTGCTTTTGAGAAGCCGATCAAGCTGCAAACGATAAAAAGAGTGGATGTTAAAGTCATCGCGATCACTGGTGGTGCGGGTGATACGCTGGGCATCGCGGAGCGAGCGAAGTCCTTACTGAAGTGAATCATGATCCAAGTTAATCCAGATAGGATCGCCGCCAAACAAAGGAGGGTGGCTACGGTCATGGCTTGTTTTCGACGATGTGGATTCAGGGCAACAATACCGCAGAAGAACGTAGGTATGCCGAACATCATCGAGTAAAATTGACTTGGTGCTTTTTGCGGTGTCTGAAGCATTGCGGCGAGGCTGATGCCTACCAAAATCAAACCAAAAAAAATGCCAAGTCGTGCCATAGAATTGAGTCTCGAAATTTGAGTGTTGCCGAACAAACTTTCCGATTGAACGCATGTCGATCAGGGTTGATCTTGGAGTTTGAGAACAGGAAGTCTGCCGCGCTGCTCAATATGGTCGCTGATCTTCTCGGGTGTCAAATCCGGAGGGATAGGTCGAGAAGATGGAGCTATCTCGGGAGCTTTCCAGCGACTTCCTTGGATCGTGCCTCGCCGCTTGAATTCCTCTTCGATGGCTAGACGTAATTCAGATTTCTTCAAGCACCACTTGGGCGCGATGAGGAAATCGGGTGGAGCGTCGCCGCTGATACGTTCCACAATCACTTCAGGCGAAATTCTCTCAAGGAAATCGACTAAGGTTTTGATGTAGGTTTCATACTCCAACATCTTCACCTTTCCTTCAAGAACCTCTGTCCCAAGCGGAGTGCCTTTGACTGCGTAAAGGTTATGGAGCTTGATTGCATCAAACCCCAAGACACTGATTTCGTTTGCAGTCTGCATCATCATCTCATGGGTTTCACCAGGGATACCAAGGATGACATGACTGCATGTTTCAAAGTTTCGATTGCGACTTCGGTCCATAGCATTGATCATGTGCTCATGCCGGTGTGCACGATTCATCCAGTCAAGTGACGAATCATGAATCGTCTGCATTCCGTATTCCACTGAAACATCATGTTGCTTCGCGAGTCTTTCGATCAAGCTGAGTACAGATTCGGGAACGCAATCAGGTCGAGTGCCAATCGCAAGTCCTACGATTTCCGGGTGGATTGACAAAGCAAGTTCGAAGATCTCTTCGAGTTGTTCTACGGGCGCGTAGGTGTTGGTAGCTGGCTGGAAATAAGCAATAAATCCAGAAACTTTGGAGTACCGGCGTCTGACAGTCTCAATTCCAGATTTTAGTTGCTCCGCTACTTTTTGAAGCCGTACCCTTCGCGATGTGCTAAATGTTCGGTTGACGAAAAAATTGCATCCTACTCTGGCAACCGCAACGTCGACATTCGGACAGGTGAACCCTGCGTCAATGCTGACTCGCTGTACACGCCCTCCATGACGCCTCTTCAGGAATGCGCCGAAAGAATTCATCACCTGACCTTCTTCCTGCCAAGCAATTCGAGATTCGGCGTGTCTGCCTGCGTCCTGTTTCAAGGGTCAATCCAAAACTGGCGTGAGGATGAGCTGGTGATATTTCCGAATGGGACTGGAGTTGTATCCCCCGACGTCCCCCGATTCTACAGTGAATTAAGGTGATTGCAGCCCCAAACCCGCTTGGCATGTGTCGCGGTCAGTTTAATTGGAATAGGAAGTTGCATGGCTATGACCGATTCCAAGACAATTTACAGCACTTTGTATTTTTTTGGCTAAAATGTGGTCGAAATGAGTCGTTTTGGTGGTAGGTGCCGCTCGTAGACAACGATGTCTAAACAAGTGGTGTCCTGTCCGTGTTATAGGAATCTTCTTCACTTTTGACGGAGGATCCTTTTTTCCCACGATAGGGGGGCCTTCGTTCCTCTTGTCACCACGACCCAGAGTGTAAAGTATATCGTTGGTCCTCTTGCTTTCTGCCGGGAAACTTACGCGGCTGTCTGCAATACCTACCCATCCCCCTCTTCATTTGAGCTTCGAGTCGTGAGTGAATCAGATCAGGATTACGCAGGCCAGTATGGTCAATTAACACCTAATGGCGGTGGGGATCCCATACCTCTGCTCAAGGAACGTCTGACGATTGGCCGCAGGGGTGAGTGCGATATAGCGCTCAAATTTAAGAATGTGTCCAGTCAGCACTGCAGGCTCACCCTCGAACAGGGATATTGGTTCATTCGGGATTTGAATAGCCGGAATGGTTTAAAGGTTGATGGTCGTAGCGTCATAAGAAAACGGGTGGATCCCGGTTCAGTGGTAGCGATTGCACGTCACGAATACACGCTAGATTACGATCCTTTCAAACTTGGTGCCTATGGTCCTCCGCCTGCGGATGACGATTTCATGGATGAGATGATGCGTTCGTCGTTGATGGATCGAGCAGGAATTCGTAAGAGGAAAGATAATTCCTCGTCCTCCAGACATTCCATCGATTGATTCAACTGGATTTCTGCTCTCGAACGATCTGAAACCAAACGGGTTAAATTTTTACCTGCACGTTTGCTGTTTGTTCCGTGTAACAAGCTGTGTTGCTCTGTGATCGATTGATGCAGCTACAGAAACGGGATTCTAAATCCGGTATACTCGTTTTTATCCGCTCCAATTTCCTAAGCAGATTGCCGGAGCTGTTTTGGATTCTTGTGATCAATTCAAGAGGTCAGGTTGTGAGATCAGCGTCGAAGAGATTTTTCCTACTGCCTTTGATCCTACTATTTTCCGGCACGGCGATATCGGGGGCGGACGAGCTTCAGAAGACGCCTTCTGGTCAAGAGCGGCCCAATATTATTTTTTTACTGGCCGATGATCAGTGCACTTATTCAATGGGTTGCTACGGAACACCCAACGTTCAGACCCCAAACATGGATCAGCTGGCCCAAGATGGGCTCGTTTTTGACAAGCACTATGACACGACGGCGATTTGTATGGCAAGTCGCGTCAATATCATGACGGGAAAGTATGAGTACAAAGCGGGGTGTAATTTTGATTCAGGGCCCCTATTAGAAGAGCATTGGATGGAATCCTATCCCATCCTTTTGCGCGAGGCAGGTTATCGAACAGCGTTCGCTGGCAAGTTTGGTTTTGAAGTGTCCAAAAACCCAAAGGGAAAGAGTTGGTTACCTGAGAAAGATTTTGATGTCTGGGGTGGCGGTCCTGGTCAGACGAGTTACCAGACAGGTCGCAATCCGGCTATGAAGCAGTATGCGAAAGACTATCCACACTCCACGCTCTCCTATGGCGCATTCGGAAGAGATTTCATCTTGGATTCCGCAAAACAGGACCGTCCTTTCTGTCTATCGATTAGTTTCAAGGCGCCACACCATCCAACCACGCCCGACCCAAAATTCGATCAAATCTATCAAGGGAAGAATTTCGTTAAACCCATGAATTTCGGTCGGGAGTATGGTTTGCATTTCGCAGATCAGAGTCGGTTGGGTAGGCAATACGAACGATTTCATAGTTGGCACTACAGCGATGATTACGACACGGTCATGGCAATCTACTATCAACAGATTTATGCAATCGACGTCGCGCTCGGAATGATTCGAGATGCTCTCCGTGATGCGGGTGTGCAGGGGGAGACTGTTGTCATTTACACGTCAGATAATGGGTTCCTCTGTGGCTCTCATGGATATGGATCAAAAGTTTTGCCGTATGAAGAGTCATCTCGAGTCCCATTGATTATTTACGATCCGAGAAAATCGGTTCCTGAAGCCCAGCAGAAAAAACAGCTCCTAAGAACTCAACCCCTTGAGGATCGTGAGAGTCGAGTTAAGGATTTGGCTGTAAGCGAGGATGACCAACCGGTGATTCAAGATTTGTCTCGGTATCGTCGATGCGGGGCGCTCACAGGTAACGTCGACATCGCCGCGACGATCCTCGCTCTCGCGGGATTACCGCAGCCGAGTGAGATGGATGGCAAGGATTTGATGCCATTATATGACAATCCTGAGCAGGGTCATCATGCTTGGCTTCCACTGATCAACGTATGGGGACCGAGCGCGGTTCATAGTTTTTCGGTGGTAACCCCAGATTGGAAATTCATCCGTTGGCCGTCGGTTGAAAATGGAATGGTGCCAACCGAAGAGCTGTATCATCTAAAATCGGATCCCCTAGAAATTACTAACCTAATCGATGTCCGCGACATGGCTGCTGATCAAAGTCGCATGAGGGCTCTCTATGATCAGGCAGTCCTGCATTGGCAGGATGAGGGGGTTTCTTATCATGGCTATCCGCAACACGGTCAGAAAATGAAAAGATAACCGCTCTTGCTCAAATCAAGTTGATTATGTAGATAATGGTAAACTCTTTCGATTCTACACGAGGGAGCGTCGGTGCAAGCTCCGTACGGCTTTGAGAGTTAAGATTCCCAAGTAACGACGACACGATGATGCAATCCACCTTTTCTAGGGCTCAGAAGCAAGACCTGTTCCTCATCTGTATTTTCTTGTTCGTTGGATCGTGCGAGCTTTTTGCTCGGGAAGCTAGTTCGCTTCCGAATCTGATCGTCATCTACACCGATGATCAGGGCTACGGGGACGTCAGTCATCTGAATCCCGAATCAAAATTTAGAACACCAACTCTTGATAGGCTGGCAGCTGAGGGGATGGTGTTTAATGATGCCCATTGTAGTGATACGGTTTGCACGCCGAGTCGTTATGGACTCTTGACTGGACGATATGCGTGGCGAACGGAACTTAAACGCGGTGTCTTTGGCTCAGAACGCCCATGCCTGATCGAAGATGGGCGTATGACATTGGCATCATTACTTGCAGAGAATGGCTATGCAACGGCCATGGTGGGTAAGTGGCATCTGGGAATGGAGTTTCCCGGTACGCGGGAGAGTCGAGATTGGAAGAAGCCCGTTTTAGATATGCCGCTCGATAAAGGTTTTGACTACTTCTATGGAATTCCTGCATCCCTCAACTATGGGATTCTTGCTTGGTTTGAGGGGCGGTATGCGAACAATCCACCGACTCTTTATACACAGAAAAAACCGAACCGACTCGCGATTGACGATTATCGTATCCAACCCCCTTATGATGCCTCAGCAAAAGTGCTCGGTGAAACCAATTCGCTTGGGATCGTTAAAGGCTCACTGGAAATCGCTGGTGACTTTGTTGACTCTCAATGTCTTACTCAGTTCACGGATCGAGCGATCACTTGGATTGAGAATCATCAGCGGCAACAGAACGTCTCTCAACCCTTCTTTCTGTATCTACCGTACACGTCACCTCCCAAACCTGTGATTCCCATTGAACGTTTCAGGGGGCAGAGCTCTGCGGGTGCATACGGAGATTTCATGATGGAGACTGACTGGCACATCGGGAGACTCCTTGAAACCTTGGATCGTCTGGGAATCGACGATCAAACCATGATTGTGTTTTCGAGTGACAATGGTCCAGAAACCACTTGGAAGAAAAGAGCCGCCCAGTTTGGTCATCAGAGCAATTTTCATTTTCGTGAAGGGAAGAGATCCATTTACGAAGGAGGGCATCGTGTCCCCTTTTTCGTTCGATGGCCGGGGCACGTTCGGTCAGGGGGTGTTAGTTCTCGCACCATTTGTCAGACGGATCTTCTTGCAACGCTAGCAGAGCTTGTGGGTGCGAACGTGCCAGACCATGCAGGAGAAGACAGCGTCAGTTTTCTCGCAGAACTACTCCCCCAAAAAGCTGCTGAGGGCGTATCCAAATACCGACTTCCTGTGGTACATCACAGTAGTGGTGGTGGATTTGCGATTCGCGATCGCCAGTGGAAGCTAATTATGCCTCACAGGCGTCAGAAACTAGAACTCTACGATCTTTCTCTGGATCCTTCAGAGCAAAAGGATTTGAGTGAAGCTTTTCCCGATGTGGTGAATCGTCTGACTCAGGCTCTGACCGAAATTGTGAACAAGGGACGGACCACCGAGGGGATGCCCCAAGCAAACGATCAATTATGGTGGGAAGATTTAACCTGGATGGAACCTCCTCACTCGAAGTGATCCCTTCTCAATGTGGTCGTAGGAAGTCTAACGCCGCGGGAGACTCATCGATTTCGCGGGTGGGAACTAAGCCGCTGTTTGGCAGGTAGCAGGCTGACTCTCATTCACTCACTAATTTTACCACCCAGCGTCGCTCCTATCCTTGAGTCCTGAGTTGGAGAAACCCATCTTAGGTCCAGGGTTAAGTAATCCCCGTTGACGCTAGTAATCATGGATGGATGGTCATCAAGCAGACTGCGATTCCAATCGGCCGGTGTTTGGTGTTTGTGACGCAATCGTATTTGCTGTGAGGGGATGGTCCAAGGACCTCTTGGGCTGATGGAAGCTTCCGAATCCACAATTTGGCACTCACGGATTTCATCGTTGTTGCCAATTCTCGCAGACAATCTTTCGGATCGCGTTTTGATGTTCTCCAGACTGGTGTTCATCAGACTGCGTATGGGAAGTAGGTCAGGGTCTTTTAACTCAATCTCCATTGTGAGTAACATCAACAGCATGGTGATCTGTTGCGTTTGAAAAGCTCTCCACTTTCTAGGCGAGGATAGACGCTTTAGTTGTTCCTCAGGCCCTAAGATCAAGCAGCACTCATGGCCTCCGCAAAGGTGATTTCCTGGCATCATTACCCAGCTGAATTCATCTTTTAAAATTGACCAACAGGAGGGAATCTTGAAGTGACTGTTTTCAGTTAACGAGCACACGTCCGCGATTAAGATTCGTGGATGTTCACCGGCCATCCGGTCATCGCGTCCTTCAGTCTTTCCATCCTGGATGATTAGTTCAACCATCGAATCAGGAAGACTTGATGAGTTAAATTCCGGATCCGTTGTGTCGACTTCCAGTACTGGGCCCAAGGCTCGTAGTCGATCGATGAATGGAACGCCTTCGATGGTGAAGTCGCTTTGATTTTTATGAATGACAAAGGTTTGATCTTGGATCTCGAGTGAGATCGCCAACATGGCGGAAGTGATGTTGTTTGCGATAAGCAGTGATCGCTTCAGTTCGGGGGGCACGATTCTCTGAAGACGATCTTCAAAGCCAGATGTGTTCAGAATCTGGTTGGTCAGATCGCCTGAAAGTAGTTTTTCACCAAGTTCGATGACGACGTTGGGGAGACTGGACCCAATCCCAAGTGGATTCAGTAGTGTGCCACTGGCATTGATTACCGGCGGAATCGCTTCTGTGGTTTTACGCGTTTTGGATGTCTCGGATTGATGTTCGGAATCTGCTTTCCTGATGATCGCGTCGATGCCCTTCGCAGCAGCCTCTGGCAGGTCTTGCAGGATTTCGCTTGCCTGTTTCTTTAAACGCTCTACCGCTTCGGTTTCGCTGGCCTTCTTCGCAACATCCGTGATGCCTCTACGGAGGAGTTGTAAAGTCCAAGGGGGAATTCCCATTTTTTTCCAAGTCCATAAGTGGAGTGAGCCATGGTCGATTCAGTTATGGATCAACTCGCACTCTTGATCCTATGGACTGTTCTATACCAAGGTGGAGCACAGCGAAAGCCAGACGGCCAATGCAACATGGCATTTCACCATCTTGGTGGGTGAAATACAGATACCCTTTATCCTTCCTCTTTTTGAGGGAGGGATTCGATTGACTTGCGTTGCATCTCCCTTTCATCGTTAACGCAAGTTACAAATTCTTTGATCTCCTGAATGGAACCGAGGATCGTCTCAGCTTGGTCTGCTTTGACTGCTTTTTCGCATTGTATGGCGAGGTCCGTCAGTTTGGGCAAGCCGACCGTGCCGCCCGATCCTTTCATCCAGTGCGCGAGCCTGCCAATCTCAGTGAAATTCCCGCACTCATAAGCGTTGATCAGTTGCGGAATTTCATCCGTAACCCGATCTACCAGATCGCATGCAAATTCCCTAAGCCAAGAGTCAGGTAAAAGCGACTCTCTGGCCTCTTTTGGCCTCTCTATTTTCTTTTCGAGAGAAGAATGGGATCCTAAGTTTCTGAGATCCTTGCGTTTTCCGCCTGTATGTTTCTCAACAAGTTCCAGCAGCCTATTCAGATCAATCGGTTTGGAAAGGTAATCCGAGCAGCCTGCGGCTTTGCATTTTTGATCATCACCAGTCATCGCATTAGCGGTCATTGCGATAATCGGCTGCGTGAATCCTTCTTGGCGGAGGATGTTAGCCGCCGTGTAGCCGTCGATATTGGGCATTTGCATATCGAGCAGTATTGCATCGGGTGTTTGATCTGGGGCCAACGCTGATTGAATTGCTTCCTCTCCATCATTTGCAGTGGTCACCAACGCTCCCGCGTCAGTTAAAAGAAGTTCGAGAAGATCCCGGTTCGTAGGTTGGTCATCGACAACCAACACGTGAACGTTCCGTAGATCTAGCGTTACGAACTCCTGCGTTTGTGATTCGAAGGTTTTCGCGACTGCTTCTTCATTGGAAAGGATTCGATACCGGTATGGCAGCGTCACGGGCAGTTCAAGCGAGACGTGCGTCCCTTGTCCCGGTTCACTGGTAAGCGAAAGCGAACCCCCAAGCCTTTCGGCAAGGCCTTTGCTAATGGAAAGGCCGAGTCCTGTGCCTCCGTATTTCCTTGTTGTAGAGGTGTCCGCCTGAGTGAAGGGTTCGAAGATCTTTCGCATCTGCTCGGGTGACATGCCGATGCCGGTGTCTTTTACCGTGATCTCTAATTTGACTTTCTGATTCCCACACACCTCACCTCGTATTGTGACGATCACGCTACCCGCGTCCGTGAACTTAATTGCATTCCCGATCAGGTTGGTCAGAATCTGCCGAATCCTTGTCGGGTCACTGATTACTGAATCGGGCAGGTCACCCTGGATCTCTAAATCAAGTTCAAGCGACTTGGCAAAAGCTTGAGATTTCAGTGAAGCAATGATTTCTGTAAGTAATACCGTGGGTTGGCAGGGAACACTCTCGATTTCAACCTGATCCGCTTCAATTTTTGAAAGATCAAGAATCTCGTTGAGTAGATGCAAGAGATGCTTGCCGTTGGAGTGAATGGTTGCGAGGTGTTTTTTCTGTTCCTGGTCATCTTGGATGAGACCGCGAAGCATTAATTCAGTGAAACCAAGGACGGCTGCGATCGGTGTTCGGATTTCATGGCTCATTCTTGCAAGAAAACTACTCTTTGCTTCGTTTGCCGCCTCGGCGGCATCCTTTGCAATCTCAAGCTTTTCTTGTGCTGCTCGAAGTTGAGTGGCAGTCTTTTCTAGTTCGTTAGATCGCTCTACTACTGCCGCTGTGCGGTCCTCCACTTTTCTCTCAAGGTTGAGGTTTAGATCTCGAAGTTGAAGGAAACCATCTGCTTTTTCCAGGGCCGCGCCTGCGGCCGTGGTGATGTAGTTCGCAATTCTTAATTCATCATCGCCAAAAATGTCTCTAAACCGAGTGTTGGTTAGATAGAGGAAGGCCACTGTGTTTCCGTTGACGACAATCGGGCTACAGAGGAAGCTTCCGGTTTGCTCACTCTGGATACCATGACTGGAGTGGGCGGCACGATCGGTGATGAGAGTGGCATTCTGGTCTGCTGCTTCGCTGATGAGCTTGGGGTCGTAGGGACAATCCGATGGAAAGGTACCGGTAGGATGCGAATGGATGTCACAATGGACCAAACAGACTTGTTCCACCCTAAGAATTCTTTGAGCTGCGTCACAGGCAGCTTTGTAGATGTCCGTGGGTAGAATGCTTGTTGAGATTTCCCTGCCAACTTCCAGAAGCGATCCAAATCGATCCAGTAATGAAATGGATTTACTGGGATCGTGATTTGACATGGAAAGCTTCACCTTGGAGACGAACTCCGCGGCATCTTTGAGCTCGGACGCGTTGTTGACCCATCCCAATTCCAATGCAAATTCGTTTTGCACGAGAATGGTTGTGGCTACTTCGAAATCGGCTTTCTGTTTTCGTGCGATCTTCAAGCTTCTATTGAAGTTTCGATACGCTCTCCCGTAGTTCCCGGACATTGCCGACGCGATGGCATACTCTCGATAGGCATGTGGAGCTTCATTCGTGAACTGACTGGCAATCCTGATCGCTCGCTTGCACTCGTATTTGAGTTCTTTCAACGCAGATCGGTATCTGGCTGGGGTTCTAGGTGGACTCGTTTGCAGCTTCCGTCGCAGCGCTGAGCACAGCCACGCGTAGAGGGGACTTGTATAAGTATTGGTAACCTTTGCGTTTTCTGACGTCTCAATTGCTTCCCGGAAGCATTCAATGGCTTTGTCCAACTGGATCTGGTGATAAGCCCTGATTCCCTGGGCAAGTTTCACTTGGCAGTGCCGTTGGTGGTCATGAATTTTGCGACCTAATTCAATCTCTAACACTTCATCGGGTATGGCGCCCAAGGAAGCTCGAGCCCATACATCGACCGCGTTTCCAGTAGCTTGGTAATCACCACGACGTGACGCGGATTCGTAATTGATTTTTGCCTGCTTAACCGCTTCATCCATCCGTCCCAGTCGATACAACGCAGCTGCAAGTTGGTAACGGCCGATATGGACCTCCCAGTAGTCTCCTGTGCGTTCCAGGATTTCTACCGCGTGCCTCGCCTGCCTCACACACTGTTCAAACTGAGAGAACGAGTAGAGAAAGATGCTCAGATAATTCCGTGATTGCCCCTGTCCCCAGATGTCGTTGAGATTCTGCCGGATTTGGAGAGATTTTTGCGCATATTTAAGTCCGCGGGACTTCCAACGCAGCAGCGTCATTCCCGGCGCATGTTCGGAGTAGCATTGTGCGAGGTGATCGGTGGGTTCATAGTTTTCAGCGAGGTTCAGGCCTCGCAGATGTGCCCAAAGCGTCCAGTATTTATCACGCGTGTACCAATAAACATGAGCTACCCGACTGTACAGCGATAAGACCATCGCTTCCGATTCATCATCAAGTTTCCCAAGACGACCGCAGCGATTGGGCACCAAAGAGTGAATGGCTTGACTGCCGATTTCTTTTGCCAGATTCCACCACATCGATAGTCTTCGATGATGTATCTGATGTCCTAATTGACCGAGTGAATCTTCGTAGCGAAGAGCGGCATAGTCTTTATTGCCACGTTTGAAAAAGAGATCTCCTTGTTTCAGTGCAGTGCCGGCCTTCTCTAACTTGGTGGTGGCTGAATTCGCTGCCTTGTCGAGCCAAACCTGACAGCCATCATACTCACCCTGAAGTAGTAACACGTCAGCCATCATCATTTGCACGACATGCCGATCGCGTTCGGAAGCGAACCGAAATGCTCGGATGCTTATGCTCAGTTGTGATTCCGCACTGGCTAGGGAGAAGCTCTTCCTCGCTAATTTTGCAGCTTCAATGGAGTGGGGTAGCGCGAGATCATGAAGGTTTGCTGCGTCAAAGTGATATGCCAGATCAAAAACTCGTGATGGAGCGGTTGCCTCCAGATGTCTTCCATACTGACCGTGCATCCTGCGGATGATTTCATCGGGAGTTTCTTTGAGTAGAGTCTCGCGGATTTTGTCATGCACGAATGAGATGGTGCTGTCTGGACGCGTCCACACAAGACGCTGTTTTCGGACAGTTTGAAGAATGCTCGCTGTCTCTTCCGTAGGCATCCCCGCGAGTTCCGCCGCAGAGTCGCTATTGAAGTCTTTGCCGATGACTGCCGCTGCAATCATCAAGGATTTGGCTTGCTTGGGGAGCTGCGAGAGACGTTCAGATAAGATTTGACCCGCGTCTTCCGCGGCCTGGAAGGTCGACAGTTTATCCGTGTCAATTCGCCAGCGTCTATTGTGTATGGTGAGCACGGCAGATTCCACCATGCCACGAAGAACAGCCGTAGCCATGAACGGGCTTCCTTCAGCATAGTGTTTGACCACTTCAATCGCTTCCGTCGGAAGCGGACCAGCCATCGACTCCGCGAGTTGTTTGATTGCATGGGGTGCAATCGGTTGTAATGTGATGGTTTCGGGACTGGTTAGGCGATGCGCAAGATCAGCTTGTACGGTGTCGTTGGGCCGGCTAAACACTAGCAGTGTAAGATGGCGAGGTTGGATCGCATTGACCGCTTCCAGCACCCGTTTGGATTGGTCATCCATCCATTGGGCATCGTCGATGGTTAATAGAACCGGACGATCACTGCCGCTCAGAGCTGAGAAAACCTTCGTGAATGCATCGACCACTCGCTCTTGACCGGATTCATCGGGTCCTGAAATGGCTTCTCCCTTCCAGCCAAGAACCTTAGCCAACTCTGGCATGGCAATGGTGATCTCTTCCCGATTAGCAATCAACTGATTACTGATTTCTTCGCAATAACTTGGTTGACGACGGAGGTGGTTGGAAAGTTGGTCAACCATCTGAAGCCAAGGTGCACTCGGCTCCTGTGCTGCGTGTTGGGAGCACCGACCATGTAGGATAAAGAAGTTCTTTCTTGCGGCGATTCTTGCTACTTCGGTGAGCAAACGTGTCTTGCCGAGGCCTGATGGACTGAGAATCAGGCCGCTACTAAAGTCGCCCTCACAAGTTCGCTGCATCTGACCCAGGATGACTCCGACCGTTTGTTCTCGCCCCACGAAAGCAGGATCGATCAACTCTTCTCGATGATCCACACTTCCTAAGACAAAATCACGAGCAGATCTTTCTTTTCCAATTATTTTCTGAATCTCAGTGGCATCAAATAACGCCGCTTCGGCCGATTGATATCGATCTCGTGGTTCTTTCTGAGTGAGTTTATCGATGAACGCGATGAGAAAGGAGGGAATCTCAGTGGGGTATCGACCTAGATTTGGGGTTTGGGTCATGTGGCGATAGAGGATTTCGCTGACATCCCCATCAAATGCGGGTGCACCGGCCAGTGCCGCATCCAGTACATAACCTAATGAGTAGAGGTCCGAGGATTCAGCAATATCATGATCAATGATTCCTGACAGCTCAGGCGAGGTAAAAGCTGCACAGTCCTGCCCCAAACGGTTGTTGTGTCCGAAAACCTCCGGTCGCCACAGCGGTACGTAACCACAAAGTGTCGCAGACCCATTTTCCGATACGATGATGTTGGATGGCCTGATGTCCCGGTGGACGCATCCCACCTGATGGACTTGAACAAGAGCCTCAAGTAAGTCGATGCTCAGACGAATAGCCTCTGCAGCACTGAGAGGTGATTCTCGGTAGCGTTTGGCAAGGGACCTTCCGCGGATGTAGCGATAGGTAACCCGCACCTCGGATTCACAAATCTCAAATGCTTCAGGCTGCGAATAGGTATCGCAGCGAATTGCGGAGGTAAGCCTTGCCTCATTCTGAAAACGCTCGAACCCACTTTCTGCAAATAGATCCCTTGGGACCTTTCGAATAATGTATTCCTCCGCGGACTCCTTATCGCGGGCAAGGAAGCAAGAAACAATCGAGTCGTCAGACAACTCATGAAGAATCTCAAGTTGATTCTCTAGTTTTGAGTATGTCATGGTGAATCGATGTTTTGGGAACGGGCAGCCTTTTTCAGGAGTCTGGCTTTCACTCAGTGGTTCTTCGTCGAAAGACCAGTCCTAACGGTTGTGCTGATTCATCCGGCCTTATCTAAGTCAGATGAGTTACAGGTGGTACGAGTCCACAGGAAGCCTAGATTGCTAAGCTTTCACTCACCGGAAATATCTCCACTAGTTTTCCTGTCTTTCTGGAACCAATCCGTTTTTATCGATTCAGGGCGTCTTACCGCTGCTAAAAACTTTCATGGAGACGCGGGGGATTTAGATCTTTAGCCGTTTCTGGTTCTTTTCAGGAATTTCTGAAATTCGTTTGCAACGCATCGAGCGGCCATAAAAGTCGGGGGAAATGATGATCGTTTCACAACATGAGCACAGTCAGATCACATGGGCTCAGGACTACAACAGTCGCGTGAATCCAAGCTTGATGACTCGACTATTACACGAGGCGATCCCCGTTCTGAAGTGGACGGATTGGCATGTCAAAGAGGTACAAGAAGGCAGCTGCACCACTGTGCTCCCGCTCAATCATGCGACGACCAACCAGCATGGTACGCATCAGGCGGCATTGCTTTCGTTGTCAGCGGATTACACGGGTGGTCTCGCTTTAGCGACTCTCTTGCGAGGTGTTCCCTTCGCAGGGGTTCATCCCTGTAATGAAGATAACTCCGCAGCACTATGGTTGGCCGCGATGGATGTCCGGTACAAATGCCCTAGCACGGGGCATGTGACTGCAACGTGCAAGATCAGTGACGAAACGGCAGAGATGGTGCGCCAACGTTATTTTTCGGGTAAGCGAGTCTTGGTCACCTTGCCCGTTATTTTTCGATCCAATAACGAAGTGGTCGCGGAGGCAGAGATGAAATACTTTGCTCAGCCATCTATTCAGTTAAAGCCTACCCGAGAAAAGCCATCCATCAATCCACTGTTCAAACACAAGCTTAAGGCATCGGCACGTATGATTGCCGGTCTTCGAGCGACCGCAGATGAAAGTTTTGTGAGGTTGGACCAAGCCCACGAAAAACATGCTGCGGGTCCACATGGCGAACTGCTTGCTAAGCGTTTGCAGAGTGTCTTGCCGCACTTGCAGCACACCGTTGCGGCGAGGACGAAGCATATCGATCAAACTCTCACCAGCATTCCTGGACTGCGTCAGGTTGTACTGATGGGGGCTGGTTTGGATATGAGGCCGTTTCGCTTGTATGAGTCGCTTGGTCGTCCTACATTTTTCGAAGTCGATCTGCCTGAAATGCTGGAAGAGAGGACGAGGGTGATCTCGCAATTGACAAATCGTCCCGTCGTACAAAGGCGGATGGTTGCAGCGGATTTTAAGTGCGATGATTTATCCAAGATTCTTCTTCAGCATCCTGACTTTGATCCTCGTTTGCCAACAGCCATTATTTACGAAGGCTGTTCCATGTACTTCAGCAAACAGGAAAATCAGGAAATCCTCACTTTGTTGGGCCAAACGCTACAGAATCCTGAATCAAGGATCTGGTCCGATATGGTCACACCGGATGTTGTAGATGGCACTACCCATGTCGAGGAGATTGCAGCTTTCGTTGACGGAATGGAGCAACTTGGAGAGAAGTTTATTTTCGGATGCAATGATCCTTCATCATTCATGCTGGAATGCGGCTTTAGAAAAGCAGATGTGATCACGGTGCAAGATTATTTAGAGAGTCGTGATCCTACCTATTCCGCCTATCGGTTTGTCGTGGCCGGCAAGTGATCTCTCGTTTCCTTGCCATGCAGCGTTCGCCTGATCCAATGACGCACTTGGTCACGAAGCGGAATATCGCGTAGGACCCACTGGTCACTGTGATTTCTGAAGGGGACCCTGTGGAATTCGAAATCGCCCTCTGGTGCAACCTTCGCAAGATATTTTCTTGTTACCTCCACGGATTTCTCTTGGCAAATGAATTGAGGTCTTCCACCAAGTCGTTGCAGCCTTTTGGTCGCCGACTCTCGATCACTTCCAGGATAATTCCATGGTCGGACCCCATCGTAGTGGCTATGGCAGATGAAGCCGGCCCAAAGTTCAGCAATGTGATCGTTGTGTAATCCAATGTAGTTGCATGCGATCGAACCACGAGAAAATCCGCACAGGAAGAGATTTCGTGGATCACCTCCAAAGTCTTCAATCACCATTTCAATCGCTTCCAAGGTGTATCGGACACTTTCTTCGGTATCGCCCCACCATTGTCTTTGGTTCTGCTGATGAGTAGCATCAACAAAGGGCATGCAGATCCAGATGAAATCAACGCCCCCACTGATTCCGTAACCAAGATTACATCCCTCAACTGTACCTTCGCATCGATCGCCGATCGCGTTTTCGTAGGGGCCATTACCTGCGTACTCGACGATCACCGGATAGGTTTGATTCGCTTGCCAATTTTCAGGTAAATAAAGAGCGTGATAGACGTTCGTTTTAAGAAAACGATCCAATTGATGTCTCACTCGTTTACCAGCCGCGGGCTGCCCTTGGCTCATGGGCGGCGTGACCAGATCATTTGGAACCGAAGACAGATCAGGGTAATTCGGGGTGAGTGAGCTTTCTTGACCCCTCGCATCACCCATGCTACCTAGGGCAAAAGCAGCCAAAGCCACGCTGAGTCCCAATGCAATACTGCGACGATGGCACGATCTGAAAACGCCAGGCTGATTCATGGAGTCTCGTTCCTACTCTATGGGAAGAATCCATTGTAAGGGAGAAGCCGCTAGCTGATCGAAAGCATTCGTTCTAGTGCGATCAAGCTCCAACGACTCGTTTCTTCATCCACTTGAATCTGATTTACGACTGCTCCATCTCGCAGATTTTCGAGTATCCATGCGAGGTGAGGAAGGTCGATTCGATACATCGTCGCGCACATGCATACCACTGGACTGAGGAAGTGGATTTCCTGTTCGGGATGTTCAGCTTTCAGGCGATTGACAAGATGAAGTTCTGTTCCGATTGCCCATTTTGTTCCAGCGGGGCTTGATTGAACTGTTGAAATGATCTTTCCCGTACTACCCGAGACGTCCGCTAAGTCATTGACATTACGAGGGCATTCCGGGTGTACCAGAATTTTCATTTCCGGATCACGTTCTCTAAAAGCGGCCACGTGCTCTGGGCGAAACATCTGGTGAACGCTGCAGTGTCCCTTCCATAAGATCACGCGACTATTCTCAATGGCTTGTTCCGTATTTCCACCTAGGTCCATTGCATAGGGGTTCCAGACGGGCATTTGGTCTTCTTCTATGCCCATCTTCAGTGCGGTATTGCGTCCAAGATGTTGATCGGGAAAGAAGAAAACGCGTTGACCACGCTCGAATGCCCATTCGATGACCGCCTTAGCATTACTACTGGTGCACACAATGCCGCCATGCTTTCCACAGAAAGCTTTCAAGCTCGCAGCACTATTGATATAGGTCACCGGAATCACTTGATCGGTATCGATGATTTCTGACATGTCGGCCCAAGCATTTTCCACCTGACCAATGGCAGCCATGTCAGCCATGGAGCAGCCTGCTGCCATGTCAGGTAAGATCACATCCACACGTTCTTGATCTCGCTCAGCAAGCTTCTCTGGCCGGTTGGCCAAAATATCAGCCGTCTCGGCCATGAAGTGAACGCCGCAGAAGATAATCGTTTTGCAGGTCCGGCTCTCTGCCGCCATCTGGCTCAGTTGGTAGCTGTCACCACGAAGATCCGCGTGTTGGATGACGTCATCCTGTTGGTAGTGGTGTCCCAAGATAAGTAGAGAATCACCGAGTTCTTCTCGTACTTTCTGAATCCGACGATTCAATTCTTCCTGGCCAAGTGTTTTGTAGGAAGCAAGTTCATGGATTGTTGAGGGATCAGTTGAGAGGCTAACGAGATTATCAGTCTTCACTGCTATGAGCCTTATCTTGGATGGTTCTACCTGAAACCGCTAATCAGCTTTTGCCCGAAATGCGGCTTAGAAAGTATAGCTACTTTGCAATGGTTTGCAGTCCCACATAGAGAATGTCCTGAATTGTCAGATAACCAATGTTGGAGCCTAATAGGGGCGGGAGGGTAACAGGACTGGGATTCGCTTTTGCGGATACGTAGTTCCGCTGAGCGCCTTGTTCGCAATCAGCGACATATTCATTTTTTGAGTTTAAGAAAGAAGACAGGCCATCTACTGAAAGCGAGTTTCTCTCTCGCAAGCGATGAGTCTTTGGCAAAGACGCAGAGGCTACCACGAGGGATGTTGTCCAAGACAACGCATGCCGGGGATCTCCACTCTTTTTCTTGCGACCAATCATAGGTTCTTCCGCTACTTTGGAATCGAAAAGAATCAGGTTTGTTTTTCTCTACTTTCTGAGATCCATCAAGATAGGTAACGGGTTGAATTCCAATGGATTCTGCGATCACTTTTTTGATGCCGATGCCGAAGGGTTCAAAATCCCATCTTTGCACGTGCGGACGATAACAACGTGATGCCAGAATATTTGAAATCGGTTTAGCCGAGAAACAAACGACTGGAAAATCCCTATGGCTTACTCGAGCCTGTGCCATCAATTTGCCTTGCCTTAGAATACGCACCAAGGCATCAATCGGCTCACGTGACAAAGCGAGTTCTGGTGACAGAAGAAGGCTCCGGCGAAATTCCGCTTCCGATTCTCCCGGCCATGGACCGTTGGGTGCTCTTGTGCAATGAAACAGCCACTCCTCATTGCAGAGTTGTGCGGGGAGCATGTCTTTTTTTTGATTTGCATTCTCTCCCGATGCTGCATTCGGCATCACGCTTCTATTCGCTTGCTGCAGGGTTCCCGTTGGTGTCCATTCCCTAGCGCCGCAAGCGACTAATTTCGTTGACGCACCATTTCTCATCGATCGATTATTAACCGCATCCGTTAATCTCGCAGTGGGTGAGGTAACGACGTAAACCTCAAACTTGGGGTCGCTTTGGAGTCGGTTGAGTATGGCAGATTCAATCCGGCCACCCTTGCGAACGTAGGGGACGTACAAGCGGTCTACAGAATTGATTAGCTTGAGGTCGGTACCTCCTCTCCTTTTTTTTGCGGATGGGTGTTTCGGTCGAGGTGTTTTGGAGTTTGCAGGGTTTCGCAGATCAATTGATTGCGTTGGGTGTATCGAGTTGTTCGTATCTGCTGAATCGGGACGCACAAGTAGTAAAGGCACATCCCACAGCCTTGACGCTTCCGTGGCCCACGATGCAATTGCGGTTTCCTCCCCAATCATCAGTTGCAGATTAGCTTTTCGAGCATGCTGGAATAGTTCTTGAAGCATCTTGCAGATAAGCATGATTCGTTCTGCATTGTGTCCGATGCGACTGCAGGAAATACCTGCTACCGAGGTTTTGGTATTTGCTTTTCTCAACTGAGTCGGCTCGAAGGTGATGCTGTTCGAGTTCAGGTGTGATGCTCCATGCTTTTCGTACCGTGTTCTTGCTTTCTCCGTTTCACTCGTTGCCGAGCACAAGCTTGTCTGATTCTGCAGTCGATGTTGAGTTTTTGCCAAGCGATGTTGAGATCGATAAAGATCGATCATGAGTTATCGCTTATGGTTGCATCATGACACGCCTTGGCTAGTTCGCGGTTGCCGGTCTTTGTTGCGCAGCTTACCCAGATCGGACCGGCCACAGATCGATTTTATGTTTCTGGACGCCAACCGGAGAGCCAGCCAATCTATTTGTATTAATCTATTACCAGCCCCTGAACTTCTTCAATCAAGTGGAAAAGATAGGTCGACTCATGCGATCTTCAATCGATGCACCGGTGCAACCTGATCAGGAATGGGCCAATGCTTGGACACATGGGGTTGCAGCTGTCGTCACACTCTTCATGGGAGCATGGCTTGTTGAGTCAGTGATCAGTCACAGGCTTGGATTATCACTAGCCTGTATTGCCTATTCCGTCAGTGTTTTTGGCACATTTTTATTCTCAACCCTGTCTCATTGGCTGCATCGCCGTGATTGCCTCAATACTCTAAGGGCATACGACCAGGCGATGATCTACCTCATGATTGCGGGGACCTATACACCGATTATCTATCGATATGCATCAGAACCGCTGCGTCTTCCGCTTCTGTGGCTAATCTGGGTCGCCGCTTTAGCGGGATTTATTAAGAAGGTTGCGATCCGGTATCGGGTGAATTCGATCGGAACTTACACCTATCTATTGCTTGGATGGTTGCCAGCCATACCTCTCGCTCAAACCGTTCCCAGCGGCTTGGGGCGTTGGATGGTCGCGGGAGGTATGTTGTATTCGATCGGAATACTGTTTCTTCTGAATGATCGTAAGAAGAGATACTTTCACGCTATCTGGCATCTTCTGGTGTTTCTTGCTTCAGCGTGCCATTTTTACGGGGTATGGCGTTACGTGGCTCAAGGCTGACCGAGACTAAGATCGGTGCTCACCGGCGTGATGGAGATCAAACTAACGAATTTGACATCCGCTTCGGTGCTTCTCTCCGAGCTTTCACTCAACTCTCTTGATTCGCTGATCCACTGCTAACGACGACTTGTGTGGGGCGAATCACGCGATCATGCATGCGAAATCCCGTTTGAGCAACATGCATGATCGATCCAGATTCATGATCTTCACTGGGCATCTGAGAAATCGCTTCATGAAGATTAGGATCAAATGCTCCATCTTCAGTGGAAATCTCTTCGACCGAATGCTTGGTTAGCGTGTCGTCAAGTTGCTTGGCCACCATTGCTACGCCTTCCTTCAGGCCAGCAGAATCTGTGGCATGATCGGCAGCTTCGAGCCCTCGCAGAAGATTGTCCCTCACGAGAAGAATGTCCTCAACAAGAGGAAGCGAGGCGAAGCGAATTTGATCTTCAAAGTCTCTACGCATTCTTTTCCGAAAATTCTCCGCCTCGGCCTGAGCCTGCAAGACACGCTTCTCTGCCATGACAACCTCTCCTCGCAAACGTTCCATTTCTTCATCGCGAGTTTCGGGTTCCTCTACTTGCTGTGTCTCCTCATTCTCAGCAGCAGAGGATTCCTCCGAAGATGCTTCCTGAGAGATTTCTTCGGCTGGTTCTTGTGAAGATGGATCTTGTTCAGACATGGTCAAAAATGCTCAATGGTTACTTGATATTTAGGCTTGAGATTGTGCATTCGAGGATGCATTTAGGATTCATCCGGATCGGTGTCCGGATCGAAAAAGTTGCGGAGTTTTTCCAAAAAGGTCGTTCGATGAGGTAACACTGATTCATGATCGAGTTCGGCGAGTTCACGAAGTAACCGCTCTTGGTCGTTAGAGAGCTTTTTGGGTACCTCAATGAATACTTGAACGAGCAAGTCGCCCTTGGATCGTGTTCTTGGGTCAGCAATTCCCTGTCCCCTCAAGGTGAACACGTCTCCGTTTTGGGTTCCGGGCTCAATCGTGAGGCTTTGCGGCCCTTCGAGCGTGGGCACCTCGATTTCAGCCCCCAGTGCTGCTTGACTATAGGAAATGGGTAGCTGCAGAATGAGGTGTGAACCGTCACGCTTAAATAGCGAGTGTGGCTTGACGTTGATGAACACATAGCAATCCCCTACAGGACCACCATCCGGACTCGCTTCGCCCTCGCCCTGCACGCGAAGACGCGTTCCGTCATCAACCCCGGCCGGAATATTTACGGTGAGTTCAGCTTTCTGATTCTCCAGTCCTGAACCACGGCAGTCGGTGCAAGGCGTACTGATTTTCTGCCCTGTTCCAGAGCAGGTTGGGCAAGCAGTTTGAACTCGCAAGATCCCCGCAGACTGAATGACTTGACCGCGTCCATCACATGTCTCGCAGCGAACCGGTTGGCTGCCCGGGGCGGCTCCCGAACCAGTACAGCTCTCACATCGAGCACGTCGTCGGAAAGAGATTTCTTTCTCCGTGCCGCTGGCCGCCTCCTCCAAAGTCAGGGTGACATTGCACCGCAAGTCAGCACCGCGTCTGCCTCGACGTGACCTGCCTCCGCCGCGGGACCCGAAGAGGTCCCCAAACATGCCACCACCAAACAGGTCGCCAAAGGCCTCAAAGATATCCTCCACATCATTGAATTGATGCACGCCCTCCACGCCGGCATGCCCATGTCGATCGTATCTTTCTCTTTTTTCTTGATCGCTGAGGACCTCATAGGCCTCGGTGGCTTCCTTGAATTTCTCAACTGCCGTTTCATCATCCCGATTGCTGTCCGGGTGATATTTGATAGCGAGTTTTCGATAAGCTCGATCGATCTCTGCCTTCGAAGCCGACCGGTCGACACGGAGGACTTCGTAATAGCAGGTTTTTTCAGCCATGGTTCCTCACCCGTTTCCTGCCAAAACGTTCCTCCGAACACCATGGCACATGTAGGGCTCTCACTCTTACTCTGAAGATTAAAGTTAAACGGGTCGCCCACCAATGTGACTGGCAGGCGACCCGTTCAAATTCTTGGCGGATTCATTCGAACGAACTCAGAATCCTGTTCGCGAATAAGAACCCGGTTCGTTACCTAAGCAACCACGCCTTCGACGGGTCGCTTGTCCTTATCTTCGTCTTCGAAATTGGTGACAAGCGCTTCAGTGGTGAGTAGCAATCCAGCGATGCTACCCGCATTTGTCAGAGCGGTTCGCACCACTTTGACTGGGTCGATGACTCCAGCCTTCCGCATGTCACCGTACTCTCCAGCATTCGCGTTGTATCCGATGTTTTTCGCTTTGCCGCGAACTTCGTCTACAACAACACTGCCGTCGATACCACCATTGTCAGCGATTTGTCGCATAGGAGCATCAAGGGCACCAAGCACGATGTCAACGCCGATCTTTTCGTCGCCTTTTGCGCTCGCTACCAAAGTGCTGCCTGACTCATCTTTGAGAGGCGAACTCTTGATTGCAGCAACCGCTTCGGTGCAACGCACGAGGGCAACACCACCTCCGGGCAGAATTCCCTCTTCGACCGCAGCGCGGGTTGCATGAAGAGCATCTTCAAGTCGTGCCTTGGTTTGCTTCATTTCGGCTTCGGTCTCAGCACCCACGCTGATCACGGCTACGCCGCCTGCGAGTTTCGCAAGACGTTCTTGGAATTTTTCCTTGTCGTAATCGCTATCGGTCTGCTCAATCTGTGCGCGGATCTGAGCAACTCTCTTATCGATATCTGCTCGTTTTCCTGCTCCCTCGACAATGGTAGTGCTGCCCTTGTCGACGGTGACTTTCTTTGCGCGGCCAAGTTGATCCAGTGTGACATTTTCTAGTTGGATACCCAGGTCGTCGCTAATCAACGTACCACCAGTCAGCGTTGCAATATCCCCGAGCATCGATTTTCGGCGGTCACCAAACCCAGGTGCTTTCACAGCACAAACATTTAGCGTTCCACGTAGGTTGTTCACTACGAGAAGAGTCAACGCTTCCGCATCTACGTCTTCGGCGATGATCAGCAACGGTTGGCCAGTTTGAGCGGATTTCTCCAGCAACGGAACTAGGTCTCGGATGTTGCTGATCTTCTTTTCATAAAGAAGAACGAGAGCGTTCTCGAGATCCGCTTCCATTGTCCCTGGATCAGTGATGAAGTAGGGAGAGATGTAGCC
>JAAXIK010000521.1 GCA_012270385.1 Rubripirellula sp. | reverse complement strand
AGTCTCAGCCGATGACCCTGCACCATCACGTTGGCCGGCTTGATGTCGCGATGGGCCAGGCCGGCCTGCCACATGGCTGCGACCGTCGCGGGCCCTGCGTCGATGATCTCGGTGGGGACGTCAATCGCCGCTAAGTCGAGTAAAGTTGGATAGACATCGGTCACATCGACGAGGTCAAACGACTCGAGTCCTGGATGTGGCGTCAGGAAGTCAGCGCGAACAATAAAAGGAACATGAACGCCGACGTCGGTTCGTTGACCCTTGCCCTCGATGAAATCTTGCCCATTGAGTTTGCCCGCAACAGCAGATCCGTTATCCGATGTGAGGATGATCAAAGAATGATCGATGAGGCCTAATTTCTGCACCGATTGAATCAGCGTTCCTACACGCTGATCTACGTCTGTTACATACTTCGAGAATGAGGAGAAATCAGCTTCAATTGGCCGCAGAGTGGAGAGCATTGGGTAGTAAAGTAAAAACGGCTCCTCTCGATGTTGTTGAATGAAATCCAGAGCAAACTGATTAACAGCATCCGGTGTGTTCGGGGATTCTCTGCGGACTTGATGTTGAATGAGGTATCCATTTTTATTTTGCTCGCCCAATTCCACAGTAGTGTGTTGATCTCCGGTCCAGATGCTGTATTCATCGAATCCATGTTCTTTCAGAGCGTTCGGTTGGCTTTTGAGGTCATTGAGTAACCACTGTCCAGCAATTCCGGTGGAGTACCCCGAGTCCCGAAGGATGGAGGCAAAGGTAGTGAATCGGTCCGGTTTCAACCCATCGCCTCCCCATCTGGGTACGTCATAGTGACGAGTCCAACCGTGATGAAAGGGATACATGCCCGTTAAGAGAGAGACGCGCGCAGGTGTGGATGTGGGTGCTGACCATGCGGTTCTGTACTTCAAACCGTTCTCTGCGAGATGATCAATGTTGGGTGTGTCGTGATTCGATCCGTAGCAGCTCAGCCAATCCCGCCCGATATCTCCCATCATGATGACAATAATATTAGGAGGTCGTTTGTCGATATCTTCGGAAGCATGGCAGTTTCCGAGACCCACTGGTAGAAGCAAAGCGATGATTGCGTGAAGGAAACGCATATGAATGGTTGAAGTAGTTTTGTGCGGGTGAAGGAATGACTGCTGGGATCTATCTTGATTGAAAGGCCTGGCTGGTGACGATGAGCTTGATGAGGTCCTGAAATGCATAATCTTGCTTCTTGGATAAGGAGACAATGTTCTCCACATCCACGCGATCCACGTAAGCAATTCTTCTACCGATCGCGTAAGTCAAAAGCTTTTCCGTCAAGCATCTCACAAATTGTTCAGGGCGTTCCAAAAGGTAATTGCGAATCCCATTCAAGCCATTGAAACCCGTTCCGTCTGGCATCTCTCCATATGCGTCAATGGGACTTTGAGTTGAGTAGCGTTGCCGATAGCGACCTAGGTGGTCAAAGTTCTCCATTGCCAGACCAATAGGATCGATCTTCCGATGGCATGTATTGCAGGTTTCAATTGATCGGTGTTTCGCCATCAATTCCCGGATGGTCTTTACACCGCGGGTGTCGGGTTCAACTGGTTGCACGTCTGGCGGTGGCGGCGAGGGGGGGCTCCCCAGCATATTTTCCAAGACCCAGATGCCCCGCATGACCGGCTGGGTTTCAACGCCATTGGATGTCAACGTAAGTATGCTGCCGTGTCCTAGAAGTCCGCCACGGTGATGCTCTGGTTGAAGTTGGACACGCTGGAATTGATCTCCGCTGACCCCCATGATTCCATAGTGACGGGATAAAGCTGCGTTTAAGAATGTGTAATCTGCATCGATGAATCGGAGGACGCTTTCATTGTTCATGAGAAGGTGACGAAACAATCGTTCGGTTTCTTGCCTCATCGCTCCTTCCAAATCATCAGCATAATAGGAGGGGTTTTTGGTTGGATCGGGTGGCATCGAACCTAATTGACGTAGATGCAGCCATTGCCCGGAGAAGTTTTCGAGGAAAGCTTTCGCTTTAGGATTGTTGAGCATCCGTTCGACTTGCTGCTCGAGAACGTCCGGTTGAGTCAGTTCTCCAGTTTTGGCAAGGTCAAATAGAATATCGTCCGGCATGGTACTCCAAAGAAAATAGGAAAGCCGAGTTGCAAGTTCGTAACTGCTCAATCCTGGGTGGCTTTTTTCTGACCGGGGTTCGACGAGGTAGAGAAAGTTAGGTGATGCCAATATCGCTTTCATGCTGAGTTTTGCAGCCTGCCAAAAGTTGCCTGTCGACTCAAACCTTTGTTTGCCAAGTCTCAGGTAACGTGCAAGCGCTTGCTCGTCGATTCGTCCACGCCACGCCAATCTCGCGAATTCAGTCAAGCTACGATCTAGATCTGCTTGAAGAGGTCGATCTGGTAGATCTTTGAAAAACCGAGTGAAACCTGGCAGTGGCCACTGATCGTAGAAGGGGCCCTCCAGCTCAAGGCGATGCAATCTCAGTTCCGGGGCGGCACCCATGTACATCTCGACGGGGTTTCTTGCCAGTTCTACCGTGTCCTCGGGAAGGTACTTTGGAAATACTTTTCGCATGATTCGTTTTTGGGAACCACGCGGTCCGTTTGCCCATTCAACGGCAAATTCATAACCTTTTTGAAGGTAACCACGAATTTCGATGGTGGTGGGTTGATCCTCTTTGATTTCGTACTCGCCAAATGTCCTCGTTGAAACGACTCCGAGTTTACGATTGGTCACCAATACTCGGATACGCGGAGGTTCTGACCCGTCGTATCCCAATTCACCCCAGTCAAATCGGTGATCCCTCCAACGCACTGTGTTGGCTGTAATTTTAAACCTGTATTCGCCATCAGCGGGCACCCCAGCATATTTCCGTTTGATCAACGCACGAGTGAATTGATCACGGACTAACATCCGCTTAAAACCTCTTTGATCAGAGTGACCTCCCCCGTGTATGTCATCACCTTCTGCGATCAGGTGTTCGACACTCGGTTTTTCCCCGGGAACGATTGCCTTGTTGATCACTTGTTCTGCGGCATTCAGATACTGGGTGAGTAGGAATTCTGAGGTGAGCAGACCTTCCCCAATGTTATCGCAACCGGCAAGCGCCTCGTCCTGAGGGAATGCAACGGTGGGGGCAAAGTCGGTCATGGTGACTTGAAGCAGATCGCGGACCGTGTTGCGGTACTCGGTTCGGTTGAGCCTTCTCAAGATCACTTCTCCAGCCAAGTGGCTCCGAGATTCTTCTCGTGCTTGAGTGAGTGTCTGGGTGAGGATGTCAACCATCTGCCGTAGAGATTGGCTGTCCGGTTGAGGCTGATCCTTCGGAGGCATTTGCCCGAGGTTTAATTGATCCAGTATTTCCTGCAACAGTTCCCCATTCTGCGGAATGGAGAAATCAAAACTGAGTTGATCGAAGCGTCGATCTGCATGCTGCTCACCACTTCCATGGCACTCAATGCAATAAGCATTGAGGAAATTCTTGATGGATTGATGATGTGTCTCTGCCTGACCCGTTTCGGGAGTCAAAATGAGGCAAAGGGTGAATACTTGGAAAAGCTTGCGAATCATGTGCATTGCGTTGGTGCGAAATTGAGTTGCATTAGAGGAGATGGTTGAGGTCACCTTCACTTGTCGCAAATTGATCTTTTTCAATACCCAATTGGTTTAGCAATGTGACGTAGAGATTAGCGAGTGGTGTTCCACTGTGTGCTTCTTTAGGGAATGAGTGATGGCTGCCATGCCGGAGGCCTCCGCCTGCCACCATGATTGGCACGTCGCGGCTGCTGTGCGAACTCGCATTACCCATCCCGCTGCCGAACATCACGATCGTGGTATCTAAAAGAGGTTGGCCATTCTCGTCTTTGGAGTCCTTGAGTTTATCGAGAAACTTTGCCAATTCCGTGAAATAATATCGATCGATGATCTGTATCTGATTTGCCTTTTCTGGGTCTTTGCCGTGGTGAGTGAGAGTGTGGTACCCCATCGTGATTCCTTCTAATGGAAACATTCGGTTTCCACCCGGCATCTGATACGTTAATACTCGAGTCGAGTCGGTCTGTAGGGCAAGCACCATGACGTCGTAGAACAAAGCCATGTCGAAAGGGTAACCTGATTGTTCCGCTGCTTCATCATCCTGCTTCGGTGCACGCACTTTGGGTTTGGGGATATCGATCCATTCATTCCTCCTTTTCAGCTTCCCCTCTGTTTCTCTAACAGCCGTGAGATACTCGTCCAGCTTAATTCGATCGATGGAAGATAACTGAGTCTTTAGGGACCGCGAGTCTTCCAAAAGCACATCGAGGATACTTGCATTGTCGTTCAGCGATTGTCGCTGACTTGCTTTTGTCTGCTCATCTTCATCAACGAAAAGTAGATTGAACAGACGATCAGGTGTTGGGATGGAGGGAACCGGAATCCCGGCGTTGGTGTAGGAGATGGGTGCGCCGCTACCGGTGACGAGGGCTGGGAAGCGAGTGTTCATCCCGATCTGCATAGCGATCTGTTGATCGAGTGAAAGAAGTCGACTTCGTTCACCTTGAATATCGCCTGCATTCACTCCATTGAGGAGCGTGCGTGTGCAGCCGTGACCCCCACCCACTCCCGGGTGATCCAGGTGTGAGAAAATGGAGATTTCCGAGCGATGTCGCTCCATTAACTTGAGGGTCTCGGGCATCTCATAGGCGCTGCCGCTCTGGTTGGGAAAAAAGGCGTCTGGATAGATTCCATAGTCTGGTGCCACACAGATAAACCTTTTGGCCTTACTTGTCTTCTTTTGGACCTGCTCACTGGCAAATCCAGAGAGTGAGAAGGATTCAAGTGCTGGTAACGTAAGGCCGACACCGAGCCCTCTCAGGATATTTCTTCTGTGAATGTTCCGTGTTTTCATTACAGGCTTTATGGGGATAAACTGTGCTCAGCCTTAAGTGACTGGAGTGTCTAATTTGAATACTTCTCTTCTCGCATTGCGATTTTATCACATTTCACTTGGTGAGCCTCAGATGAAAACCCCGGTTCGTGAGGCTTTAGTTGTGCGGGGAGGGGGTTGCTCTGCAAGTGCCGGTTTTCAGAATCAAAACGGACCGTAATGATAGGGATTTGCTATGTTCTTAAGACGTTGTAGCAGACATATTGCAGAGGATACGTGAGTAAGGAATGAGAATCCCAACCCAATCGAATGACAATCTCAGCTGCCA
>JAAXIK010000207.1 GCA_012270385.1 Rubripirellula sp. | reverse complement strand
GGCTCAGGGTGGACCAGGAGACCTGATTGATCGTGGACTCCAATATTCTCGGGAACGTTTTCGGAGATTGGATTTAGGAGGTCGTCCATTGGGTGTGAAATTTGCGAAGAATTCAAGAACAGCTTACGTAGCCAACTACCTAAAAAACGCTGTTCAAGTGATTGATGTGACCGCAGGGGAGGTGCTTCATGAAATTCCCCTTGGGGGTCCAAAAGTGCTGACTGCTGCTCGGCGGGGAATGGAAATCTTTTATGATGGAACGCGGAGCTTGGATCAGTGGTACAGCTGTCACAGTTGTCATCAGGACGGTGGCACCAACGCCAGACCGATGGACACCATGAATGATGGCTCCGAGATGACTCTAAAAACCGTCTTGCCCCTGTATTCGGTTACCAAAACCTTCCCATGGACGTGGCATGGCTGGCAAACAAGCTTGATGGACTCCATGGAAAAATCCATCACATCAACCATGCAGGGTGAGATGCCCTCCGAGCAGGATCAACGTGATCTCATTGCGTTCCTCTCGACTCTACAGCCTCCACCGAATCCCTTCCTCAGTGACAACGGCACGCTAACAGAAGCAGCTCTGCGAGGTAAGAAAGTCTTCTACGGACGCAAGGCAGCATGCATCGATTGTCATCATGGAGCCCATTTCACAGACGGTAAAATCCATGATGTGGGGAGCGGCAGTGAGGATGACGTCTACAAAGGCTATAACACGCCCTCCTTGGTCGGCGTGTACCAAAAAGCGCGACTCCTCCACACGGGCCGTGCCAGAGATTTACGTCGTGTGATCACAGACCTTCACCGCCCAGAAGATGTAAACGGAGAGGGTAATCTGAGTGACGCCGAGGTTGAAGATTTGATCGCCTACCTCAAATCACTCTGAGCTACTTTCTCTTCAGTTCATTTGATTCTGCATTTCATCCCCGGGGAAGATGGCTCGGGATTATTGGAAGATCACCCATGGCTGACTGGTATGACCACCCTCAATACTTTGACATGGTTTTTCGTGATGAAACTCCAGCAGAGGTGAGTTTTTTTCAGGATGCATTTGATCGATACGCCAAACGACCGGTTCAACATGTATTGGAACCAGGATGTGGAAGTGGTCGTTTAGTCGCTGCGATGTCTGAACGGGGCTACGAAGTCACCGGCTTGGATCTCAGTCAGCCGATGCTGAACTACCTAGGCAAAAGGCTCCGCCGAAGAAAGCTGCAAGCGAATCTCGTCTTGGGTGACATGACCTCGATGGAATTCTCAACTCTTTTTGATGCAGCATTTTGCACGTTCAATACCTTTCGTCATCTTCTCAGTGACAAGGATGCTATCTCGCATCTAAAATCAGTCGCAAAGCATCTGAGAAGCGGGGGTATCTACATCCTGGGTTTTCATATTATTCCACTGGATGCTGATACCGAATGCACCGAACGCTGGAAAGCGAGTCACGGTGGAACGGATGTCAGTGTAACTCTGAAAGTGATTGATTTCGAAAGGAGAATACGGCAAGAGAAATTAAGAGTTTCAATCAAAGCTACCAAGAAGTCGGGAAAGATTGAAAGGATACGGAGCGAATTCCCGTTGAGACTCTACACGTATCAACAAGTCCAGAAATTGCTAAACGCGGTAGGAGACGATTTCGAATTAGTAGGCATTCACGACTTTGATTATGACATTGATGAAGTCAGGTCGATGGATGAAGACCTGACGGATGCCGTATTCGTATTAAGAAAGCGGTAAGGGAACCGGGCTTCCCTGTCTTTCATCACTCAAAGTCAGACATCGGCGTGCAACTGCAAACCAGATTCCGATCTCCATAGGTGTTATCGATCCTTCCCACGAAGGGCCAAAACTTCGACTCTCGAAGCCAAGGAAGTGGCCAGGCAGCTTGTTCTCTCGAATAGGAGTGCGACCACTGATCAGCCCCGATCACCTGCATGGTGTGCGGAGCATTTTTCAACGGGGTGTCATTTTGATCGCAACTCCCATTTTCGATTGCACTGATCTCTTCTCGAATAGAAATCATCGCATCGCAGAATCGATCAAGCTCCTCTTTTGATTCACTTTCAGTCGGCTCAATCATCAGTGTCCCGGGGACTGGCCAAGCCATCGTGGGCGCGTGAAATCCATAGTCCATCAATCTTTTAGCAATATCATCAATCTTCACTCCCGCTGACTTCTCAAATTTCCTGCAGTCGACGATGAATTCATGAGCCACTCGACCGTTCGCATCGGTGTACAAGATGTCGTAGTGAGAGGAGAGCCTATGAGCCATATAATTCGCATTCAGGATCGCCACCTGCGTTGCCTTTCGCAGGCCCTCGGCTCCCATCATGCTGATATAGAGATAACTGATTGTCAGGATACTGGGGCTGCCGTAAGGGGCGGCCGATACAGGCCCGATGGCGAATTCACCCGCTGTATCCGGACGCTGAACGGTGTGACCGGGTAGAAACGGTTCCAACTGTGGCGCGACACCGATTGGCCCCATTCCAGGACCACCGCCACCGTGAGGGATGCAGAACGTTTTGTGCAAATTCAGATGACAGACGTCGGCTCCGCATTCTGCGGGGGTTGTCAAACCGACTTGTGCATTCATGTTCGCTCCATCCATGTAGACCTGCCCACCGTGCTGGTGGACGATTTCACATACCTCACGAACGGTCGGTTCAAAAACTCCGTGTGTGGAGGGGTAGGTGATCATCAGAGCCGACAAATCATCAGAATGTTTTTCTGCTTTGTCGCGCAGATCTTGCATGTCAATCTCCCCATTGTCATCGCACTTGATCGGCACCACTTTCATCCCAGCCATGACCGCGCTAGCTGGATTGGTCCCGTGAGCCGAGGTGGGAATCAGGCAGACCTTTCGCCGATTAGGAACTCCGGCCGTCTTCGCCAGATGCTCTTGATAGGCTGCAATGACCAGTAGACCTGCATACTCCCCTTGTGCACCTGCGTTAGGCTGCAGACTCACAGCCGAGAAACCCGTCACCTCGCATAGCCATTCTTCGAGCTGACGAAACATCTGCGTGTATCCGCGCCACTGTGTATCTGGCGCGAAGGGATGAATGTTTGCAAAGGCGGGCCAAGTGACTGGGATCATTTCCGAGGTGGAATTCAACTTCATCGTGCAAGAGCCCAACGGAATCATGGATTGGGCCAGCGAGAGATCGCGATTCATCAATCGAAAAATGTAACGGAGCATTTCCGTTTCGCTTCGGTATCGATGGAAAACTTCATGGGTTAGATAGTTCGACGTTCTTTTGAAGTCTCCCAGGTTCAATCTCCCACTGGATCCCGCTTCTTCTAGAAGTTCGTCGACATCAAAGCCTGTGTAATGTCCGAAATTGAAAGCTGCCAGAAGATCAGCAACCAGCCGCCGGTCAGCAGTCTCATCCAAAGTCACTCCGAGTGTTCCATCGTCATACTCACGCAGATTGATCTGACGCTCCTTGGCGGCGTCGGAAACTTGACGAGCAGCGTGCACTCGCCCTTTACCGAGTCGGATACGAATGGTGTCAAAGAATGGGCCTCCACCCAAAACATGGTGACCGAGTCGGGTCAGTCCGACAGCTAAAGCTGCGGTATAGGACTGCGTGCGGTCAGCAATCTCTTTCAAACCCTCTGGGCCGTGATAGATACCATAAAAAGAGCTGATAATCGCGAGCAATGCTTGAGCGGTGCAGATGTTGCTTGTCGCTTTGTCCCGTCGGATATGTTGCTCCCGTGTCTGGATCGCCATCCTCAACGCACGATTTCCGTGAACATCCTTGGAGACACCAATGATTCTTCCGGGTAACTTCCTAGCAAACGACTCATGGGTTGCAATGAATGCAGCGTGCGGTCCCCCTAGACCCATGGGGACACCGAAACGCTGAGCGCTCCCGACACAGATATCGGCTCCCCATTCCCCCGGGGGCTTGAGAAGGGTGAGGGAGAGGAGCTCTGCCGCCGCCACGGCTACGCGTGTATGTTCGTGGGAGCTGGCGACTAACTCGGAGTTGTCTTCAATCCGTCCGTCAGAGGTTGGATATTGCACCAAAACCCCACACAAGCCGCCTTCACCCGAGTCAAAGCTGATCTCTGAAATCGGGCCCACGGTCAGTTCAATTCCAAGACCTTTTGCTCGTGTTTGGAGGAGAGCTAGAGTCTGAGGATGACATTCATCGCTCGCGAAGAAACCCTTTTTCTTATGATTGGAAAGCGAAAGACACATCGCCATGGCTTCAGCGGCTGCGGTGGCTTCATCAAGCAGACTTGCACCGGCCAAGGGTAATCCGGTGAGGTCGGCGATCATGGTTTGAAAGTTGAGAAGAGCCTCGAGACGCCCCTGAGCAATCTCGGCTTGGTAAGGTGTGTACTGTGTATACCAGCCGGGATTTTCCAATACATTCCTCAGGATTACCGGTGGCGTCACGGTACCGGTGTAGCCCATGCCAATACACGATCGGTAAACTTTGTTCTTACTGGCAATCAAAGCTAAAGCATCGAGTGCCTCGCTTTCGCCCATCGGTTCGTCAATCGCCAGGCCGTTCCGCGTCTGAATCTCAACCGGCACGGTGCAATCACTTAGCTCGTCCAAACTGGACAATCCAAGCACCTCCAGCATTCGCTCTACTTCTTTTTCTGACGAGCCGAGGTGACGACGTTCAAAGACATCCGAGGCGTCGAGAATGGAAGCATCATTCAGATTCGACTGACGCAGGCTTCCAACTTGGTTCCGTAGGGCAAAACTCATCGCACAACCCAAAAAAAGAAGAAGCAAAAAAGAGAAGAGGAGATGATTCGAAAATCAATCAGAACTTCAAACGAGTGGTGCAGGGGCACCGTCGAGCAAAGTTTCTCCCTGAATTCTAGAGCAGCTAACTCACTCTGTCTGCGGTCTAACCGACTGAAATTTGTGGAGAATAACCTTGGATCAAGAAAATCCGAAAAACGAAATCCTTTTACCCAAACTGCCCGACCCCATCTCCACCGCGGCCCTCAATCTCTCCACGCGATCATTACAAGCAGCGGGTGAGGCACCATTGAAAGCCCCCGGAGACGGATTGAGAAGTGAAAAATTGTCATAAGGGTGTCCTTGCCCTCAGCAGATACAACCCGTGGCGGTTTTGCAAACGGTGACCGAGCAACTGACCGAGTTATACTCTATAATTAACGTCTCCGCGAACTTACGTACACACA
>JAAXIK010000360.1:459-5201 GCA_012270385.1 Rubripirellula sp. | reverse complement strand
ATTGATAGGTGCGTAAGCTCTGCAGCGTATCCTGAGTGTAGGAATTATTGATGTTTTGATTTTTGTCTTCACGGCCTCTCGCCAACCAGTGATCATTCCAGCCGAAATAAACCGTAACGATATCTGGCGACCAATCGAGCACTTCTGATTCCAGTAGTTTGCGGCCTTGGAATGAGGTGTAACCGATAACGCCGGCATTAATGACTTCAAATTGGCCAGGCGCTACCTCGTCCAAATAGACTCTCAAGATATCGGGGTAGGTCTCTGGTCCAAAATGTGTGCAGGAATCACCTAGACAAACAATTCGGGTCACCCCAGGTTTCTTTTCAATACTGAATTCGGGACCGTAAAAACCTTTGGTGTTATGGTCCATGACTCCAGCTTTGGGACGCCAAAATACTGTGTCGTGTCGGGTTAACAACGGCTCTGGTGCATTTTTGTTGTAATCATCCAGTGGAAAGGTAAAGACCATCTTTTCGGTATTCAAAGTGACTTGAAAACCAATCAAGCGCAGTAAGAACTCAAACGCGATAAAAATAGCCGAGGAGGTAATGAGACTGTAAAGTACCTTGCGAGAGGTCGAAACATTTCGGTGCGTGGTCTTTTTTTCGGCTTGTAGATCATGAGAATCGTTGGGGGACATGCAATGATCGTTGGCTAAATCTAGAGGGGGTTGACCGTAAGAATTAAAATCAAATAAAAATCGCACGAAGACGAGTCCTTCGATCCCTCATATGTTACAGCCTATCGATTGGCTCCGGATACATGAATACGCAAGTGAGCTGCGAAATCAGTTTCGAATATGAAATCAAGGGTGTTCAGAGAAGAACCTAACCATACCCCTGTGGAGTATGGTACAAATCATGGATATTTTGGCACGAGTTGTCGAAGATACGCTCCACGGAGTCTGGATCAAACGAGTGCGAGTCGGCTCGATCCAACGCTGAGATGCAGCGAGCATGATTTGCGTATAGAGTGGTTGGGAAATCGGTATGAAATTAAAAAAATCTTTCCTCATTATTTCCGCTGGCCTTTTGTCGTCCCTCGTTGGTTACCTCTCCTTGCGACCCGATCCTGAAGCTCAGCGTTTTCGTGAATTGCTGAAGAATCAAAAGAAGTTGAGTGGCACCGATTTGGAAACGGCTTGGCAGGCAGAACCTCCTAGTCACTTGCTTGTCCAGGAGATACCGTACGAGAATATTTGGTTTGTTGGAAAGTACGAGGATGGTGGTGGAGTAGAAATCCCCTTCAAACCGGGAAGGTACCCAGAGAAAAGTCAGGATTCGGGGCCGCATCATGAGAACCCTGGATTTGTTGGGCCTGAAAAATGTGGGGAATGTCATCAGGATACTTTCCAGTCTTTTGTAGAGCCCGGGCATTATAAGACCGGTAGGCCGGTCACTCATTCGACGATTGATGGGAAGTTTGAACCTGGCTCCAATCGCTTTCAAACTTCTGACCCGACTGTAGCGTTCGAGATGATCAGGCGCGGAGAAGATTACTTGCACGGCGTGCACTTCTTTGATTGGGAGTGTGAGGTGCCAATGGACATCATTTTTGGTTCCTCCAAAATGGCGCAAACCTATTTGTACTGGCACGAAGATCGTTTGTACCAACATAACGTGACCCACCTAACGCAAGGTGACCAGTGGATCAATAGTCCAGGATTTATCGACGGCGACGCAGCATACGCCCGACCCATTCCGCAGCGATGCATGGAATGTCATATGACCTATTTTGACTTTCGAGGTGGGATAAATCGCTACAGTCCTGATTCCCTGATCATGGGAGTTACTTGTGAGCGATGTCACGGCCCCGGAAAAGCTCATGCCGATTACCATCAGCAGAACCCAGATGCTAAGGATGCCTTCTCGATCACTCATCCTGCAAAATTGACTCGCGAGCGCGAAATTGAGATTTGCGGTCAATGTCATTCGGGTACAAGAGACTTGAAAAAAGATGCTTTGACCTACAGGCCAGGGGATCGATTAGGAGATCACTATCACGAGCCTGACGCAGACAGTGATGGGAAGAACAGTGTTCATACCAGTAATCAATATAATCGTCTCTCCAAAAGTAGCTGTTTTAAACAAACCGAGATGACCTGTGTCACATGCCATGACCCACATCACAATGAACGGGGCAATGCACGCCTATTTTCCAAACGCTGCATGACATGTCATACCCGGGAAGAAGACTGCGGCTTATTCCCAAAAGACGACGTTAAGTTTGCCGATAACTGCATCGGCTGTCATATGCCTCTGCGAGAAACTGCGGGGCTCAAGCTCGACAGCATTGAGGGTGATGTATTCCCTCCATTGCGAGATCATTTGATCCGTATTGATCAAGAAGCGACGGACGAATACCTTTCCAAATAGCGTTGTAATTTTGGGTCTGAGGCTATTTTGCACTGGCTCGTTGTTATCTCTTTACGGGTCCGATGTCGTCAGGGTGCCTCCTCCAAGACATGGTTGAGCTGCTGTGGGAATGATGGTGAAAAGATATTAAGCGATGATCTTTTGATGAGAAGGTATCACCGATAGCTCGTTCCACTCCCACTTCGATAGCATCCTTCGCAGAGTACCGAGAATCCTAAGCGTCTCGAGATGATAGACATCCACTTACTATCTATGGTTGCGCATCCACAAAAAAACCTCGCCCAATTGCTTGGACGAGGTGAAATTTCTTGACAAGAGAATCTTACTTGACCTACTCGTTAAGTTGTTCCTCAATCGGTTCTCCTGCATCGCGTGTGCCGAGCGCACCCCATAGACCGTACGGGCTTGCGAAACCGGGAACAGATGCAACGCCAACAACGTCAGAACGCTGAATGCAAACGGTCGGGAGAGTTGCATCACCGGCATCAACACTATCGGTAATAAAGTTCACAGATCCGTCACCCATCAAAATATGAGCTCCGCCCTGATGCCGACTACCGGCAGTGGAAATCACACCTGACGTGTTACCATCTCCACCGTTTTCAACACAGTTAGGGTTATTTGGGGGGAGAATTGTGTTGAACGCGGTATAGAAGGAGCGAGAATCAGCCCAGCGGCAAGCCTTTGACTGCGACAAAGATCCGCTTACGCTGGCATTTCTTGCGTAGAATTGAGGACGCTCTGGATCGATATGGGGACCGGTTTTACAGAGAGAAGGTTGGAGGATGGTGTTGTTCCTGGCACCAGGTGCTCGCATTGGAATACGACGGGCGAAATCCGCAATGATTTCACGCTTTCCACCTGAAGTGACTACTTCACCTGCTGCGATGGTGTTGGATAGACCATCAAGGCAGTCACGAAACTTCATTTCGTTTCGGTTCCAGAAGAAACCACGTTGAGCAGCTCGAGCTCGCTGAACCGCCCAGTTTTGATCGTAGTTCGGGTTCGTGTTGCCAAACCAGCCATAGTCATTTCGTCCACCGTTGTGACTTCGGTCAACTGCATCACCAAGGGAGCAAGCGTAATTGCTTCTGCCTAGTTGTCCGGCTGATTGCGAAGTGGCGGGATCGCTAGGGCAGCGATAGGTCGGAATTTGCGTGATCCAAGGTACATATCTTGTGTCCCAAGGTGCTGGACCCATCGCAGGCCAGCCGGTGGCTGACACTGAACCGGGAAGTGTTCGCCCAGGTGCAACATCAAAACTTGGGTTGCTGATTTCTTCCCATAGAGCTTGCTGCTCGATGAAAGGAGTGATTGGAACTAACCAGCTAAGGAAGAGTCGATTGCTTCGTTGAGAAGCAGATGCCATGCCTAGTATTCGTTTTGTACCAGTGCCGTTGGTGGGCAATTGCTTGAATGCACTGTGATAGTTGTGGATCGCCAAGCCAATCTGCTTGAAATTATTGCTACAGGACATTCGTCTTGCAGCTTCACGGGCAGCCTGAACTGCAGGAAGCAGAAGGCCTACTAAGATGCCAATAATGGCAATCACGACTAATAGTTCCACGAGTGTGAAACCTTGTCGCGAAGACTGCGTTCTTCGCATTGAATGGACTCCAATAAGAAATAGGAATAGAAAATTCGCCCCTGAGTATAGCGTAATAGTTGCCGGAGATGGCATTTAATTGAAAAATTGGCACCCAAAGCTGCGTTTTGGAGTAGTATCACAAGAAAACGAGCGTTGAATAGCTATTCAGAGGGGGCTTGCGAATCTTGGTTTTTCCATCTCACTGGTTATGACCAATAACGGAAAAACGAATCGAGAAAACAGGATGCTTGCCTGCTACTGAACACGCATGAGGGCTTCTTGCACCGCGGTATCTGCGGGGTCGAGCCTCAATGCCTCTTGATATTGTTGCCGAGCTTCGGCGTTTTTTCCCAATATTTCATAGGTTTCCCCGAGTTGGATGTAGGCACCCCTCAAGCGGGGTTCCAGCCTAACAGCCACTATCAACGCATTAGCAGCTCGGCCATATTGATGGTCGAGGAAGTATGCGCGACCAAGATTCGCGTAACCTTCGGCCATTTCAGGAAATTCGGCAACCGCTTGTTCCAGAAATTGGATTCCAATCAGCAAATTCCCATCTTTGCATGCAGCAATTCCCATGTTGGAGTAACAACTTGCCTGTAGTGATTCTTCCTCGTGAACGCGGAGGTTACAGAAGATTGCAGCAACCAACAGGGTTGAAATGAATGAATATTTAACACCTCGCCAATTTCGCTTGCGAATTCGATCGAGTATGTCAAGCAAGCCAGATGCAGCAAATGGGATCAATAGGATCGCAACAGGGTTACGGTACCGAC
>JAAXIK010000360.1:0-449 GCA_012270385.1 Rubripirellula sp. | reverse complement strand
GTACCGACCCAAAATAAAGAATAGAGCGACCGCCGCAATCATGGTCATAAGAAAAAGTTGTATCAACCAAATCTGTCTACGCTTCGGCCAAGTCGTAATGAGCCCCCATATTCCCAACGGGCAAAGTACACCAAAATGCATCAGGGGCGAGAGTTTTAGTGGAACGGAATATTCTCCGAATATGTAGAGGTTTTCTACATCGGGAACCTCATACCTGTTGAATGTCATGAAGGTTTTGGCAATCATCAGCTGCAGCCATCGAGCAGGTTTCTCGGCGATCTCGTCCAGAGCTTTGGACATCCAAAATTTTGAAATTTCCCGTGATGTTAAGGGGCGTCCAATCTCTTGTTCCGCCAGTTTCTTTGCATCGTAGCGTTCAAAGGCTGGCGTTCCCTGTCCGGGAACAAGAGGGATATAAATTCCATTGGCGTTCTGGTTATTCCCAATAT
>JAAXIK010000380.1 GCA_012270385.1 Rubripirellula sp. | reverse complement strand
TCACATTGATGGACTGCGGGTGGATGCAGTTGCTTCGATGCTCTACTTGGACTACGGGTGGCTCGATTATCCCTATCTCGCTAGCGAATTGGCGAACTATTGTCACAGAATGAATTTCACCCACGTTGAATTGATGCCTGTGAGTGAGCACCCGTTCACGGGATCGTGGGGGTACCAAACGGTGGGATACTTTGCGCCCACTGCAAGACATGGGAGCCCTGAAGCTTTCATGTACTTTGTGAATTACCTTCATCGGCAGGGCATCGGAGTCATCATCGATTGGGTCCCCGCGCACTTTCCCAAAGATCAGCACGGGTTGGCCCGCTTCGACGGTACGGCGTTATATGAACATGAAGATTCAAGGCGAGGGGAGCATCCGGATTGGGGAACACTCATCTTCAATTATGGGCGAAATGAAGTTCGTAATTTTTTAGTTTCCAATGCTCTGTTCTGGCTCGACCGGTATCACATTGATGGACTGCGGGTGGATGCAGTTGCTTCGATGCTCTACTTGGACTACAGCAGGCCCGCAGATGAATGGATACCCAACGAATACGGCGGGCGTGAGAATTTAGAAGCGATTGAGTTCCTGCGTGAAGCCAATTCAGCTATCGCAAATTACTGTCCGGGAGTGATGACGATTGCTGAGGAATCTACCGCATGGCCTGGCGTTTCAAAGGGTGTGGACGAGGGTGGATTGGGATTCAGTTGTAAATGGAACATGGGTTGGATGAATGATTCCCTCACCTACATGCATCGGGAGCCGATTCATCGAAGTCATCACCAAAATGATCTCACATTCAGCTTGATTTACGCCTTTACGGAAAATTTTGTACTTCCCCTTTCACACGATGAGGTTGTCCATGGAAAGGGATCTTTGATCGCTCAAATGCCGGGGGATCTTTGGCAGAAGTTTGCAAATCTACGCTTGATGTATGCTTACATGTGGACTCATCCGGGAAAAAAACTCCTGTTCATGGGAAATGAATTTGCCCAATGGAATGAATGGAACCATGACGATGGTCCTCAGTGGGAACTTTTAGAGTTTGAATCCCATCGAGGTATGCAGCAGATGGTTTCTGACCTCAATCGGCTGGTCGTTGAGAATCCCGCTCTGCATGAGCTTGATTTTCACCCAGACGGATTTGAGTGGGTAGATTGTCAGAATGCCGAGGATTCAACGCTTGCATTTCTTCGAAACTCAGAGAGTGAAACGGAACCCATTCGGGTTTGCTGCAACTTCACGCCGGTGGTGAGGTATGACTATCGAGTGGGTGTGCCAAAGAGCGGATTCTGGAGGGAGATCTTCAATAGCGACAGTGAAATCTATGACGGTTCGAACGTTGGGAATTATCCGGGGGCTAATACTTTGGGTGAGGATCATCATGGTCAACCCGATAGCGTTTCTCTGGTCATGCCGCCGCTGGCCGTGACTGTTTTTCGCTGGGAAAACGAATGATTGATCCTTGCCTCGCTTGAATAGAACGTCTGTGGAGGGTGAATGCACCTCTCTAATCTATACGCTTTGTTCCTTTTCCTTCTCGCGATATAATTCGAGGCTCCCCCGGTCTGTAAACCTTAGATGTTGGATTGTTTCGATGGCTGTTGAAACTCGATTAACCCGAATCATCATTTCTGAATTGACGGAGAATCAGGTGATCTACCTGAAGGAAGTTAATGGAGATCGAGAATTCCCCATCCTGATTGGTATTTTCGAGGCAACCAATATCGATCGGCGTGTTACCGAAGGGTTTGAAGCTCCACGGCCCTTAACACATGATTTGATTGTAAGTGTCGCTGAATCCTTTGACGCAAAAGTCGATCACATTCTGATCAGCCATTACGAAAACGGGACCTACTTCGCAAAACTAATCCTCAAAAGGGCTGATGGGCAAGTGACAGAGATCGATGCAAGGCCCAGTGATGCGATTGCGGTCGCGGTTACTTTCAGTCCTGCTCTACCCATCTTCGTTGAAGAGGATGTGCTGGAGGCATCCATAACGAACTGAAGTGTTGCAGTCGTTTGAAAAGTAAGCGGCAAGAGTAGTTAGAAATGTTTATTTGCTGATGAGGTGAAGGATATGGAGATTCTGAGTGACCCGAAATCAGCACGCCGATACGTTATCGAAAGGCAAAGCACTGGAGAAACGCTTGCTGTGGTTCCCACAATGGGCGCACTTCATGATGGGCACCTCTCTTTGGTTGAAATCGGAAAAGAGAAGTGTGATCGTGTGGTTGCGACCATTTTTGTGAATCCGACACAGTTTGCTCCGGGAGAGGACTTAGATAAATACCCGAGAACTCTGAAGCAGGACCTCGCGAGGTTGGAATCACTTGGAACGGATGCCGTTTTTGTTCCCGAGGTGAGCAGTATGTACCCCGACGGTTGCACCACTTCGGTTAGCCCTCCCCGTGTGGCGGAAGGGCTTGAAGGCAGTTTTCGGCCGGAACATTTTGGTGGAGTCTGTACCATCGTGTTGAAGCTCTTTCAATGTCTGCCTTGCAACGTGGGGGTTTTCGGGCAGAAAGATTATCAGCAGCTACTGGTGATCAAGGCGATGGTCAGGGATCTCAATCTGCCCATTGAGGTGCTATCCGGTGAGATCATTCGAGATCAGGATGGCCTAGCCATGAGTAGCAGGAATCGCTACTTGTCTGCTGTTGAACGTGAGAATGCGTTATGCATTCCAAAAGCTCTACGATCTCTTCAGGACGATGTTCAAAGTGGAGTCACTTCTGTGGAGGAACTGCAGGAACGGCTCATCGCGAGGCTTGAAGATTCAGAAGCGGTGGCTCACGCAGCTCGTGATGCAGCGGAGGGCCAACCGATCCAACGCGGTGTCGATTCATTGGATTACGCCGTTGTGGTCGACTCGGAGACTCTTGAGCCGATCGAGAAACTGAATCGGCCCGCAGTGGCGTTGGTTGCTGCGAGAGTAGGTCAAACCCGTTTAATTGATAACTGTACGATCAGTGTGTGACTGATTTTCCTTGCCGATGGCAGCGCACTGACCCGTTTTCCGTTCGCGAATGAGGAGCTTTGAATGATCCAACGTATTTTAGTTACGGGTGGTGCAGGTTTTCTCGGGTCTCATTTGTGTGAGCGCCTCGTGGATGCTGGGCATGATGTGATCTGTCTTGACAACTTTTTTACCAGCCAAAAATCCAATGTGACGCACCTGCTGGGAAAACCTAACTTTGAATTGCTTCGCCATGATGTGACACTTCCGATTTTTCTTGAAGTCGATCAGATTTACAATCTTGCATGTCCTGCTGCACCGGGGCACTACCAATACAATCCCATCAAGACAATCAAAACCAGTGTGATGGGTGCGATCAATTTACTCGGCATGGCAAAGCGTTGTGGTGCCAGGATTCTGCAGGCCAGCACGAGTGAGGTGTACGGCGATCCCGAAGTGCATCCGCAAGTGGAGAGTTATCGAGGTAGTGTCAATCCCATTGGCATCCGCGCTTGCTACGATGAGGGAAAGCGGGTCGCTGAAACGCTGTTCATGGACTATCACCGAAGCAATTCCGTGGATATTCGTTTCGTTCGGATTTTCAACACTTACGGGCCACGAATGCATCCCTTCGATGGCCGTGTGGTTTCAAATTTCATTAGACAGGCCTTGGGTAATGAGCCGATTACCATTTTTGGTCAGGGAGAGCAGACACGTTCGTTTTGTTATCGTGACGACCTTGTGCAAGGGATGATGGCGATGATGAACAACGAGACAGATTTCATCGGGCCGGCGAATATAGGGAATCCAAATGAATTCACCATTCGTGAGTTGGCAGAGCAGGTAATCAATCTATCGGGTTCCCGCAGCGAACTCATCTTTCAACCTTTGCCCTCTGATGACCCAACCCGTCGGCGTCCGGACATTGAGCTTGCCAAAGATAGGCTTGGGTGGCAGCCGGAGATCATGTTGCAGGAGGGACTTACAAGGACCATTGAGTGGTTCAGGTCGATTGATCTCAGTGAATATCGACCCCCAACACCAAATTACCAATGATCGCCCCCAGCTCACGAACGCTATTCAGCGGATGACCACTGGTGCGGACGGCCGAGCAGCTGCTCCAGATCTGCGAAGAAGTTTGGGTAGGTTTTTGCGGTGCATGAGGGGTTGCTGATTTGGACTCCAGGGATCCGAAGTCCAGCAAGGGAGAGACTCATCGCCATGCGGTGATCATCATAAGTCTCAATGACGCTTCCCGTCAGCTGCTCTGAGTGAGCTTCGATGGTCAAGCCGTCCTCGTGTTCTTCAACGTTTGCTCCTAGTTTGCGCAACTCCGTTGCAAGATCACCAATTCGGTCAGTCTCCTTGTAACGATTGTGGGCAACGCCACGGATACGTGTCGGACCCTCCGCAAAAAGTGCAACTACCGCAAGCGTCTGCACCGTATCACTGATGTGATTCATGTCTACATCAATTCCCCGTTGCGCTCGTCCGGAAATGGTCATGCTCTGAGATTCAAGGGTGAGTTGGCAACCCATTTTTTCTAGAACTTTGCAGAATCCCACGTCGCCTTGCCACGCATCGGGAGTGAGGCCTTCGACGGTCACTGATCCCCCTGTGATCGCAGCGGCAGCCCAGAAGTAGCTTGCAGCTGAGGCGTCAGGTTCAATGGCATAGCAGGTTGCCTCGTAACCTCCTGGTTGTACTTTGACAGTGAGTAGTGGTTCGTCGGAGTCTTTGGAGTCTATCAATTGCACGCTTGCTCCGAAGGCCCTCATCACCGAGGCCGTCATTTCAACATACGGACGCGAGACCAGTTCGCCTCGAACATGGATCAGTACATCTTGGTTGGTAAGGTTCGCGGAATTGCAACCCAGCGGAGCTGCCATCATCAAGCCGCTCAGGTATTGACTGCTCACGGAACCGGCAACAGAGATCTCACTGTTTTGCCAGCCTTCGCCTTGGATCAGAACAGGGGGACAGTCATTGGGGGATTCGGTGGTGATGGAGCCATGGATCACCTCTCCAATGGAACGAGTAAGATCCCCAATCGGACGTTCGTGCATTCGTGGGAGTCCCGTGAGCCGGTAGTATCCACCCAGTGCGGAGAGCATCGCGGTCAAGAAACGGATGCTCGTACCACTGTTGGCAATGTAGAGCTCGATGGGGTCGCTTGATTGCCATTCTGGCGCTGCTTGCGGGCCCTGCTGGATCTTGATGGTTCTGCCTGCCTCGTCCGTCG
>JAAXIK010000230.1 GCA_012270385.1 Rubripirellula sp. | reverse complement strand
GACAGTACGAATCGGTTGTTCTCTTCGTCTTCTCGCCACCACCTCCCTCGCGATGCGCCGGCTACAGCGTTCCTCCCCGTACCGGTAGATGGCATCGGCAATCTCCTTTTCATTGCTCCACGCCAGCCATTCTGCCGCTGTGTGACCTATCTCCTGATCAAAGCGAAGATCGAGTGGAGAGTCGTGATGTGCGAAGCTAAATCCGCGTTGGCGGTCTGCGAGTTGGTCGCTGGAGAGCCCCAGATCCAAGACCATGGCCTGAATCGATGGGGTCTCCATCGCTTGCATTGCCTTTGGTGTCTTCTCATAGCTTCCCACGAAAAGTGTTAGCCTGGGATCACCGAAAGTATTTTGCTCGTAGTACCGGCTCACCTCTGGATCACGGTCGAGGCCGATCAAAACGAGGTCATCTCGCGAGCTGGCCGCAAGCAATCTCCTGGAGTGTCCTCCCGCCCCAAAGGTTCCGTCCACGATCACTTGAGGGTTGATTTCAATCAGGTTGTCAACAATCTCATCAGGCATCACCGATACATGGCAGGCTTCGTGGCTGCCATGTTCGGTGGAATGGGTTTCAGCATCCAACGGAATGTTTCACTGATCAATGGGAAGTGGTGGATCGGATTCATCCAAGAGAGTGGACTCTTGCGTTCAGACCTTCTCGGTACATTGTAAGGCGTTCTCCATGTTCTTCTCGACCTCTTCGAGTCGATCCAAACCGCCACCCCCGACTTCTGCGGCTAACCAGCCTGTGAACTCGATATCTCGGAGTGCTTGCTTAACCGATGGCCAATCGATATCACCTTCTGTGATTTTGGTGAACTGCCCCTTTTCTCGGGAGAACCCTTTGATGTCTAGCTTTTTGATTCGCTTGCCTAAGGTTCGAATCCATCCAGCCGGGTCACCATATTTCCAGTGATTACCGATGTCGTATTGAACACCTACCCAAGGTGAATCAAAGGCATCAATGAAGGCGGCCAGCTTGTCAGCGGTCTGATCGTTCCCACCCTCGTGGTCATAGAGGAAATCATTCCAAACATTTTCAATCAAGATTGAAACTTTTGTTTCTTCTGCGATGGGGAGAGCTTCTTTGATTGCCGCAAAAGCACGATCGTAGACTTCCGCGGCACTGCCATCCTTTCCATGAGCAGGAACCAAGAGCATCGTGTCAGCTCCCAGTGCGGCGGTGTCACGGAGCCCTTGCTTGAGTTTATCTAATGCCGTAGCTCGGACTGTCTCGCTGGGATCGCTGTGCCGTTCGCCCCAATGATAATTGCCAACCGTACCGTCAATGATTAAGCCACTCGCTTTGGAGGCTTGCTTCGCCGCCTCTGCGTCGACTCCTGGCACGGAAAGCTCTACTCCTTCAAAGCCTGCTTGCTTGGCAAGTTTGAATTTATCAGTCAGCGATCCATCGGATCGAATCATGCCAATTTTTAATGTCTTTCGGAGCCACCCTGATTTTGCATTGGGGCTAGCTGCTAGGGATCGTTCAGGTGAGCCGAACAGGCACGTGCCAGCAACAGCGGAACCCACCTGGAGGAAAGTTCTGCGTTTACATTGCGATTGATCAGTCATCTTGGTATCCGTTAAGAAAAAAAATGGAGTCAGAAGTGTTCATGTGATCTTCAAATCAGATTCTACTCACGATAGCAGTTTGGTGATTCTGCTATTGGGATTCGTTGTCCGTTCCCGAGATCGCGATGTAGGGTTTTAACTGATTACCGATCGATCGTCTACAAAGTGAGTGAGATGCAGGCTTTTTCGATCGAGTTCCCGGCGTCAGGCTAGCAGTTCCTGGATGACTTTTCCATGTACGTCGGTGAGACGGAAACGTCTGCCTTGGAATCGGAAAGTAAAGCGTTCGTGGTCAATTCCCAGTAAATGAAGCAGCGTTGCTTGGAAGTCATGCACATGCACAGGATCTTCTGCAACATTGATCCCAAGGTCATCCGTCTGGCCGTAGCTGATTCCAGGCTTCACTCCCCCGCCAGCCATCCAAGCTGTGTAGGCGTAAGGATGGTGATCCCGGCCCCATCGAGCACGATTATTGATATCGCCTTGGAGGAAAGGAGTCCGGCCAAATTCACCGCCCCAGATAACAAGTGTATCTTCGAGTAGCCCGCGGCGTTTCAGGTCCATGACCAACGCAGCGCTTGGCTGATCGGTATCACGACATTGATTGTAGAGTTCCGTTGTCAGGCTATTGTGCTGATCCCAACCTGCATGCATCAATTGGATGAAACCGCAGCCGCGTTCCGCCAGTCGTCTAGCAATGATGCAATTGTGAGCAAAGGTACCGGGTTCAGTGACACCGGGGCCGTAAAGATCCAATGTCTCTTGAGATTCGTCCGACAGATCCGCTAATTCCGGAACGCTGGATTGCATGCGAAAGCTCATTTCGTACTGAGCAATGCGTGTTGCAATCTCTGGATCCCCAAATTGGTCGAGCTTGATTTGATTGATTGCGGCGATATCGTCCAGCCAATCTCGACGCATCTCTCGGCTGATACCTGCTGGGTTGGAGACGTATAGGACTGGGTCACCGCTCCCACGAAACTTTACTCCCTGGTAACGGCTAGGTAGAAAACCGCTACCCCAGTAGAAGTCGTAGAAAATTTGCCCGCACGTGGTGTCCTTCGTGATACTGGTCATCACCACAAAGGACGGTAGTTCATCCGTTTCGCTTCCCAGACCATACGACAGCCAAGCTCCCAATGTGGGACGCCCCGGCATTTCTGCACCACTCAGGTTGAAGTTAATCGCGGGTGCATGATTGACCTGCTCCGTATGAAGACTTTTCACGAAACAGAGCTCATCAGCGACCTCAGCAGTGTGTGGCATGAAATCGCTGACCCAAGCTCCCGACTCCCCTCGCTGAGAGAAGGGTTCAACGGGTGCCAGTAAGAGTTTGCCATCCGCTGCACCCGTCATGGTGCTGAAACGGCGATTCTTGATGTAGGAGGTCGGCACCGGCTGAGTGTGCCGCTTTTTTAATTCAGGTTTCCAGTCAAAAAGGTCAACGTGTGTGGGAGCACGATTTTGAAACAGGTAAATCACGCGTTTTGCTTTGGGAGCAAAGTGTGGCAGCGATGGCAGTCCACCGATCCGGTTTTTCCGTTCGCTCAGTGGAATCTCATTGGCTACCTGAGGTTGGATCGGATCCTCAGCGTGCCCGTCTTTTTTCAATAGTGTGCTGAGCGCTGCCGCACCCACGCCGGTCGCCGTGCGACCCAGCAGCTGTCGTCGTGTGACTTGATGTTGATGCTCAAGAAAAGGATTCATCGATTAGGTAAACCAGAATGGGCTATGGGTAGGATTTGGCAGGTCAATCAAAAGGGCGGCCAGTACTCGGAACCCCTAGTCGCGGTTAAGTGGGTCATCGAGCTTGCGAGCGGCGAGGCAAAGTCTTGTCCCAGCCGCGTGCGCAGTGGCGTTGAGGGTTTCATCTCTCGGTGACTCCCCCACACTTAAGAGTTCAAGTGAAGCACCTGGAGTATCGGCAAATTGAATTCGGGCACGCACCAGACCTTTTTGTAGGATCTCACTTTCGGTATCCGACACATCTCGAGCGAGGACACAATTGAAAATAAAGTTGATCCTTGCTTGGTCTTGCACGAATTCGTCATCACCCGCTGCTTCACCAAGTTTGTGATTTAAGCTGCGCTCCGCCAATTTTCGAGCTGCTTCCACATAAGTGGTACCATTCAGTGTTTGTAAAGCATGAAGCGGTGTGTTGGTTCGACCAGATCGAACCGTGCAGGTTTGTCTCGATGCGTTATCGAAGAACATGGTGGGAGCTATGATTCGTCGCCAGAAAACATAGAGACTTCTGCGGTAGAGTTTTTCACCGGTATCTTGGCGATATTGTTTTTTTCCAAATGACGCCTCCTCCCATACTCCTGGTGGTTGATAGGTGTTCACGGATGCCCCGCGATCTTCCGGGGAGAGTAGACCACTGACTGCTAATGCCTGGTCTCGGATCATCCAAGCGGGTAGACGATAGCGTGGTGCACGGGAGAGAAGTCGATTCTCGGGATCCAGTTCATAGATTTCTGCGGAAGGAATGACAGACTTCTGTCTGTACGTGTGACTGGTCACCATCAACCGGATCAGAGCTTTGACATCCCAGTTGTTATCGATGAAATCTCGAGCAAGCCAATCGAGTAGATGGAGATGGATCGGGGTTTCACCCTGAGTCCCAAAGTCCTCTGTCGTCTTGACCAATCCTACGCCAAACACTTGTTGCCAGAACCGATTCACCGTGACCCGAGCTGTGAGAGGGTGATCGGGATGAGTCAACCATTTTGCCAGATCAAGTCGGTTGAGTGTTTCGGTCTCGCCCTTCGGGATATCGATTTCCGGTGCTGCCTTCAGAAGGCTGCTGGGGAATCCCGTATCGACTTCATGCTTTGGCTGGTTGTAGAGACCTCGTTCTAACAGAAAAGTCTTCCGACGGGTGGGTTGGTCAGCCATGACCATGACCTTTGGCCATGCATTCCGATTTTGCTCGATTTGTTTATCAAGATCTTTAAGTCTTTGCGTTATTTGAGTGTATTGGTCGTCAGAATTCTGATGGGAAGTGGAAATGATTTCCTTTTCGGCTTCACTGCGATCTTCTTGGTTTACCCGCAAGGCGGCAACTAGCATTTTCTTCGAATCTGTTAATTCTGCATTCGGATCCGCGGAGGTCGAAATCAGAAACCTTCCGATGTTATGTTTGTCATGGATCGAATCATGAGCAAGGATGACTTGCAATCGCTCCCCATCTTTCAATTCAATCGCTTGATCAAATCGGAAGACCGCGGCATGATTCTTTGCCACCCTGCCACCCTCGTAGACTGCCCAACCGGTGGTTGGGTCTCCGTCATAGGCGTTGGTGATTTGGTGAGAGCCCTGTTCAAAAGTCGCTTCCGCGGATTTGATCTTCAGCGGTTCTTCTCGTGCTGAGTTTCCATCGCGATCTAAAACCTGAAAAGTGATTTCAGTGAGGACAAAATTGCCACTGTCTGAATGGGACAGGGAGTTGTTGAACGATGGATCCAGCAGTGTATCGAGTCGTGCTGCAGCAATGGACCGTGGTTCCTCTGGGCTTGGAAAGTAAATTTCTACGGTGTAGGTGTCGTTGCTTGCCGCACCTGCAGCACCTGTTTTGGATACTGCTAAGACCGAACGGTCATCCAAAACCTTCAGATCAGCTTTCTCTGCTTTGGCAACGATGATTTCTGAGGGGATCCATGT
>JAAXIK010000313.1:1070-5275 GCA_012270385.1 Rubripirellula sp. | reverse complement strand
CGCCCCTGCGACCGGTTGGTTAACAGCCAACTGCTCTACCAACTGAGCTACAGGGGATTACGATGACGATATCTCGGGAGATCATCTCGACATTCCGATATCGTCGTTCGCAGAAGCGAGACTTTAGTCAAACCCATCGCCGATCGCAAGAGGCGTTTTGGTTTTGGCAGAGCCTCTCAGGCGTCTTTCACGGCCCATCGTACCGGTTGTGCTGAAACTGCTAGAACTGTCGGGTGAATTATCCCCAGTTGACGCACTCCTTCGGCCTGCGAGCCGTCACACTGGAGGGTCACTGGAGCTGTCCCAATGGCGGTCGAGGGCCAACAAAAGCACTGCTCGGTAGCAGGTTAACCCATCCTTCAGGTTACCGGACCATGCTCATGTAGAAGCTGAAGATTCGCTCATCGTCCGTGTCCGCTTTTGCCACGGGGAAAGCAAAATCAAATGCCAACGGTGCGGGACCAAGCATCGGAATTGCAACTCGCAAACCGGCACCCGGTGCGACCCGGAAATTATCCCCGTTGATCTCAATGTTTCGCTCCACCGTCCCGAAGTCCACAAAAGCGACTCCAGCAAAAGCGTCGTCAGCTGTGAGCGGGAACATGTATTCCAAAGTGTTGAGCCATTGGAAGCGTCCGCCCACTTCGATACCACTGGTTTCAGGGCTCGCACCCCGGAATTCGAAACCTCGCATGGGTGCATCACCACCGGCGCAGAAGGTCTCGAAAAGGGGGGTGTCTTTTCCGCTAAACCCTAGCCGGCTGGAGAACGACAGGGTCTGCTTACCCGATCCATCCGCTCTCTCGTTGAGCAGCCAATACTGTCGAGCTTCCACTTCAAACCGTGAGTACTCGTAGTCACCAAAGACTTCTTCGAAAGAGAACTCAAAGTAGTGTCCTTCAGAAGCCTGAATCGGCGTGTTGCGAGTATCATGCTTCAGGGAAACTTCTCCGCTCCAGAGTCCATTATCGCCGAGGATGTCCGCGAGCACGGTTTCGTCTCTGGCATCCGTGATGTCGACATTCTGACCTGTCACGCCCGCGGAGATCGAAAGATCGGGAGTGATTCGGTAGCCAAAGGAAAGACGGCCTCCCATTCGCTCCTCGTCCCAGTCATTGAATCGACGATCATAGAGGAAGCCGCTGACCGACATGCTGATGGGAAGATATCCAAGCAGGTTCGGATCGGCAAACTGCAACGTGTACCTTTTGAAAACGCTACCCGGAGCCGCTTCAAGACGGAAGGTCTGGCCAGCACCCCGAAAGGCCGTTCCACTAAACATATCTCGAAATGAGGTTGGCCAACGCGTGATGTCAAAATTGCGCTCGTCAATCGTGAGTTGTCCCGTAATCCCCGCATCACTGTTGACCGCACCGCCTAACATGATGCGTCCTGTTCTCGCGGGGAAACCGTTGATGATCAGATCTGCCTCACGGATCCGAGGACCTTGATAGCCGGAGTAGGACGGAGCCGTGTTGGTGTAGGGATCCAAACCAGCGGGAGGATTCGCAGCCGGGGGTGCTACCAAGCCTGAAGCGGATGGAGCATTATTCGGATTCGCTTTGGGCGGATTGGGTAGTCGTGTTCCGGGCGCCGGAGGTTGCGGTGGGGCGTTGGGGCGACGTTGGGCAAGAAGTGGCTCGCCAGTTTGTGGGAACTGCCTCGCCACATAAGGCTGCATCGTGTCCGTAGCGGTTACCTCCGCATCCGAGACTCCAGGCTCCAAGCCTTCGAGCAATTGATAGACGGATTCTGGCTCACCTTGAATCTCTTGATTCGATGTCCTTGTTGGCTTGGTGTAGTAAGGTGAACGGATTGTTCGCTGCATCCCTGAGCCAACGGCGTCTTGCCCCAAGTTGGATTGCATGAGTGTCTGAGGATCAACGGGCTGACTCAGGTCATAACCCGCTGGCGATGTTGAAACGCTTGCTTGAGTCGGTAGAACTGGAGTGTTGACTTGAGTAGCAAGATCGTCAGCGTGAGTTTCTGGCTGAATGTCCAAGCTGTTGGAAGAAGGGATTTCGGAGGACAGAGTCTCCTGACCTGACAGCGAGCTCGGACTCTGCAGTGCAGACTGATCCAAAGTTCCGTTGGAAGCAAAAAAACGCTTCCCCGGCCCAACACAACCGCTCAACGACAGCACGGTGGCCATGGCAATCGCATGATAACCGTTCCTTCGGTTAATCGGTGAGCACAATGATTCCTTCATGTGTTCCGCTGCGTTAAAAAAATGAGTGGAATTTGCGAATGGCCGGGATCGCCTCGGTGGGGCCAACCTTGGTCATGCGCTGGGTCTGTTTGTTTTTTAGCTTCTGGCTGAAGTCAACAACTGATTTCTTCTGCTACCTACAGAGAACTGAGGTAGTCGTCACGCGGTACCACCTTGATATCGGGCGGGTCCGCAATCTGAGGGTTAGTTTCAAGTAGCTGACTACGCTCAATACGTTTGCGATTCAGTTCCAGAGTCCTGCGATCAATCCAGTCTCCTTCACGAAGATCCACCAGATTAAGCATCGTCGTTTCTCGCATCAGGTGCGGTTCACCTTCGATGTTGACTCGGATCTGGCCAACCTTCCAACGATCACCTTCGGAAACGTCGTAGATCAGGTCGACGGTGTTGGCTTCATCTCGCATGACGGTTTTGGGGTCGACTTCGGCGTAGATGAATCCAAGTTCCCCGTATCCGTAGATCAGTTCCCCGACATCTCGCCGCATCACTGTGCCGTTGAACATGTCTCCGGACTGAAGCTCGAGTCTCGCTCGAAGTGAATCTTCCGTGACAAATTCGTTACCGACAATTTTGATGTCATTGATTTTGAATCGTGGACCCTCGTTGACCACAAAATGAACGGTAAGCCATTTCCCACTCTCGTCGTACTCAAGCCTCCGACCCACGGTTGCCGTCAGGAAACCCAGGTTGTGGTAGTAACCTGCCAGCACGTCAACGTCTCCATCAATTTTCCGGAGGTCGGCCACATTACTGACATAACTTCCCACCCCAAACATCGGGCCACGACTGTTGATGATTTTCAGGAGCCTCGCATCACTGACGACACTGTTTCCCTCCACCGTGATCGACTCGATTCGTTCTTTTGGGCCTTCATTGATCCGATAAAGAATCAGCCGGTCATCCTCTTCATAGCCAATCTGCGATGTGATAGAGACTTGGTTGAATCCCTCTTCGCGGTAATAGTCGATCAGTCTTCTGCGACTCGATTCAATCGAAAATTCATTGAGTGGATCATTGGGTTCGATCCCGGCACGGCCGCTGAGTTCACGGTCGTTCAGACCTCGGTTCCCGTGATAGATGACTTTGGAAACCGTTGGACGTTCATTGACCGTGAAGGTAACCGTAACTCCCTGTTCCCCTTCGTCGATCTTGAAGGTGACATGGTCAAAGGAGCCCATGTCGTTGAGTCGCCGTACGTCTCCTAAGACAGTCTCGTAGTCGTAGAAGCGATTTTTACGTGTCTGGAGTTTTTGATGGATGCGGTGACTGCTAATAGCTTGATTACCCACAACTTTGACCGCCGCGACTACCGCGTCGCCCTTTTCTCGGCGGATCATCAAGCCATCTTGATTGTGGATGTAATCGCGAAATTTTTGCTTCTCAGCGCCCGGAGCCATCGGGGCCCCGCCTCCAGGGCTCATGCCACCGCCGAATTGAGCTTTTGCATCATGGAGCGGCAGCGCTGCGTGCACGACGAGGTTCAAGACTGCGATGGCAATCGATTTTTGTCCGACGTGTATCAACGCTTCCACTCGCGTTTTCATTCGCTGGGCAGTTGGATCGAGGTAGGCAGGAAAACGCCTGTCTACTCGACCGGTATACCGCAATTTGTCAAAACCTGATGGCATTCCGCTGGGACCGTCTTGCGAAATTAAATGGATAAGGGTGGGTACCGGAGAGTGAAACGACTTTCCGGAGACTGGTAAGTACCAACGCAGGGGGATTCACCACAAGTCAGATTTGAGAGCTGCGTCCTTGAATACTTGAGTCTTTTTTGAAATTACTGACCAAAATCGTGTTTCACATCTGCATGTTTCCCGCGCAGGAGGTGAACCCCACGGGCTCTTTCGATAGGGATACACTGTGGAGAAGGGGCGTGTTTCGGTCACCCTGCCTAGGTAGCGACCATAAGCGGGGCTGACCGGCGACGGTGCAGGGACAGGTGAATGAGAAAGAACAAACAGGTTCCAACATT
>JAAXIK010000313.1:0-1060 GCA_012270385.1 Rubripirellula sp. | reverse complement strand
CGGAGGGGAACTCCACGGGCGCTTTTGATAGGTATACACTGTGGAGCTGGAGAGTCATTCCGGTCACCCTGCCTAAGTAGCGACCATGAGCGGGGACTGATGGGCGACCTTGCAGGGACAGGTGAAAGAGAAAGAACAAACAGGTTGGAAGATGCACGTGGATCGATTTCAGACGCCTCAACACTTACGAGTGCTTGTTCTGACAAGTCCCAAAGCAGGAAGCGGGAAGGGGCGGGAGCAAATCCCTCAGCTTGAGAGAGCTCTGCAGACGCAGAGTGTTGCTTGTGAAGTCATCGACTCGATTGATCGAATGCGCACTGCTCTCACGGCATCCTCGGAAGAGATTCAGACGATCGTCGTCGCCGCAGGAGGAGATGGAACGCTATCTCTGGCGATCTCACTCATCATGGAAGCCAACCAAGTGGGATTCCAGGGTGGTGGGAAGCCACAGAACACGCCCATGGTCTTGCCCATGCCTTTGGGAACGGAGAATCTCGTTTCACGCGAGTATCAGCATTCCAATCAAGCCGAAGAGGTGGTTCAAACCCTGAGGTATGGAACGGTCCAAGAAACCGATTTGGGACTTTGCGATGGTCGGGTTTTTCTAATCATGGCAACCGCTGGGTTCGACGCGGAAGTGGTTCGTTGGCTCGATATGACCCGCAGCGGACATATTCGTCGATCCACCTATTTGCTTCCCATTCTTCGTTCCTGGTTTAGCTATCGATTTCCCAAGCAACGTGTCACAGTAGATGGTCAGTTGATGGAGGATTGTGCGTGGGCCATGGTATTCAATTTACCGCAATATGGTGGGGAACTACGCATCGAACCCAACGCCGATGGAGCGGATGGGATGCTGGATGTCATCGTTTCTCTCAATGGGTTATTCTTCAATGTTCTTCTTTACGTCTTCAAAATTTTGAGGGGGCGTCATTTGGATGACCCTTCGGTGATACGCCTGCGAGGTAGTGAGGTGACGATCAAGTCCGAGGGACGCACACCCGTGCAGATTGATGGAGACCTTTATGGTGAGTCACCCGTTACGATTGGTCTACAGCAC
>JAAXIK010000314.1:3891-5320 GCA_012270385.1 Rubripirellula sp. | reverse complement strand
AACCATCGCCGATAACTTTCTAGGTGTATGAAATCCCTACTTCGATTGAGTTTGCTGTTGGTCTTTACCGATAACGCGGATGGTACCGGTTACGAACGCTCGCTATTTGACTATGCACGCCGTATGGAAGCTGATTTGCAATCATCCTCAGTTGGATTTCATCACCTTTAGATGGAGTGCATTTTCTGGGGCAGTCTTGGCAGCGGCTGATGCCTAGGAAGAGTAGGCTGAAATTAATTTTTCATATTCCACGAAATGAAGGCGTTTTCTCAGCCCATGGTATAGGCGTTGAACCCAGAATCCAAACCTGAGATACTCCGTTAGCGGCGAAGTTACCGTGTTATTGAAGACGGATCTCAATGGGAGTTACTCGTAGTGGTCATTCTGCAGATTTCTACATTCGGATGGCTATTGAGGTCCGCAACATTGTGGCCGGCTGTCTTCGGGATCTTAATAGCAGGTTTGGGCATCTATTGTTTCATTCGCCCGAATCGGAAATTGACTTTGGTGGTGATCTTCCTAGCACTCTGTCCCGCTTTGGTCGGTCTGCCGCTGGTCTATTCCTCGGCCAAAGAGTTCACGAAATTGTCATCAGCCGAAACTCCGCCTAAACCCTCCGAGATTGTCGAGTCCGTGGGGTCTGGATTGGGAACAGGTTTATTCAGCTTATTCGGCACTGCTTTACCGGTTTACGTCGCATCGTTAGCGTTGCTTCGTTCATGGAAAAGGAACCCGTTGCTGACAACTGAGCCCGAAGGCAACTCGAGCACGCCGATCAGTTCACAAGCACGCGGTGCTCGGGTAACCAAGGGTCTCAATGCTTACGAGCCACCCGATCGAACAGATGAAGTCTTTGGGACCTTGGGAGATGGCTTTGTGCCGGGGTCACCACTTGACGCGATCGATGCTGCAAGACGTGGCCAGAATCGTGATTCAGCGGACGAGGATGGTGATGCAATTGATGCGGATGAGGTGTAGCAAAAGTGCTAGTGATAAAGTTTGGATCGATTTAGGGTTGAGTGAGCATCCCGGCGATACACCCAGTCATGCAGCAAACAATCACTCCACCAAGCATTGCTTTGAAGCCAAGTTTGGCGAGATCGGAACGTCGATTACTTGCCAGCGCACTAATGCCCCCAATTTGTACTCCAATCGATGAGAAGTTGGAGAATCCACTTAGGGCATATGTGAGTATGATCACCGTTCGTGGTGAAAGGGTATCGCCTTCTGCAACGATGCCACTAAGGCGTTCGTAGGCGATGAATTCATTGGCAAAGATTTTGATGCCAATCAGTTGCCCCGCATCAAAGCATTCTGCCGTCGGGATACCCATCAGGAATGCGATGGGGAAGCAGGTGTATCCGATGATCCCCGAGAGATTAATCGATTCGTCACCGGTGAATCCAGCAAAGGAAGCTCCCCACTGGAC
>JAAXIK010000314.1:0-3881 GCA_012270385.1 Rubripirellula sp. | reverse complement strand
CGTCGGTCGCTGCCTCCATCGCATTGGATGTTGGCGCTTTCGGGGATGCGATTTGGCGTCCCTGAGGGGGGGACTCTTCCGTCTCGGGAAGCAGGATTTTGGCGACAATCAAGCTCGCCGGGGCGGAGATCACCGAAGCGGTGAGTAGGTGTCCGGGATCAATCCCCATGCCGGCATAGATTGCCAAAAGCCCGCCAGAGATGGTTGAAAAGCCACCCACCATCAACGCGTTGAGTTCGGAACGGGTCATGGTCTGGAGATAAGGCCTCACGACGAGTGGAGCTTCGGTTTGACCGATGAACACATTGGCTGCGACGGCAAGGCTTTCCGCTCCGGAGGTTCGAAGTGTTTTTTGCATGAGAAACGCAAGAAGCCCCACAATCTTTTGCATCACTCCGAAGTGATAAAGAACCGACATCAAAGAAGAGAAAAAGATGACCGTGGGGATCACTCCAAAGGCAAAGGATTTCAGCAGAAGATCTGGTGGTGGAAAAGCGTCATCCGGCGAGGAGGGCGGCAGTCCGAAGGCGAAATTACTCCCTGCTGAAACGAATCCCAAAAGGGCATTGAATCCTTTACCTAACGTGTCAAATAGCCAATGTCCCGGTTCGGTCCAAAGCACGCTGAGCGCAAACCCAAATTGAAGAAGAATGCCAACGATCACAAGACGCCAATCGATTTTCTTCCGATTCGCACTCATGAGCCAAGCGGCTCCGATGAACGCGGCGAGGCCTAAAACGCTGATCACCTGTTGGGTGGGTATGGAGTTCATAATCGGTTCATTCGCGGTGGAATTGGCTACAGCGTATTGAAGATCCTGTCACCTGCCTCCCCCAACCCTGGGACGATGTAATTCTGTGAATTTAGAATCGGATCGATTGCGCAAGTATAGAAATGAATATCCGGATAGGATGCCGCTAAGCGGGATATCCCTTCTTCTGATGCAATCAGTGACAGGGTGGCGATGCGTCGGACGCCCCATGCCTTGATGGCTTCAATGGCTAGGACAGCTGAGCCACCTGTCGCCAACATGGGATCCACGATCAGAGCAAAATCCACGGGCTTGGCGTCACTGAGTTTGTTGTAGTATTCCACCGGCATCGCCGTTTCTTCATTGCGATACATGCCTAGATGGAAAACCGCCGCGGCCGGTAGCAATTCCAGAATGGGGTCAGTCATGGACAGTCCTGCGCGAAGAATCGGGAAGATCCCTACTCTGTCTGATATCTCATCTGCCGTCGTGCTCGATACTGGAGTTTCAATTTCGACCTGTCGCGTTTGCAGGTGTCGGGTCGCTTCGATGGCGATGAACTGAGTTAACTGCCTTGCAGCAGCACGGAACGCAGAGGGTAGAGTCTCCTCACGTCTCAGTTGGGAGAGCTGATGCTCGCAGATTGGGTGTTGGATGCAGTGAATATTGGACATGAATCCGAGGCTCGGCGGAACAATGGGCTACGTTGTTTTGGATTGAAAAGTAAATTGATTGGGTAGAAGCTCGCTTAGTCGAAAAATGGCTTGCTGATTTTGTTGGAGATCGATTTGGACAATTGTCGTCTCTGAATCAGAGAATTCTGCCAGCCCCTGACGGCAGGCACCCCAGGGGCTGACTGCATCCTTCGACGCAACAATGACGGTTTTGAACTTCTTTGCCCCGGCAGCGATTGCGGATCCCGCTGCAACTCTTTCCGCACAGAGTGTGAGTCCGAACGATGCATTCTCCACGTTACATCCAGTGTGTACTGAGTTGGCTTCATCGACAATCACACAACCTACAGGGAATGAGGAGTAGGGAGCGTGTGCATGCTGAGCCACTTCAGTGGCGAGTCGGTAGAGTTCTCGTTCAGGGGGGACGGTTTTGTGCATCAGAGTTAGGTCTTAGCTTCAAGAATGACTGGACGTTCTTCTGGACGAGTTGGCGATATCTTAATGGCCTTTAGGAAATATTCATTTGCGCGCCGTTGTCGCTCTGTGTCAATTGGACTGTAGATTTTCAGCCAATCTTCACCCTCGGAAATTGCCTCTCCGGGTTGACGTAGTAACTCGCAACCCACAGCGTGGTTGATTGGCTGATTTTTTTGCTTGCGACCACCTCCCAACTCGATAATCGCCCAGCCTAGTGATTCGGGATCGATGGAGTGAATGAAACCATCCTCGGTAGCTTGAAGTGTCCGAACCTCAGCCGTGTTAACCAAGTTCTTTAAGCTTCCACCCTGAAAGCTAACCATTTTTTCGAACTGATCGCGGGCTTCACCCGAGCTGATTTTCTTGTCGAACATCTGACGAATACCACAGTCGTCCATTCCAGCGTCTTTCATTTTGTAGAGGTTCATCGCCAGACAGTAGACGGTTTCCATGAGTCTTGACTCACCTTGGCCTTCGAGAGCTTCAATCGCCTCCTTGACCTCAACTAGGTTCCCTACGGTTTTGCCTAGAGGTTGATTCATGTCAGACAGGACGCATTGGGTGGGTAGACCCAGACGTTCAGCGGTCGCTTGAAGTGACCGGGCCAGAAGTCGTGCCGACTCCTCGGTTTTCATGAAGGAACCCCGACCGAACTTGACGTCGAGGACGAGGTGATCAGGGTTTTCCTCCAGCTTCTTGCTCAAGATGCTCGAGGTGATCAGAGGAACTGAGGGGACCGTAGCGGTGGAATCTCGGAGGCCGTACAAACGACGATCTGCAGGGGCGATGTCATGGGTAGCTCCAGTAATACAACATCCTACTCTCTCGACTGCGGCCTGGATCTCTGCAATGGTCAGATCGGTTCGAAAGCCCTTGATCGACTCCAATTTGTCGAGTGTGCCCCCCGTTATGCCCAATCCCTTCCCCGATAATTTTGGGATTCTCAGACCGCAAGATGCCAGCAAGGGTATGAGGACGAGTGAAACCTTATCACCCACTCCTCCCGTGGAGTGTTTCGAACTGATGATCTCGTCTTCTGCCCAAGTGAGTTGGCTGCCCGAGTCGAGCATCGCAAGGGTTAGCGACGCAGTCTCTTCCGGGGTCATGCTCTGAAAATAGACGGCCATTGCAAATGCTGACATTTGATAGTCGGGGAGGGACCCGTCAACAAATCGCTCGACCAACTGACGAATCTGTTGATCGGAAAGTTCCTTCCCGTCACGCTTGCGTTCGATCAGTTGGAGGTCGTTTGCAGGTGCTTGCATGAGGTGACCCTTGTGGGGTAGCGAAAGAAGGGGAATGACCGATCCGTCTGGCTACTGCAGTGAGCGAGGAAGAAATTCCACTTCGCGGTCGTTGCTCGTAGCCGGTCCTGGAGTGCTTCGGCCTGCCCTTACCTGTTTGGTCAGTTCCTCAATCAGCTCCTTGACCTTCTCTCCTTGTTCCATCTGAAGGTTGATCTGCTCAGCTGGGTCCGATTTGAGATCGAAGAGTTGGATTGGGGGGAGTTTTTGCTTCGCTGCATCGGCTTCACGTGGTTGACTCCATCCACCACTGCCCGCAGAGAGACACAATTTCCAACCGTCGCGTCGATAGGAAAAAAAACCGCCGATGGAATGGCTGATCAAGTCAGTACGGGTGTATCCTTCCTTTCCTTGAAAGAGTGGCAACCAACTGTGTGAGTCTTCACCGCCGTCTTTTTTTGCTTGCCCCGTAAGATCGGCCAGTGTCGCATAAAAGTCGGTGAGACAGGCAAGCTCTGCTGTTTTTTGACCCGGGCTGATCACTGCGGGCCAGCTCGCCAAGAGTGGAACGCGATGTCCGCCCTCATAAATGTCTGCTTTATGACCACGGAATCCAGCGGACGGATGATGATCATGCTGAGCCTGTAGCGCAAAGTGGGCTTCGGGGGAGCACGCGTTGTCGGTCGAAAAGTCGAAATGGGGAGGCGCTCGCACTCCCTGGGGCGCCACAGTTTC
>JAAXIK010000425.1:1979-5430 GCA_012270385.1 Rubripirellula sp. | reverse complement strand
AGTCGTCACGCAACTTTCAAAAAAGATAGCTCAGTGGTATCCCCTCAAAGAGAGTAAAACAGAGCCGCTTGCTAATCATCCCGTTGTTGACCCTCGATAGATCACTTGAGTTTCGATGTCTGCCGTTATCCACAGCCTCGGTTTTTCTGTCCCCTTAGGGCGGATATCACAGAAAGAGGCTGCTAACTTTGCGACGCGAACGTCCCGCCTCGACGAACAGGAGGGACGCCGCATCCACGCTCTTTATCGCCGCACGGGAATCGACAGTCGCGCCAGTGTCGTGATTGATCCAGATTCTCTGAACGGCGAAAGCTTCCAGTCTTTCTTCCCGATTGCAAGGAACGAAGACGATAGAGGCCCATCGACCCAACAGCGACTCAACCGGTTCGAACAAGAAGCACCGCACTTGGCGGCGGCTGCCTCGACGCAGGCTATCGAACGCAGCGGAATCGACCCGAGAGAATTTACTCACATCATCCCCGTGACCTGCACGGGTTTCTTTGCGCCCGGAGTCGACATTGAACTGATTAATCGGCTAGGACTCCGATCCGATACGGAGCGTATCCAAATCGGATTCATGGGTTGCCATGCTGGAATCAATGCACTCCGCGCAGCCAAAGGTTTGATTGCCGAAGATTCATCGCGAAGAGTCCTAATCTGTTGCATCGAACTCTGTTCCTTGCACTATCAGTACGGCTCAGATTCTAACGCGATTGTAAGCAACGCTCTATTTGCCGATGGCGCATCGGCCCTAGTCATTGGTGACGGAGTCAATACGAATACGAACATAAACGAAAGGATTCAACCGATCCTAGGTGATATCACCAAGACCGCGTCGACATTAATCCCACACACGAAACAAGCCATGTCATGGCGTATCGGCAACCATGGCTTTCAAATGACCTTATCAGCCGAAGTGCCAAATCTGATTGAGACAAAGCTCAAACCGCTGATCAACCATTGGCTGCAGGAAGAAGGACTGGAACTCGGTGAGGTTGGCGGCTGGGCAATCCATCCGGGTGGCACGCGTATACTTGCAGCGGTCCAGGACACACTGCTTTTGAGTGACCAACAGATGAGCTACTCGTACAATGTCCTGCAGCAACACGGAAACATGTCCTCGGCGACGCTGCCCTTTATCCTGCAACAACTCGCTGAAGCCAGCCAACCCAAACCCTGGGTAATGCTTGGCTTTGGACCTGGTTTAGAAGTCGAATTTGCCTTGATAAAATAAGCGTAGGCATCCTAAACCATGCTTCTTCACAGCCCGTTGCATCTCTGCAAAGTGTACACATGAGCTATACCATCGTTGGAGTGATCGGCCACATCGATCATGGAAAAACGTCGCTAGTCGCTGCGATCTCGGGGATCGACACGGATACACACCCAGAAGAGAAACGAAGGGGCATTACCATCGACCTCGGTTTTGCATCCTTCTCTTCCGGTGCTGATCAATTTGCTTTAATTGATGCACCGGGTCATCAGAAGTACATCGGTAATCTTCTAGCAGGAGTCGCATCGGTCGACATTGGATTGCTGGTAATCGCATGTGATCAAGGAGTACAGGCACAAACCATCGAACACACCGCAATCCTGAACTCGCTGGGAGTGGAGCACTTGATTGTTGCCCTCACTCGTACCGATCTGTCCAGTGAAGACCAAAAGCAAGAAATAAGGGAGGAAACAGAATATTTCCTTGCCGAACAAGGAATCGAACAGTTCGACACCGTATTCACTTCGACAGAGACCGGAGAAGGGATTGAAGAACTGAAGTCTCTTCTGGTTCAGAATCGAAGAACCGAACGGAGATCCGCGTCAGGCTACTTTCGGATGCCGATCGATCGGGTTTTCACTCGAGAAGGCCGTGGGTTGGTAGTCGCCGGTACCATCTGGAACGGGAGTGTAAGTGTTGGTGATGAAGTGCGGGTTGCCCGAACCGGGCATCTCGCAAGGGTACGGCATCTGGAAGTGCATGGGGAATCTGTGGAGTCCTCCAACGCGGGGTTGAGGACAGCAATGAACCTCCCCGGAACCCATCGTTCATCGGTGCATCGAGGTGACGAGTTAATCGCACCCGATTCCTACACTCTGTGCAGTCGCTTCTTGGCTAACCTAAGCCTCTTTGACGCGGCGGGCCCCATTCGATGTCCCGCAGAGTTTTTATTTCATACAGCGACGAGACAGTGTGAAGCGCGCATTACCGGTCCGAAGGAACTGGTGGCAAACCGGGAAAATACTGTCATTATCCATACCAACGAGCCCGTACTCTTTTCTTATGGACAACCCTTCTTACTGCGTAGCCCATACCCGGTTGGATCGGTGGCATCTGGTCAATTCATGGACCCGCTCGATGGGATCGATAAGAAGACCTCCCAGGTATTGGAGATCGCCAATCAACACCGAGATACAGACCGATCATCCTCCCTGAAACGACGAGTTCAGCTCTGTGGTCAAATTCAAGTGCCGGATCCACGGCTCGAGACGGCAAGGGGACTTTCCACTGACACTCTCAAGCAGCACCTGCAGTTGGCAGTCGCGGACCCAACCGTAAAAAGACAGGGGGACATGCTCATTTCGGTCCACGCCACAGAGAAAGCCAAGCAACTTATCCTTAGCAAGCTTACGCAACAGAATTCGGAGAATGATTACTGGATGGACGAAGGAGCCATCCTGGACTGGGTTAGCAAGCGCCTGACTAAGGAGATTGCGACAATCACTATCGACCGAATGATTAACGATAGGGAAGTGGTGCGATCGAATCATTTAGTCGCTTTGCGAACCGACCAAACGTCCCTATCCAAGAAACAGACTGCGGCACTCAGTACCGTTCTCAATCGCTTGGAGGGTAATCGCACGCCACCACTGCTCAAAGAACTTGCAGAACTCACCAAACACAATAGCGAAAGCCTGCAATCCCTACTCCGATTCGCCGCACAACAGCATCTCATCATTCCAATCGATGATCAGCTCTACTATCACACTGCTACCTTGGTAACTTTTAAGGCAGAGTTGAATACCCTGTTCGCGATGGCACCCAATCGTACGGTCGCTGAGATTCGTGACCACCTGAAAATCACTCGCAAGTACGCCATCCCACTGCTTCAGTACTTTGACCGCGAACAAATAACCCTCCGAAATGGTGATTTCCGAACTGCAGGTCCCGAACTTTAGGTAAGTTAACGGCCTGATCCACCGAGAAAGGTTGCTTAAGAAAGAGGATCGATAAGAATATTTTGCCGGCAAGCCTTTATCCCGACACCGAATTCCGTCTTCGCAATCTCCTCCTATGTCGAACCCGGTACCCTTCCGATCCATCCCTTCCGTAGATCGCCTACTACGATCAGAAGATCTTGCTCAACTGGATCGCCTCTATCCGCGGTCCACTGTCGTTCGAGGGGTGCGTGATGCGTTTCTAGAGTATCGCACCGAATTCAGGGCCGGAAAACAAAGT
>JAAXIK010000425.1:399-1969 GCA_012270385.1 Rubripirellula sp. | reverse complement strand
ACATCCACGCGCGGGTCATCCAGCAGGAAACGCTCTACCGAGGTTATAAGATTCGACCCGTAATCAATGCGACCGGCATATTACTACATACAAACCTTGGGAGGGCTCCACTGGCCGAACGGGCAATTGAGCGTCTCACACAGGCTGCAGGGGCCTCCAACGTCGAACTCAATCTACATTCGGGGAACCGGAATCACCGGGGCGATCACTGCGTAGAACTGCTACAAGGTCTAACCGGATGCGAAGATGCCGTACTGGTTAATAACTGCGCTGCCGCCCCCCTGATGGTTCTCCAGCCCACGGCTCAGGGGAGGGAGGTGATCATTTCCCGAGGCCAACTGGTTGAAATCGGTGGCGGCTTCCGACTACCCGATGTATTTCGCTCAGCCGGGGTCCAACTCAAGGAGATAGGGACAACGAATCGGACCTACGTGGCAGATTACGAGTCAGCAGTCACTGACCAAACCGCTGCAGTCATGCGAGTTCACCACAGCAATTACCAAATCAACGGATTCACGACCGAGCCAACGATCGCCGACTTGGTCCAAATGAAACGCAGTAAAAAAATTGCCGTTATCGATGACTTAGGCAGCGGATGGCTTGGCACTCAGTTTTTTGGCCCCACCACGGAAAGAGATTCTGACTGCAAGATTCAGGAGCCATCGGTTGCAGAAAGTATTTCTGCGGGGGCCGACCTGACACTATTTAGTGGGGACAAACTGCTTGGCGGTCCACAGTGTGGAATCATACTCGGGAAGCGAGATTGGATTGAGCCGCTGAGGAAAAACGCACTCATGCGGGCCATGCGTCTGGACAAATTGACGTTGGCAGCACTCGAGGCAACGCTGGAGATTCATCTGGAAGGAAAAGCAAAGGATGAACTTCCCATCATTCAGATGCTCTCCGAAGAACCACAAGCCATCGAGGATCGTTGCAAATGTTTGGAGCAGGAGCTAAGTGCGCAAATAGGAGGTGATCGGATTGATGTGATCGCCTGTGAATCACAAATTGGGGGTGGCTCCGTCCCCGGGATGAATGTCTCAAGCTTTGGTCTATTGATTCGCACGCAGAAACCACAGAAGCTTGCCACACGATTGCGTCGGCTGAATTCTCCCATCCAAGCGAGAGTCACTAAGGATGCTGTGCTCCTTGATTTGCGAACCGTTCCTTCCAACAGGCTGGATCTGCTCAGGGAAGGTATTGAAACCGCATTGAACGAGGAAGTCGGAGCGCGTGAGCAGTCATGATGGAGACCCTGAAGGCAAAAAGGTTGGTTCTCCTCGGGATTGGTCATACCAATGCCTACGTGCTACGCAAATGGTCCATGTCCCCACCTCCAGACACGGAGCTTGTCTGTCTCTCTAACCACTCCTACGCAACCTACTCGGGGATGCTACCAGCAGTGCTCGCCCAGCAACGCTCTGAAGAGGAGATGCAAATTGATCTTGTCAAACTATGTGCCGCTGCATCGGCAAGGCTGATCACCTCTCCAATCAAAACCATCAACCCACAAGCTCAAGTCCTCAGCTTCGACACTCGACCCGCGTTGTCCTATGAGCTGCTGTCCATT
>JAAXIK010000425.1:0-389 GCA_012270385.1 Rubripirellula sp. | reverse complement strand
GGGTTGGATCGGTTACCTCGCCGATTGATACGGATCCCACCGATCCCAATTTTATCGCGATCAAACCGATGCAGACTTTCCTGCAGCGGTTGAAGGATCAATTAGCCAATGTGAGAGAAAGGAACCCACGCCAGGAAATGAAAATCCTTGTGGTCGGTGGAGGTGTGGCGAGCGTCGAGATTGCTCTCTGCCTGCCGGCTTTTCTCAAGCAACACATGGCCAATCCTTTTAAAGTTCAGCTGATCACATCCCGAGACCGAATTGCTCCAGAACTTCCACGCAACGCTTCAAGACGCCTTATGCGGTCGATCGCTCAGCGATCGATACATCTCCTCACCAACGCTAGAGTAAGGACAATCAAGAAAAACACCGTTGTGTTGGCATCAGGG
>JAAXIK010000099.1 GCA_012270385.1 Rubripirellula sp. | reverse complement strand
CCGGAGCTGGCATCCCACCAATCATCCTCCACTATTGACTCGCTCACCGTCTGCCATTGAATCGGAGAACTCGTCATGCGATCTGCATCTTGAACCAGCATACCGCCACTAATAAACCGTCGCTGAATCGAAGGAGCGGGTGTGTCCAGACGGCCCACTTGCATCAGTCGAACATTCTCTTTCCATCGAGGTTTATTGGTAAGTAGCCCAAAAGCTTCTGCCTCAAAATCTGGTGCAACAATCGCTTCAATGAACAGCCCGGGAGTACATAGAAGTTCAGCGGTTGCTTTGTCGACCGTTCGATTGAAGCCCAAGACTGAACCAAATGCGCTGAGAGGATCCCCATCCAGACCTCGCTGGCACGCCTCGGCTAATGTCTCACCCGTTGCAGCTCCACATGGATTATTGTGTTTAATCACACTCGCCGCTGGCCCCGCAAAGCCTCTCACTATTTCTAACGCGGAATCCAGATCAAGTAGGTTGTTGTACGAGAGTTCCTTGCCGCTGAGTTGTCGAGCAGACACTAGGTTGGCGGATCGTTCGGATGGATCGCTGTAGACTGCTGCCCGTTGGTGTGGGTTTTCCCCATAACGCAACTGTGTTTTGCGCCGCAGGCCAAGGTGTAAACTTGACGGGAAATCACCGCCGAGCGAATCCCCTCGAAGGTAATCTGCAATCGCTCGGTCATAGGAGGCAGTGTGATCGAATGCATCTGCAGCGAGTTGTTCTCTCAGCTCCAAGGTGGTGCCACCTTGTTCGTCGAGTTGAGACAAGATCTCCCCGTATTGCTCAGGGCTGGTGGAAACAGCGACATCGAGCTGGTTCTTTGCAGCAGCTCTCACCAAGCTTGGTCCACCAATATCGATCTGCTCAATGCACTCTTCTCGAGTCGTGCCTGGCCGCGATGCCGTGGCTGCGAATGGGTAGAGATTAACCACTACGAGATCAAAAGGGACAATCCCATGCTCATCGATCGCATCCATATGATCTTCACGGTCACGCCGGGCAAGGATACCACCGAAAATCTTGGGATGTAACGTCTTGACCCGTCCATCGAGCATTTCGGGGAAACCGGTGTAGGAAGCAACATCCAGCACTTCTACGCCACTTTCTTCCAAATGTCTGCGAGTTCCACCGGTGCTGTAAATCTGCACACCCGCTTGCTGAAGGCCCGCTGCTAGGTCCGCAAGCCCGAGTTTGTCACTTACGCTAATCAATGCAGTTCGAATCGGGACGACTTCTGACACAATGTTCAACTGGGTTTGTGGAATCTGGCTGGCGGAAATCTCCACCAAAGGTGTAAACGGACTGGCGGCCGGTGGTCAACCGGGCTCCCCCAAACAAGGGTTTTTCAGCGTCTCTTCTGGCAGGCGAACGCCTCCATTATTTTGGCGATAGCAGTGGCAGATGGGAATAGGCTTACGCCGAAGTTCTTTACTATAGACGGACAGGAATGCCTGCTTCACGCATGATCAATTTTGTTTCTTCGATTGAGTATTGTCCAAAGTGAAAAATACTCGCCGCGAGTGCGGCATCCGCTTTTCCCAGTCGAATTGCATCGACCAGGTGCTGAGGTGAGCCGGCTCCCCCACTCGCCACCACGGGGATGGAGACGGCTTGGCTCACCGCCGACGTGATGGGGAGATCGTAGCCATCACAAGTTCCATCCGCATCCATGCTGGTGAGGACGATCTCGCCGGCACCCAATTCTTCGATGGTGGTCGCCCACTCAACAGCTTCAAGTCCAGTTGGAGTTCGTCCGCCATTGATATGCACTTCCCAGTGTTCTTTTCCATCGCGATAAACACGTTTTGGGTCGATATTGACAACGATACACTGACTTCCGAAACGTTCAGCGGCTTGACGTACGAATTCGGGATCTTTGCACGCTGCAGAATTAATCGAGACTTTATCGCATCCTGCCGAAAGAAGAGCCCTGACATCTTCAATAGAACGGACACCCCCTCCAACCGTCAGCGGCATGAAAACTTGTTCTGCTGTTCGACGAACGACGTCCAGAATGATGTCTCGTTTTTCGTGGCTGGCTGTGATGTCCAGAAAAACTAATTCATCGGCTCCTTCTTTCTCATAACGTCTAGCTACCTCAACCGGATCACCAGCATCTCTCAGGTTGACAAAGTTAGTGCCTTTCACAACACGTCCGTCGTGGACGTCAAGGCAGGGTATTACTCGCGCGGCTAGCATGGGTCAGATAAGATTTTAGGTAAGGTGTGATAAATCAACAGCAGTGCATGTTCACAGATGAACCCTAACGCCAATGCATCATTCAGAATGACTGGATCGGCTCTCCTATCATGACAGTTTAAGAAGGAGTTGACCATCTAGGATTAGGACCATGCGACGCTTTCCTAAAAAGCTACAGAGAGGGAAAAGCAATCCTCAGCCAAAAACGGAGTCACACCTAAGCAATCTGAGAAAGAATCCTCGAACACATGATTTGGCAGTCCCTCAGATAACCCATACCAAATAGGTTTAAATGATTGAGCAGATGGTACAGGGTGTAGACCTGACACCGAATCTCCCAACCCTCAGCTAACGGGAACGTTTCATGGTAGGCGTCATAGAAAGCAGGAGGGCAGTTCCCGAAAAGCTTTAGCATGCCAAATTCAGCCTCTCGATTACCCCGATAGACGGCGGGGTCGATTAAGACAGGGCTCCCAAGTTGGTCACACAGGTAGTTGCCGCTCCACAAATCTCCCTGAAGGAGGGAGGTGTTACCGTCATTTCCCTGAAGAATCCAATCCATCTTGGTAACGATGGTATCAACCTGTTTGATGAAATCCGAAGGTAGCGTCCTTGAATCCCTTGCCATCTTTAACTGTTGGCCGATTCTTTGCTGGGCGAAGAAATCAATCCAATGCGTAGTCGCTTGATTGAGTTGTTCCGACGCACCGAGGTAGTTGTTCTGTTTCCATCCGATTTCCGAACCCATGGTGCATCGATGCAGTTCGGCCAGCGCATGACCAAACCGCTCAAAAAAATCAGAAGGTTTTGGACCTTCGTGAATCCATTGTAAAATCAGCCAAGAATGTTCATTCACAACCCCCGCAGCAAGCGGCTTTGGAACGCGAATCACATCAGATTGCTCGATAGCCGATAATCCTGCTATCTCACACTCAAAGTTTTTTAAGAAACGAATGTGATTGCGTTTGACAAAATACTCACGGGGTTTGTCTCCCGAATGTTGAGCTTGAACGCGATATGCCTCACTGATGCACCCGCCGCTGACCGAGGTGACTTCCTTTATTTCTAAGGGTTCATCGATCAGTTGCTCACCGATCAGGTGCTCCATGATCGGTTGGAGTTCAGCGATTTTCATGGCTTAAACATTCAGGAATAGCTCGCTCTCATGTTCCTAGAGAAGCGAGTGAACATTCAACTTGGGTCCACCTGTTGAGCCAACCTACTTGAGGTCGTAATCCGCTGGACGCTTACCCGGGATGTATTTTTTAAAACCAAATGGAGTGGGTGTGTATTCTCCAACGATCGCAACATTTTGCTGAGCCTGGATTTTGTCTTCCAGCCCAACACACCATAGTGAGGCGTTGGCCAGCATTCTTCGAACTCCTTCACTGGGTAGGTCGTCTGCTGAGCCCATCGTGGTGACAAACACGCGACCTCCGTTGTAAGTCCGGGTCCACGCCACCGGCATGATTTTTTCACTCCGAGCGTCGGTTACCGGTGCTGATTCTGGATTCATACCTGACAAGATCTGACCGAAGATCACCGGATGACCATCACCAGTGAGCGGTAACTTGACTTCGTACACATCTGTCGGTCCCCAGATGTCTCCATCCTTGATCCCAGTGGCGATGGGGTGTTTGGCATCAGCTACCAAACCACGTGTGGATTCTCGTCCATGCTTCCCGTAATGAGAAACCCATGTTTCACCAAGGATTTTCTTTCCAAAACCACCCTTGTTTGCAGGATCTTGGTTGTTCCAAGTGTATTGGTGATATTTGCGGTCCTTGGGGATGTTGAAGGGATGGGTCGAAGTACGAAGTGCCATCAAGGGTTTACCCGCTTCAGCGTAATCTACGATTCGCTTCATCTGGTCATCTTCCAAATTTCTGAACCTCAGCCCGAGAACGACCAAGTCTGCGTCCTCAAGTGCTTCAAGCCCCGGAATATTGGTAACGCTTTCGGGGTTGATTTCTCCTGTCTGTGGATCGATCGGGAAAAGCACGGTGCAACGAAAACCCAAGTGCTTGGACAATATTTTGCCGAGCTGCGGGAAAGCTTCTTCGCTTCGATACTCGTGGTCACCAGAAACCAGCACGATGTGTTTTCCCTTTCCAGGGCCATCGCCACCAGGAAACTCCAACCACCGATCATCGGCTCGCACAATTTGCGGCAGTAAACAGCAAGACATCAGTATTAGTAGGTTTCTCATCGTATTAGCTTGAATAAAGTGATAACTAGGAGGGGAGTCGATCAACCGTCGATCAACGGTTTTGTCATTGGAGGAATCGAGCCGAGCATCGTAAACGCTACTCGGCTCTTTCTATGCTCAATGCTTATTGTCGCTTATTGTCTTGCGACTACATTCTGGAAGAGAGGGTGGTCAGCCCTTCCGCCCGCTCGCAGATAGGCAATCAGGTCAGCAATTTCTTCCGCAGTGAAAGTGTCGAGAAGACCTGAAGGCATCATGCTCGCCTGGGCGGGCCGAGTCGACTCAATTTGCTCTCGGTCAACTTCTGACAGTCCGGAGGGGTCGAGCATGTTGGTCATCACACGCAGTTTCGTGCCGGACATGTTGACCACGCGACCAATCACAACACGGCCGTCGTCCGTGAGAAATTGAGTAGCGCCGTATTGATCGCTCACTTCAGCACTCGGCTCCACCATGGACACGATGAGATCTTTGGTGCTGAAACGTCCACCTGCTGCAGTGAGATCGGGTCCAAGAATACCGCCCTGCACTCCCATGCGATGGCACTTGTAGCACTGAGCCGCAGCGAATACTGATTTGCCCTGTTCAAAGTTTGGCTGACGCTTACTGTTGTCAATCACTTCAGCTAATTCATCAACCGTCCATTTTTTAACCAAAGCGCGGGGTGCTTCACCTTCGGCGGCTCCAGTCTCTGCAGCAGGTTTTGCTTCGAGAATCGAGGCGAGTTGAGATTTGTCTGCGTCCGAAACATTTTCGAGGGCGGCGTTCTTTATATTTCCAATGAAACCCCCAAACGACATCCCCCCGCGTGCGGACTGAATATCGTTAAACCATTGAAAGTAATCGGCACGAAGCTCAGGATTCCAGCCCGCTTTGACGCCTCGCAGGGTCATCGCGTAGTGAATCTGATTTTCTTGGCTCGGTGAGGTTTGCATTTCCGATACGATCTTGCCCGTCGCAGAGTCGTCTTGAAGATAGGCCAACACTTGTGCTAATTCACGATCAACTTCGTTCTGCCCCGTGGGGAATTGTGATCCCAACTG
>JAAXIK010000386.1:3839-5470 GCA_012270385.1 Rubripirellula sp. | reverse complement strand
TTAACCCTGATCTCGTGGCTGTCAGTTCTCGCGATTGGGCTCAGTTACATCTGACACCTCTCCCCCCAGCTGAATTGACGGACTCCATCTCTAAACAGTCTGTTGAAACTCCTGGTGCGACAATCGATGATGTCAGTACTGACACCATGGAAACTAGCGAGATACAAGCTCCAACACCTTCAGATTTGGAAATCACAACGGAGACAGCCTCCTCTCTCACTCCACCTGAATCCGAGGCTTTGCCGGACTTAGACTCCGAATTTGATTCTCTGTTAGATGATGCTTTCGCGGGTCTTGATGCGATCGACCCAAACACCATGATCGAAGAGTCCGTAGCTTCTAAAGAAACAAATCAATCGAACGATGATGCGGACTCGGATCTCTCCGACCCACCCAACAACGACGACTCGCAAGTGAATCAGCTCGCTGATCAACCAACAAACACCATTGATCGAACAGCAGATGATGTTGCAACGGCGGACAGTGTCGAGGCAATGCCAGCCCCGACTTCCGATACGGCAGCTGAAATTGCCGAGTCGTCCCAAACGCCTTCCATGGATAGCCCAGAGGGTACCGTTCTTGGCCAAGTGGAGAACGATTTTGCGAATCGAACCGGTGATGCCAAACAAAAAGCGTTATTGGGAACGGGAGGATCAGAAAATACTGAAATCTCCGTCAAAAGGGCACTCGAGTATCTCGTAAGCCAACAACGAGAGAATGGATCATGGGATCCAAGAACCAGTCATGCTGGACTTGAACGGTCACCATTAGGGGAATCCCGCGGATCTGCAGGATCTCATGCAGAGACGGCCCTGACGGGTTTGGCGTTACTGAGCCTGATGGGTGCAGGCCATACTCATCAAGAAGGGCAGTACGCTGATGCGGTCTACAAAGGCCTCGCCTTCCTCATTCATCAACAGAAACCTAACGGGTCAATGCAAGGAAACGCAAAGATCTATGAAGCTACCTATTGCCACGGCATGGCGGCCTTGGCGATGTGCGAAGCGGCTGCCATTACTCGGGATGCATCGGCTATCCTCTCAGCGGAACGAGCAATTGCTCATACCCAGACGCTACAGCATCCCGTAACGGGTGGGTGGCGTTACACCGAGGGCGACCCAGGAGACCTGAGTCAATTGGGTTGGCAAGCGATGGTGCTTGATTCGGGGAATCGCGCTGGCATTGCGATCTCAGATCGGTCCATCATTGGTGTTCAACGATTTCTCCAATCTGTACAGGTCGGCAGATCAGGAGGATTAGCAAGCTATCGGAAAGGGGAAGCACCTACTCACACCATGACCGCAGAGGCATTAGCGACTCGAATCTTGATTGGCGACAAAATCTCAAAAGAAGCAATCGAGGAAGCGGAGGCTTACTTGATGCTTAACCTTCCCGGTAACGGACAAGACAATTACTACTACTGGTATTACGCCACCATTGGTCTCCATCAACTACAAAACGAGAACTGGAATCAGTGGAACCAGGCTCTGCAACAAAGACTTCTCACCACTCAGAATCCTGATGGCAGTTGGCCAACCCAAACTCTTTGGGGCGTTTACTGTGTAAAAATCTACACCACTGCAATGGCAACGTTATGCCTGGAGACCTATTACCGACATACCATTCGAAAT
>JAAXIK010000386.1:0-3829 GCA_012270385.1 Rubripirellula sp. | reverse complement strand
CGTTTAGCTCACCAGAGTAACCAGCCTCTACCTCGTTGAGGGCGCTCATGACGCTCTACATCATCAAATACGCGGCTGAAAAAGAGGGCTTTTCGCTTCTTGGAGCGACGCCAGCTATTTCCCCCAGTGGATACAACAGTCTGCTTGATTGGATCGAACAGGGCTTTTCAGGGGAGATGCACTATTTCGCTGATCGCCGCGAAGCTTACCGGCATCCCAATGCAGTCCTCGACGGGGTTCGATCCATTGTGATGCTGGCGTTTCCCTATACTTCAACGCCGGCAAAACTTTCTTCGTCGCGAACAGAACCGAGGGAGACCTTGGCCCGAGAGAGCCGGGAAATGGACCGAGGAGTTCCCGACGCGTCAGATTGGAAGCCAGACAGCTACGGACTGATTGCAAGGTATGCAAGCTTCGGAGACGACTATCATGATCTCTTACATCCTAAATTAAAACGGCTTTGCAAAGTCCTCGAAACCATCGAACCTGATTCCAAGAACCGTGGTGTTGTCGATACCGCCCCGATCATGGAACGCGAGTTTGCTCAGCTAGCAGGCCTAGGGTGGATGGGTAAAAACACTCTCTTAATCAACAAACATCAAGGCAGTTATTTTTTCTTAGCATGCGTCCTGACTTCAATCGACCTCAATCCAACTCAATCACATCCGAGTTCACATTGTGGTTCATGTACCGCTTGTCTTGATGCGTGCCCCACCGATGCATTTCCCGAACCCGGAAAACTGGATGCACGCAAATGCATCAGCTACCTCACCATTGAACATCGTGGCAGTATCGAAATGAACCTTCGAGCCAAGATCGGCAATTGGCTTTTTGGTTGTGACATTTGCCAAGAAGTATGTCCTTGGAACACCAAGCCGGTACGAAGAAATCAACGCAAGGAACAAGAGAAAGAACAAAATTCAACCGAGACTTGTGAAACGACTCCCCATCCAGCAAGTGAGGTTCAGAGCCCTACACTCCATCGATCGATCGAGCGAGGTCGACAGCTTGAGCTAACCCAACTCTTTACGATGGACGAAGATGAATTTCGTAGTGCATTTCGCAAGACACCCATGTGGCGTCCTCGCCGACGTGGGCTGCTGCGAAACGCAGCGATTGTGCTCGGGAACCAAAAGAAACTCTGCTCTTTACCTGCACTCGAACTGGGGCTCAACGATTCGGAGCCCATCGTACGCGGCTCCTCGGCTTGGGCCCTCGGAAATTTTCAGGAAGACACAGCGAAGCAACTTCTTCTCACCAGAGAAAGAATAGAGAAAGATCCTGAGATTCAGCAAGAGATTGCATGGGCCTTGAAAAAATCACAGGATCAATGATCAACACCCATGTCCAAAAAATCGGACATCAAGTTCAGTTGATTCCAAGGTCACTCGGGCCAAGTGACACTTGCTTATTGGCTGCCTTCAGATTGTAATGTTACAGCCCCGCGTGCCACCATTCGATCATGTACGCCCCCCTTGCTGCAGGAATCGGCACTAAGATATCGCTCAGGATCAGTACAGACGTGCGGTCCTCATCCCCACCCACCGGCCCCATTCATGCCAGATCACAACTGCAGATGTACTTCGCCAGTATGCTCGGTGTTGTGTAACCGATCGAAACCTCCAACAACGTCATTACAGCGATCGCACGCGTTTGCCCTTACTTTGTTAGCCGCACTAGTCATCGTGCTGGGCTTCACAGGCTGCGAGCCTGCATCAGTGGAGACAACAACCTCGAATCAAGCAGCGAAGACTCCTGAGGCGATCGAAGTCAAAACGATGACGGTGATCCCGAAGGTTTGGCCTACCGTGGCAAGAAGCCAAGGCAGTTTGATCGCAGATGAAGAAACCATCGTTAGCACCAAAGTCGCTGGCCGTGTATCCAGTGTCCTTGTCGACCTCGGGGACGTAGTGGAAGGAAATCAGCCCCTTATTCTCATCGACCCTACCGAGTTCAAGTTACAAGCAGATCAGGCGAAAGCACGACTGGATCAAGCACGTGCCGCGGTAGGATTGACGCCCAATCAGACCGCATCTGATCTGAGCCCCAAATTAGCACCGCCGGTTCGACAAGAGAAAGCGATCTGGGAGGAAGCAAAGAACAGCTTGGCGAGAGCTGAATCACTGTTGAGCCAAGGTGCGATTTCCAAAGGCGAGTATGATATCGCATTCGCTGCTGAACGTGCTGCCGAGGCGCGGCATGCAGCGGCATTGAATGGTGTCCAAGAGAAGATCGCAACGATCGCAACTCGAGAAGCAGAGCTGGCCATCGTGGAACATCAGATAGAGGAAACTACCATTCACGCACCGTTCGGTGGTTATGTCAAAAGCAGGAATGTGGCCCCGGGAACCTACCTCTCCATTGGAGAGCCGGTCATCTCCGTGGTCAGAACAGACCCGCTACGATTTTGCGGCACACTCCCCGAGCGATACGCTCAACTGCTTGAGGAGGGGTTAAAAGTAAAATTAGAACTGAACGCCCCACCCCATCAAATTGAAGCAAAAATCACGCGTGTAAGCCCAACGCTCGATGATCAGAGTCGAGCTCTCAGCTTCGAAGCCGACATAGCGAATCCCGATCAAGTGATACGAGCTGGGCTTTTCGCCGAAGCAGAAGTCATCATTGACCCAGATGCTACATCACTCACCGTTCCGATCTCTGCGGTGCAATCTTTCGCAGGTGTCCAGAAAGTGTGGAAGGTGGTGGAGGATCAAGCCGTCGAACAAGAGGTACTACTCGGTAGTCGCCGTGGAAACTGGATTGAAATTACCTCCGGCATTCAAGCCGGCGACGAAATTGTGATTGAAAGTGCAAAAGGTAAACGTGCATTGGTTACTCGAATCGGTGATTCTCTATCCAATACCAACCCGATGGACCCTTCCTCGGAACCTCCTCTTTAGAGGTTGCATTCACCGATGGCAATGAGAAATGAAGCTTCTGAATCAGGCACACAAGAGGACTACCGTTGTATTGGCTAGCTGAGGTATGTGTAAAACGACCCGTCTTTGCGCTGATGCTGGTTACCGCATTAGTCGTATCGGGCCTCGTGGCATTCCCTCAACTCGGTGTCGATCGTTTCCCCAACATGGATCTACCTCAGATCTATATCAGCACCACTTATGTTGGGGCTGCAGCTGCTGAGGTGGAGTCGGAAGTGAGCTCGGTAGTCGAAGACGCAGTGGCTTCCGTCTCAGGAATCAAAGAGCTTCGATCCATTTCTTGGGATGGCAGATCTTTCGTTATTGTCACCGTTGAACTCGACAGAAACATTGACGCTGCGGTCCAAGATGTAAGAGATGCGATAGCGGGAGTTGCAAGACAGCTACCGGCTGGACTCGATCCACCCATTGTTAAGAAACGCGATCTCGATTCTTCATCCATTATGACGCTTGCGGTTTCCGGTGAGCGTTCTTCACGAGAACTCTTCGTACTCGCTGATCGCTACGTCAAGAACATTATCGAATCCTCGCCTGGCGTAGCGGAAGTGGAGATTGCCGGAGCCACCGATCGCGCGATACGGGTCGATATCGACGCCAATCGATTAGCAGCCCATCGGCTATCGATACTCGAGATTCGCGAAGCGTTGAAAAGACAAAATGCTGAAGTCCCGGGCGGGCGGGTGGATGAAGGAAAGCGAGAAAGGGCTTTGCGCACGCTGGGCCGAGTCCGTGAGTCAGCAGATTTCAAAGATCTTGTGATCAGCACTGTGAACGGACAACCACTCCGATTGAGCGATGTCGGAAACGTTGAGGATACAACCAAGGAGGTTCGGACGCTTGCTCGCTTAAACGGAAAGCCTGCCGTCGTTCTCCAGATACAGCGTCAATCG
>JAAXIK010000247.1:1338-5499 GCA_012270385.1 Rubripirellula sp. | reverse complement strand
ATTACCCGTAGCCAAGCCTCTCTACGCAGTTGGAAGCCCACCCAAACCAACCGGTTGGACACACGTCACTTCAGTCTATTTGTCCCGCGACGGATACCCGCCGAGGTGGTCTATGATGCCATCAAGCAAGTCACTGTTGAATCAGGAAGACATGACGAGGTGCGAGAAAATCTACGACGCCGGGCCTCAGGGCACCTATCCATGAGGATGACCGGAACGCATGCAATGAAGGTCTTTGGGAAACCTGATCGCTCCATCAATTGTGATTGCGAACGCGTCAATGAACCCACGTTACTCCAAGCGATTTTTACTCAAAATGATCCGCTCATACGAATGAGGATCGCTGACAGTGGTTGGATATTCGAAATTGAAGAGGCAGTTGAGAACCAACAGGATCTCGATCGGAATGGGTTGGTTACCGAGGTCTGGCTGAGAACCGTGGGAAGATATCCTACTGACATAGAACGGGCGCGTGCGGCTAAGCATCTTCAAGAGACAGACGATCTTCCGGAAGCAGTCAGTGATCTGCTCTGGGCGTTGATTAACTGCAAAGAATTTTTACTCAATCACTAAACCCCTTACCAGATTTTAACAAAGCTGAACCGAAAACATGATGATCTCGAAACTGAATCGTCGCGCATTTATCCAAGTCGGTGCATTGGGTAGCGGTCTATCACTCAGCCAGTACCTACGAGTGCAAGCTTCACAAAACGAAGAACAAAACCATCGTTCCGCCATTTTCATTTTCATGGAAGGCGCTCCTTCTCATCAAGACACCTTTGATTTGAAACCCGACGCGCCCGCAGAAGTCCGTGGGGAGTTCTCTCCTATTCAAACCACCCAACCCGGAATACAGATCTGTGAACACCTACCGATGTTAGCATCCCGTGTCGATGATTACGCGATCCTGCGTGGCATCACTCACAACGTTGCTGATCATGGGCTCGCCAAGAAGTATCTCCTGACGGGTAATAAATCCTCCCAAACGATCAGTTACCCGGAATATGGAAGCATCGTCAGCCATCAATACCCCTCAGATTCCAAACTACCCAGCTACGTGTCCATTGATGAAGCATTCGTCGGACCCGGCTATCTGGGATCTCGCTACAGCCCACTCACAGCTGACAAACCAAGGTATGGAGCAAAATACTCTGTCCGTGGTATCACGCTCGAAGAGGGTTTAACGGTAGCGAAATACAAGTCGCAAATGCAGTTACGCAATGATCTGGATCTTGCGTTTCAGGGCTTTGAGAATTTGGACGACCAAGTTCAAGGAATGGATCGCTTTTCAAAACAAGCCTACGACATCATCAGTTCACCTGAGGCACGGAAGGCATTCGATCTGTCTCAGGAGACTCGAGAAGAAACAGATAAATTTGGCAAACACGAGTTCGGTCAATCTCTCTTGCTGGCCGCGCGATTAATCGAGGCCGGAGTACACTTTGTAACCGTCCGCCTTCGGCCAGCCGAGTTTGACTTTGACACTCATCAGGACAATTTTTCTCGATTGCGAACCTTGCTACCCCCATTTGATCGCGGACTCGCCGCATTACTAGATCGACTGAAGGAAAGAGGATTGCTTCCCACCACTGCAATCATGGCCGCCGGCGAGTTCGGGAGGACACCCAAAATCAATGGCTCAGGCGGACGCGATCACTGGGCCCGGGCGATGACGGCGGTGATGGCCGGTGGAAAGATAAGAGGTGGGCAGGTGATTGGTGAAACCGACAAATCCGCGTCGGAACCCGTGGGTAACGGATTTTCGCCCGATGATTTAGCCGCTTCGTTTTACTCCAACCTAGGAATCGATCCAAAAGCGGAATTCTCAACCAACGTGGGGCGTCCCATCACCCTGGTGCGCGAAGGTAGCCCCATCTCTGAACTCTTCTAGGACGAAATAAAAACACAAGAATTCACATTTTTTGATTGGGTTCAACCACGGAACGACGTTTTCCAATACATCCCCCATCTCGGGCAACGATGTCTCAGCAAACGTCCCACCGACCCACCTGACCAAGAATGAATCCGTCCGCTCTCGCCACGCACGAACAAAACCTTCCACCTTCCCAACCCTCTTCCGAACACTCACTCCCGAAAGTGGAGAGAGGGCTCACGTCTTATGTTTTTTTAGCTGCCATCCTAGGTTCGGGAGTTCTGCTTAACCTGTATCTCAATGGTTCCATGTCGTGGTGGACTTATTGTGTTTTATCGATCTTCCCTCACTGGTTTTTTCTTGTCGCCGCACATGATGCACTGCACCAGTCCGCGCATTCCAACGCAAAAATGAATAGGGTCATTGGTTGGTTGGCGAACGGATTTTTTCTGCTCCCTTATCCCCTGATTCGCAGAGCGCATCTTTTTCATCATGCGAGAGAGGGAACCGAGGATGATATTGAACAATTCGGTCATCGGCCGGGATTTACGCTCCCCATCCGGTTAATTCTCGGGATGTGGTGCTTCTATTCTTTCCTCCCACGCTGCGACCGAAAAATCCGGGCACAGGCTGCCCTGATGCTCTTCGCTGCAATTGCTGGTTTGGTCTATTGGCCTGAGACCTTCTTGTGGGGTTGGCTCATCCCGATGCAGATCATGAGTTGTTTAACCGCTGTTTTCTATATCTATCTCCCCCACGGTCCCTTGGCGGACTGGATCGATTGCCACGCACCCGTTCTCACGGGTTATCACGAGCAGCACCATGTCGCACCCGCCTATCCATCTCATCAGATCGGAAATCGGCAGATCCGTGATGCGATCCGAAATGCGAAGCGTGCGATCCCCCGCTGCGTCCATTAACCAGCAGTCTGAAAGCGAACTCCAATGAAAGCTCGAGCAGAGTCATTACTTCTCGAACGTCTATGATGCATCAGAGGGCCTTTTATAACGGGTATGCCGATTAAAGAATAAAAAGAAACCACTCGTACCCTAATCCATGGGGTATCTTTGAGTGATTTTGGCCCATAAATATGGTGCCGGTTCCAATTCTGAGATCTAGTCCGCCAAGATTTATCTTTTTGAGATTATGGCCAAACAATCATCGCTTTGCCTTCTAATACTGATCCTCACACTCACCTTCGGCACCCAGCGGGTCAAGGGTGCCGGCCTGCGTATTCTTGCTGACGACGACATCGCTTTAGCAGCAAGAATTCAGGTCATCCAAGGTGCCCAAGCCGATCTGAATGTTGCATGGTTTGAGCTCAAAGATGATCGCGTAGGACAAAGTCTTTCACAGGAACTCTGTCATGCTGCGGATCGCGGAGTGAAGGTACGTCTTATCTTGGATGCAATGCACGACAAAATGTCAATGGCACAACGTCACTCTCTCAAACAGCATGGTGTGAACATCAAGTGGTATCACCCCATTGGAACCGGTGCGGCAAATCTGATGCGACGAATGCACGATAAATATTTGGCGGCGGATCAGAATCAACTCATTCTCGGGAGCCGTAATATCGGCGACGTCTATTTTGGACAATCTATCAAGAAGAAAAACTTCATCGATCTGGATGTTCAGATTAGCGGACCCTTCGTTGCTCAAACCACGGATTACTTTGAGGCGTTATGGAATAGTGCACAAGTGGATTTCCAGCGGACCTACAAACGCCGCGCAAAACTACTACCCAACTCGACAGCACCCTTCGCTCCGGTCTCCGACATCGTGCCACGCGATACGCCAGCCGCGAGGCCCCAGAATGTCGACGGTTCGCAATTACTCTTCGCTCATGACGATCGAGGAGTCAAGGATCCACGGACGGGGATTCACCGAGACATTCACGATTTTCTTTCCAACGCGGAAAAATCAATCCTAATCGTTTCACCCTATTTTCATCCAACACCAGAACTTGTGGGGATTCTCTACTCAGCGCAGTGTAGAGGCGTAAGCGTTAAAGTGTTGACAAATTCCTTAGAATCCACGAATCGCCCCATCAATCATGTCGCCTTGGTGTCTCAGAGAGATAGGCGATTGAACGCCATTGAAATCCTGGAATATAACGGCGATCTAACTCTCCATGCAAAAGGGATTCTTGTTGACGGCTCGCGTGCATGTGTGACGAGTTACAACTGTAATCGACGCTCACAATTCATGGATACCGAGTTGGCCCTGTTTGTTGAAAACGAGGCGTTTAGCAGGAACCTTCAAGCATAGTTTTCAACATTTCTCGA
>JAAXIK010000247.1:0-1328 GCA_012270385.1 Rubripirellula sp. | reverse complement strand
GAGAAATGAATTACTCAATCATTCCTCCCTACCCAAGGCAGAAGTCCGGAAATTGCAGTGGTTTGCCCGCTTAATTCCTAATCATCTTTAATCTGATATCAGGTTCTCCTGAGTGCATTGTCTCAGGGTTTAAGAATTGGCGATTCAAAGCCCTCGATCTCGCCTGGACGCGCATCGGTTATCGATGGTTTGAAACTGAAAGTCGAGGGATTATATGGACCAACAAATGATATATCAGCATCTGCAGAAATCTCTTTTTCCATCCCCATGCACCAGAGTGTGGCATTGATAATTAATCGTCTCACACCATCGCTGAGAATGTCCTCCGAAGCACCTTGTGTGCTGCAGAATACTCTCCCTTTAGGTCCTCCCTCGTACTGATACTCACGGACCCATGCAGCAGGCTGGGGCTCTTTGTCAGCAACCGGAGGTGCTCCAACTTCCATGGATTGAAGAACCTGATTCGTTGCAAGGATGGTGGAACCTGGCATCGGACGGGCCGAGTAGGCACCTGCCATGGCGTGCATTTCACCGACTCCCCGCAACACTGGATGCTCCGAGTTTTCGGGTACCGAATGCATCGCAGTGGCAAACTGATGATTACGCCCGTAGTGGCCAGCACCCAGTTTGGGGTTCCAGGTTTCCCCAAGGATCTGCCGGCCAAAGCCACCAACAAAGTTAGGGTCACTGTGATTGAAATTGAAAAATGCGTAATCACCTTTAATGCCGTTGAATGCATGGGTAGTAGTGCGAAGTCCGAGTACGGGGCCACCACGCTTCAGATAGCCTTCGAATTGTTTTAGCCACTCATCTTCTGGATTAATGAACCGCAGGAACAGAAAGAGCATGTCTGCATCCGCGATGGTCTCGATTCCAGGAATCTTGCTAGACCCCGGCTTGATCACTCCCTCTTCCGTCTGCCCGAAAAGAACCGTGCATTTAAAACCGTACCTCTTCGCCAGGATACGTGCGATCGCTGGACAAGTCTCCTCACCGCGGTACTCGTGGTCCGAGGCAATAAACAGAATGTGCTTTCCGACACCGGGTCCCTCAGAGCCTTCATAAATCACTCGGTCGGCCGAATGGGCAACCTGAGACATCAATAAACAGCTCAGAAGTAAAATAACGAGTGGCGTAGCGCGAAGTGTCATATGAATGTTTCCAGTCACCAGTGGTAATGGGGAGCATGGCCAGTGGATTGCAATTCCCCTAATTTTCGGGAAGAGGATAACATATTCCCACGCCTCACACGATTCACTGAGAACCCCGTCTTCGATGTTCATCGAAGACACATAGTGAGGTAAAAATCGAAATAATATTAAAGATTA
>JAAXIK010000526.1 GCA_012270385.1 Rubripirellula sp. | reverse complement strand
CGCCCCCACGGGAGAAGCTACTCAGCTTAGAACGTGGAGGAAAACAGCCGAATACCTGAAACGTCCGGAATTTGATCCTACCTGCCGGATATCGCATCATCGAGCCCGCTAAGATCCGGGGCTTTAGCCAAAACGTCCAAAAAACGTTCACCGTTTGATTCTTATAGAAACGAGTTGCTGCAGGCCTTAGCTTGAGTAATAATTTTCGCAGATTTACTGAATTTTTATAACCTGATCAGGTGTTAACCTTATGAAATATCGAACCTTGGCCTTGATGCTCGCCATGGCCACAACGGCTTCAGCTGAGCCAGCGGTCAATTCCCTCACGGAATCCGATCGGCGTAGCGGATTGGACCCTCTTTTTGACGGTGACTCGAGAGAGCATTGGCGTAACTACAAAAAAGAATCTCTTTCCGACGGGTGGCAAGTCATCAACGGCGCCATCACTCGTGTCGCCAAAGGGGCGGGGGATATCGTCACCAAGAAACAATACGACGCCTTCGAACTGTCCCTCGAGTATCAAATTAGTAAAGCCGGCAACAGCGGCGTCATGTTCCACGTTCAGGAGAATAGCAACTCCCCGTGGCATACGGGACCAGAAATCCAAGTGCAAGACAACGTGGATGGTCATGACCCGCAGAAAGCGGGTTGGCTTTACCAGCTCTACCAGCCCGGACGCGATCAGAACGGCAACGTCATCGATGCAACCCGACCAGCAGGTGAATGGAACCAGTTATACATCCGTATCAACGGAAATGACTGTGAAGTTTGCATGAATGGAGTACGGTACTACCACTTCAAACTAGGAGATAAAAACTGGGAACAGAAAGTCTCGGCAAGTAAGTTCACCAAATTCGAAAACTTCGGCTCGAGTGGATCGGGGCATATCTGCTTACAGGACCATGGTGACAAGGTGGCGTACCGCAACATCAAGGTGCGTGAATTCAATGAAGATGGTTCAGTTCCTCAGCCGATCGATGGAAAGCTCGATCTCTCAGCTAACGTAGCTTTTCCAAATCTAAAATGGGATGAGTGGGAACCCGTAAACGATGCGGGGCAACTAAGAGCGTTGCGACTCATGGAGCTAACACCCGCTAGAGATGGTTCCAATCGTCTTTTCGCGGCCTCACAATATGGGGCGATCTGGTGTTTTGAGAACCGTGAGGATGTTGAGGAATCACATTTGGTTCTTGATCTTCGCGAACAAGTCAAGGATTGGAAAAACCGCGGTGCCAATGAACAGGGCTTGCTCGGTCTTGCGTTACATCCTGAATTCAAAAGAAATGGACACCTGTTCGTCTACTACTCACATCCGACTGAACCCAAGTCCGTCGTCGCACGCTACACGATCTCCAAGGATAATGCTCATCGTGTTGATCCAGGTAGTTCGAAAATCATCATGGAGATTGACCAGCCCTATCAGAACCATAACGGCGGAGTGATCGAATTCGGACCAGATGGCTACCTGTATATTGCCTTGGGCGACGGAGGCTTCCGCAATGACCCTACTGCAAGTGGACAGGATCTGGACAGCCTCTTGGGTTCGATTCTTCGTATTGATATTGATGCAACCCATGACAACCATGCCTACGGCATTCCCGCGGACAATCCGTTCGTGAATCACAAGGGAGCACGTCCAGAAATCTACGCCTACGGCCTACGGAATCCTTGGAGAATGGCCTTCGATTCACAATCAGGAAGATTATGGGTCGGCGATGTCGGCCAAGAACTTTGGGAGGAAGTTAATGTGATCACCAAGGGCGGAAATTACGGATGGAGCACACGCGAAGGAAGCCATCCCTTTGGCAATCGCCCAACGGTTGAAGGCCTCAGCGACCCAATTGAGCCCGTATTCGAATACGACCACCGGATTGGCAAATCGATCACCGGAGGACGAGTCTATCAGAGCGACCGTGTTGGCGAACTGACAGGCAAGTACCTCTATGCTGACTACGTTACCGGGAAAATCTGGGCGCTCAGTTACGACGCCGATTCTGGTAAGGCAACTCGCAATGAGCAGGTCATTCCAGATAGCATCCCAGTTGTCGCATTTGGAGAGGATCAAAATGGCGAGGTCTTCTACCTCACGGAGAGTTCGCGCGGCCAATGCATCTATCGCTTTAACAAGCAATAGTTCAACGGGACAACCACCGACTGCGGTGCACAACCGCGGTCCATCATGAAGAATGTTCTATTCAAGACGCTGTCCGTCCCATCTTCGACGGGCGGCGTTTTTTTGTGCAGTTGAGTCGGCGGTTCGGGTCAGATATCACACGAACTCAATCGCTTCATCCGACGACAAAACCAAGCCATCGCGATAGATCCCATTTTGCGTCAACGGATACAAAAGAGACTGGTTCGGCTTCGTAGAATTAACGAATTATTGACCACAGCTGGCGACGCCATAAAGCCGTCTCCGATCTTCGTTTTCGAAACGAGGTCAAATTCTTTCCCCGGTCGGAAAACTACTACCTCCCCGGCCATCCCAAAACAATAGATTCGGCCATCGGCATAGATTGGAGAAGCGGCATACTTTCCGCCGATCCGTTCTTGCCCCACCAGGGCGCCTGTTTTCGCACTACGACATGTTACGATACCGTCATCACTATTCATGTAGAGCAAACCTTCTATCAGAAGTGGTGAGGATTTCTTCGCGATGGCCCTCTCGGCTGACCACCCGATGTGCGTTGCACTCACGTCCCCTTTGCCGTCCGGTCGGACAGCAACCATTGCTCCCATGCCATTGATGATGAAGACCAGTCCATCCTGATAAATTGGCCGTGCAGATGCATTCATGCCCCCGTGATAAACCTTCCAGACCGTGGCGCCGGTAGCTGGGTCATAAGCGATGGTGGCTATCGCACTGGGATAGATTACGAGCGGTTGCTCGTCCACGTGGATCACACTCGCGGTGCCGTAGGCTTTCTTCAAATCGCCGTTATCGGTTCCGTATTCGATATCGCGATCCCGTCGCCAGACGGTGCTGCCAGTAACTTTATCGAAAGCAACCACATACTGAACATCAAACCCATCATAGGCAACAAACAGCTTCCCGTCGAACAAAATCGGCGACGAGGCAGGTCCTCGATGGTGATCACACTCCAGATCGCGCCGTTCCCAAATCGTTTCGAACGTCTTGGTATCGAGGCACGCAGTTAGGTAGCTACCAAAATGGACATAAACCCGCCCCTCTTCAATCACCGGGGTGGGTGAGGCATAGCTATTCATCGGGTGACAGAAAGCTGGCTCATCGTTTTCAACTAAAACTCTGTTAAAAAGGATATCTCCAGAATCTTTATCGACGCAGATCACGGACATTTCCGTACCGTCCTCGGTGGCCGACGTAAGCCAAACCTGGTTACCCCATACCACGGGGGACGACCAACCTTTACCATCAATCTCCACCTTCCAAGCAACATCCTTTTCGGTGACTTCACTCGGCAACTTCGCCTCTATGGCCTTTCCATCACCACTCGGCCCACGAAATTGCGGCCAATGCCTGTCTCCATAAACGCTTGATGAAAGAAAAACGGCCAAAATAAAGCAGAGCGACCGCACTTCACTTCGATGCATACCAAAACCTTCCGAAAAGTGATGTAAGTTGGGTCGCCATTTATCCACCGACCTTAGAATCAACAAACAATTCAATCATTATTTATCAGAGTGGGTATCGACACCTAACTCACCAAGTTTCTTGGCGATGTCCTCACCGTGGTTGGACGCTTTCACCGATTGATCGATGTGTAGAATCCGACCATCCTCCCCAACATAATAGGTCCACCGGTTGGTCACCCCTCTTACATTCAGACAACCTAATTTTCCCGCAAGGACTTTTTTCGGGTCGCTGAGGATTGGATAATCAAGTTCCAGACTCGCTGCAAAATCCTTATTTTTCTCGATGGGATCCACACTCGCAGTGAAGTATTTCACTTTGTAGTTCCTGATCGCCTCACCAAACTCTCGCATGGACTTGCACTCTTTTGTGCACCCCCCTGTGAACGCTTTGGGAAACCAAGCGATCACATAAGCTGTTTCTCCCATCATCATCTTTGACGAGTACGTCTTCCCGTCACTCCCAACAAGTTGAAAATCGGGCATTAGGTCCCCAACGCTCACCTCTGCCTGTGCAACTGAAGTGAAAGCATCACCTGTCAAGAAGACTGCAACAATCAACGAGAATAGCTTTTTCATGGACATCTCAGCGTGTAAAAGGGGCTCCACGGAACGCTGTTCTTCAACACTCCGCCGAAAAGTGAAAATCAGATCAAGATAGCTTTTCCAAGTGTTGCATTCTTTGCTGACCACTCTTGACTGGACGAGGTGACTGATCGTCATCGACAAGGCACTGTTCCGCAGCGGCATCCAGTGCGGCTTCTAGAATGGGAACCATATCAATCTTCCCATCTCCCAGTTCCTCAAAAGCCTCATTAGGAATAGATCCAAAATTTGGGGTCTTAATCGAAGTTTGGAGGTCCTTAAGGTGTAATTGTGAAACACGCCCTTTCAGTGACCTAACCAGCTTTGCAGCATCCCGACCCCCGACCTCAACCCAAAACACGTCCACCTCAAACTTCATATCTTCTGAAAATCTCTCCATCATGATATCGAAGCCGCACAAATCACCTTCTTTGGGTTCGAACTCAAAGGCGTGATTGTGATAAGCGAGTTGTAGGCCATTCTTCTTTGCCATCTCAGCAGCTCGATTGAATCGGTCACACAAACTGCGATAGTCGTCTAGGGTCTCGCGTACCCCTCCCTGCAGATAAGGAATCACCAGATGTTTTAGTCCATGTTGATTAGCAGTTTCTACGATGGACTCAAAGGAGGGTACATCCTTCCTCGAGGGATCGATAACCGAGTCCCAGGCGAAGTGACTGCTGTTGACCGACATACCGCACCGCTTTGATTCTTCAATCATTTCATCTGCATTAGGAAAGCCATAGGGCTCCACTTGCTTGTACCCCGCATCCGCGACTGCACGGATCGTGGCTTTAACATCCTTCGAGATCTCACCTCGCAAGGTGTATAGCTGTATCCCAATTTGAGATCGGTACCTTCCAATTGCATCCTGATCCACGGTTTTCTCCGAAACTTTCTCAAGTGCATGCAAGTAATTCATTTTTGTTGCGGCCAAACCTGCTGCTAAACCAGCTCCCGTCTTCAGCCAAACTCGCCTTTGCATCACAGTTCCTTTCATCGCAGTATCATTTACCAGTACAATTCGACCGCCGCAGTATACCAGACCCTAGTGAATCCATTGAGCACAATGCGTTGAATTCACATGGAGCTGTCCACAAAAGCAGCTCTTTGGCTTTTCCCAAATATTGCGGTGCCTTGGATATTTCATCGATGGAGCAACAACGTTGAGTTTGAACGGACCGCAATCGGTAGCGGTAGCCTTTCGAAAGTCTGATGGATTGAATTTTGCTGAAAAAGAAAACTCTATCGTTCCCTCACCACCAACTCACTCGCACTGAGCAAAGAGGCGAAGTGAGTCGCATTGCGTCCAATCACCTCAATGA
>JAAXIK010000124.1 GCA_012270385.1 Rubripirellula sp. | reverse complement strand
AATCGAAAAGAAGAGACTTCTTGGTAAACACGACTGTGTTGACTGGCTCGATGAGTGCACAAAGCCGGGGGTACGGGATGAGGCCGAATGATCGCCTGCGATTGGCTTTTATTGGTGTGGGGGGTCGCGGTGGCGCGAACCTACGTACCCTCGCTGCAACCAAAGAGATTGATGTCATCGGTCTTTGCGATGTTGATTCACGTTTCCTTGATAATGCATCCGAACTGTTCCCGGGTGCCTCCAAATTTCGTGATTTCCGAAAGCTCTATGATTCAATCGGTGAACAGATTGATGGTGTGGTGGTCAGCACTGCTGAACACACGCATGCTTACGCAACCATGCCAGCTCTACAACTTGGGAAGCATGTCTATTGTGAAAAGCCTTTGGCCTATAACGTTGATGAAACGCGTAAAATCACCGAAGCAGCCGCCAAAGCCAATGTTGCGACTCAGATGGGAACACAGATTCACGCTGGTTCGAATTACCAGCGTGTGGATGAGCTGATTAAATCGGGAGTAATAGGATCCGTCAGTGAGGTTCATGTTTGGGTTTCGCGAGCATGGGGACTCCAATCCCAACAGGAAGCTACCGCAAACCGAGATCGTCTTTTCGTAGATCGACGTCCGCTAGACCCCATGACACCACCGGAGTATCTCGATTGGGATCTATGGCTAGGACCTGCACCCAATAGGCCTTTCCATGAAGTCTATTTCCCAGGCCCAAATTGGTATCGATGGTGGGACTTCGGTAATGGCACGATGTCAGATTTAGGGAGCCACTGGAATGACCTACCATTCTGGGCTTTAAAACTGAATTCACCGATCAGTGTTGAAGCTGACGGACCACCCGCACACCCTGAAATTGCCCCCGCTTCGATGAGGGCTGTCTATGAATATGGACCAAGAGAAAATATGCCGGCGGTCAAGCTGACATGGTATCAGGGCTCTCACAAGCCCGACGTTTGGAAACGCGGTGAAATTCCACAATGGGGAAATGGCGTTCTCTTTGTTGGATCACGCGGAATGCTCCTTTCCGACTACGGCAAATACCAACTATTGCCCGGAGATGAATTCACAGATTTCGAAGCGCCACCTCTACTCAATCTGCCACCGGAGAGTCATCACAAGGAATGGCTCAATGCGTGTCGTGGAGAAGGTTTGACGGGTAGCCCATTCTCTTATGCAGGACCACTCACGGAGGCCAATCACCTAGGAAATGTTGCATTCCGAGTTGGAAAGAAAATTGAGTGGGATGCCAGAAAGATGGAGTGCAAAAACTGCCCTGAAGCAGAACCGTTCCTCAAGCGAGAACCACGTGATGGGTGGTCGCTGACATAAGATAGCATTCGTTACGGATGCACCAACAAATTAGATCCATCACCCGCCCCCGCTGCACAGCGCCCCTTATCGTAATTCTTGAGTAGGAATCTCTAAAAAATCCTTAAAATCGTGCTGCTAGCTTAGATAGGAAGTCAAGCTATCGCGGTTACCCAAACGGTAACAATCATGCAACCCGTGGCTATTATGATTCGGTAAACCTCCGAATCACAATCGAGAGTGATAAGTCTCTAAAGCGATCTCATCTTCGATGGCAAAACATGCCGATGTTACGTTGGACTGGCAGAACAACTGCCTCGAAAGAGACCCGCTTCTTGCTTTCGGACGTAGCCACAAATGGACCAAGAAATCAACGTTCTTGCGTTGGTCAAAGGCGAAGAACGATTCATCTTCCTTTTTGACGATATGAATCGTGATGAAACCTTGCGACAGCTAGCAAGATTTGCCGCAGATCCAGAAATCGAGTTCAGTTGGTACGACGCTGCCATGCTGAGTCAAAAGATTCGTGAAGCTGTACCCACAGACGAAGATTTTCTTGCAAGTCAAGAATTTGATAGCCTTTCCTTGGATGACTTTCATTAGAAATGCGCCGTGCCGTCGCACAATATCTACGATTTCTAGCTAACGAGCGAAATGCCTCGGATCTCACCATCAAGGCATACAGGGAGGATCTCTTCGGTTTGATCGAGTGGCTGGAAATGTCCCACGGAAATACACCCGCTCCGGGCGCGCTCTCGCCACAAGAACTACGTGCTTATCAGGCTGCACTTCAAGAAGCGGGTTACGCCCGATCAACCATCTCTCGCAAACTCGCATCCCTGAGAAGTTTCTATCGCTTTGCGATGCGGCAGGGCATTACCAACGAGAACCCAGCAAAACCTCTCCGCAATCCAAGACGGCAGCGCAAATTGCCGCACGTACTCAGCAATGCTGAAATCGGCAAACTCCTACTGGCTCCCAGCTCATTGAACGAAGCTGGGCTCCGAGACCGTGCCATTCTCGAAACGATGTACTCCGCCGGATTACGAGTTAGTGAACTTGTCACATTACGAGACGGGGATTTGGATTTTGATCAAGGACTCATCCGTGTCCAAGGTAAAGGTAGAAAGGAACGTTTGAGTCCCCTCGGCTCCTATGCCATAAAAGCGATCAAACGCTATTTCCGCTATCGAACTAGGTCGTCCAAGACCGAAGCTTTGGGTCGACAGTCACCTGTTTTTGTAAATCGATTTGGCAATGCTTTGACCACACGTAGCGTGGGCCGCATGCTGGAAAAATACATTCTTGAAACCGATCTTGATACACGAACGAGCCCGCATACGCTGAGACATTCCTTTGCCACTCATCTGCTCGACCGTGGAGCAGACATCCGTAGCGTGCAAGAACTTCTTGGTCATCAAAGTTTGGCAACCACCCAAATCTATACCCATGTCAGCGCTGCAAACCTTCGCCAGGTGTACGAGCAAGCTCATCCTCGGGCAGGGATGCAGTGAATAGATCTCGACACTAACATGCAGCTGTTGAAGCCAATTGACAGGAAGCCATCGTAATCCTTCCAACACCTATCGATACCAATCCCTAAGCGTTTCTGCTTTAACACCCAATGCAAAGGCAACCTGAATGCACCAGTTTTTCAAGGTCTGTGCAATCACACCATGCCTTCGCCACCGACGGGAACTGACTTGAATGGGTCCTCGGAGCAGTTCCGGTCGTGCCACTTTTCGCATCTTGGCAGAAAAAGAAACGTCCTCCATCAAAGGTATCTCCTCGAACCCACCGCACCGATTAAAGGCCTCCTTTGAAACAAAGATCGCCTGATCTCCAAAAGGCATTCGGCGAAGCAGAACGCGAAGGTCATTACCTTTCTCAAGCCATCGGTAAAGCCAACGCGGTGAATCAATTTGCTGACGAAAAGCACCCCAAATTGGATCATCCAATTCACATATCTGCTTCAAACATTCTGAGTTCAGCTGATTGTCTGAATGTAAAAAGAGAACGACTTGCTGAGTGGCTTTCACTAACGCTGCGCCCGCATTGAGCTGAACTCCACGACCTGGGAAAGACTTAACCACTTTGGTTGCTCCCCATTTCTTTGCTTCCAAAATCGTCGAGTCATCGCTACCCCCATCCACAACAATCACTTCACCCGCACCAGCAAGCAAGGCTGCCCGGATCGCCAGGCCAATCCTACTCTCTTCGTTAATTGCAGGAATAACGACTGAGATATCACTTGGGGTCATTGGATCGCTGTTTCCCGCAAACGCACGTAAGCAATTGGGCCAAGAATAATTAATGGCATCCATGCTGCCATCATTGGCGAGAGCAGGTAACCTCCGCTTCCCATGGCTCCCGACACCGTCTTGATCGCGAAAAACGCAAGTACCGTCATCGAAACGGCAGCGATCATCACAAACAGATTACGGCCGTTTCGATTGAGAATCATTGGGAGTCCCAAAAGAATGAGAATGTAATCAAGTGGCAAGCGAACCAGGCGTTCATGAAGCAGAACTCTTAATCCCAAGCTACTATGAATGGACGGATTTTTGACGCGACTGATCAATTCTTCAATCGACGCCATCCGAATCGCGGATTGTTTGGTTTGCAAAAAATCAGGGTGAAGAGTTGTTGCAAAAAAACATTGCCCGGATTGAATCCATAATTGATCCCGCTGAGTTAATAGAATATTCCTTCCCTTGAAACGCACCGACGCTAGATTATCAATCTGATCGGGTCGCTCTACATCATCAATCAAGTAACCGCTCCCATGCCGTGAATCTGAGTCAAGCCAAGTTGCGGTCTTACCCAGTATGGTGTCTCCGAACTCTGGGTAATCCCCATCTAAGCGAAAACTCGGTTCGATGATGACTTGTGACTGAGTGCGAAGGGATCGCCCGTCAATCAAAACCCGATTCACTGTGTCATACTGAGCACGAATGGGTTGTTCATGTTGCCCCGCTAAATCCTTTGCTTTGAGTAATAATACATCGCGATACTTTGGGAGCATCAACTCACGATTGACTAGCTGAAGCACGACCAAGACAAAGCTTGCGACTAGGATGGGTTTAAAAATTCTTCCGTGCGATACTCCAGTCGATAACATCGCGGTCAACTCCCTAGTTCCCCGAAGCCAACCGATCGTGAATAGAAATGCCATCAATGCAATGATCGCCCCGGTCCAATCAAAAAGCAGCAGAAGGTAGGGTCCGTAATAACGGAACATCACGATAAGCAAACCACCATCTTTTTCGGCCTGCCTGAGTAGATCTTCCATACTCGTGAAAGCATGGAAGACAACAAAGATTCCAGCGAGTGAGCAGAAACAGATCACCACCGTGCGGAGAAATAGTGTCAGAACGTATCGATCAATTTTCGTCACGGTGTGAGCTTCTCCCTGAGAAGACGGAGAGACGTAATTCCTCTTGCCTACGATGAATCAATGTCTTCAAGCAGATATTGCGATTTATATTCATGTGTTTCCAATCACCCAAGGCACTACACAGCCATGAGTCCATTCCGGTAAGAAGGACAGACCTGCAAGAATGGGGAATATCGGCAATTTACCTCACTCAGATCAAGACCGCTCCAAAATCATTCAGGTGACAGCAGGAATCAGCGCATGATTCCGCTTCATTGGTCGAAAAACTCGGGTTGATCAAACAACGTTGCATAGCTCGAATGACAGGTCAAATGATTCACACGGGGTCTTTCAATGCATTTCCAGAAAAGATCCTCTTTTGATCGACTGTCTTTCTCCAATCTTCATCAAGCGAATGTCTAAATCTGTAATCCCCTGCGAGACCTTGGCTCGAATGTCTGGCAAAAGTTGGGCCCTACAGCAAACTCCTCAAAAAATGATGCATCCGCCTCATTTGCAACGAGTAAAGAGATGGGGGTTCATCTTGCTCAACCTCCTTTTACTGCCAGGGTGTGGGTCGAAAGAATCATCGGAGCCAGTGAGCTCGGAAGTGATCACACCCGGTGATGAAAAGATGATAGAAGGGCTTCGATCCAATCCATCTCTCCAGCAGTTAGCAGAGCAGAGTTTAGAGTCACAGAGTTCAGCAGAGAGTATCCCTTCTACGCCAGAGATCATTGACACCCCTGACGCAGATACAGCGCGAGCAGAGGAAGGAGCTCCCTCTTCCACTCTTCCCACGATCCGGCCAACCACAAAAGCCAGGGATTTAAGCAAGACCGAAGCCAGTGTGGGGG
>JAAXIK010000328.1:5241-5558 GCA_012270385.1 Rubripirellula sp. | reverse complement strand
GAAAGAGCCGATTCGCGGATGCGAGCCGCTGCCGAGTCCCGAGGGTACGAACTGACCAGTATCGCCCGAAGGGTGACGCTAGAAGATCTGTCCCCGGAACAATTCGATCTGGTACTCGCCATGGATGCGGAGAACCACGCGATTCTCACGCAGTTAGCCGGCGAGATTGCACCCCATATTCGCCTCTTTAGCGACTACCTTGACGACGAGTGGCCCAGCGACGTCCCGGACCCTTACTACGGGGAGGAGGAAGGCTTTGATGAAGTCCTCGACATGATGGAAGCGGGCCTCGTCTACCGCAAGCAGTCCAAGGTCAA
>JAAXIK010000328.1:0-5231 GCA_012270385.1 Rubripirellula sp. | reverse complement strand
GAGGAGGAGGGGTTCGATGTAGTCCTCGATATGATGGAAGCTGGGTGCCCGCTGATTCTTCAAACCTTAGCTGGGGAAGATATCTTTGAAGGCGAATTTGATGAAGAAGAGGACCTTCGCTAAGCGAGCACGCTTTTTCACTCCAGTGCGAAGAGACTACCCCAAGCCAATATCAAACTCTTGAGTCTCGACTCATTCCTCGTTCTCTGAAGAATTGATCGGCTTCGCCTTCCGGCTCCTTCGCACCCTCTCGAAGCGTACTCGACAACCAATGGGAACTGTCTCAGTAATCGCAGGAGCGTTACCTCCAAGTAATGCCTCTATCGCATGCTCGAGATACCGCTCATCGATGTTCTTACCATCTGGGCTGTCGTCGATGGATCCCATATATCGGATGTCTCGCTTCTGGTCGAGCAGATAGCATTCAGGTGTTGCCATCGCCCCATACTGTCTCGCAATTTGCTGTGTTTCGTCGAACAGGTAAGGGAAGGGGTACCCTTTCTCCTCTGAACGCTCTCGCATCGCCGGCAATAAATCCTCTTCAACTTTATTCACATTGATCGCGACCAAGGACACACCTTTGTCAGCATAACGCTTCTGAAGATCGATCAAACGATCCTCTGCGTCGACTGCATAGGGACAGCTGTTACAGGTAAAAACGACAATGATCAGCTTGGATTCATCCCATTGCTCAAAGTCGTGAAGTTCTCCATCCACACCAGCGAGACCTTTCCACTGAGGAGCCGGATCACCGATGGATAAAACCTGATTGAATTCACCGCTCACCGCTGTAGAAACGAATAGAAAAACAGCTAAAAGTGACACTCATGGCACACACGAATGAAAAGATGGCATCATTGGTCTCCGAGATGAAAACGGTTTGGGAAGAGAGATAACGTTTAACAGAGATTGATAGAGATCAATTGAACATCATTGAAGTGGACGAGCAAGAACAAGTGCGTTTTACCACTGCCCAGACAACATGCAGTTGATCATGAATTGGCAAATTACGATCTAGCAAGACGTTTCAGCACCTCCACCCCGCGCTGAAGTGTCTCATCGGAAGCTGCGAAGCTTATTCGAAAATGAGAGTCTCGACTGCTAAATATATTTCCGGGCACGATTAATAGGTTCTCCGCAATGGCACGTTCCACGAATTTCTCACCACTATCACCGGGAGCTTTAGGGTAAACATAAAAAGCTCCGTTGGGTTTCGATATTTCGTAGTGATCCGACAGAGCGGCACAAATGAAGTCACGTTTCTGTCGGTAATCATTGACATGCGAGGAGAGATCCACTTTGGTCGCTTCCAGTGCGCCCCACTGTGCAGGCTGAGGTGCACAGACAAAAGAATATTGCTGTAGTTTCAGCATGACACTGATGATCTCACTCGGGCCGTGTACGTAGCCCACTCTCCAACCGGTCATCGCGTGACTTTTGCTGAACCCATCAATCACAATCGTATCGCTGTTGAATTCGGCTGGCGAAACAAATTCACCATCGTAAAAAAAAGAACTGTAGATTTCGTCAGAAACCAAGGCGATCTCTTTCTGTTTTGCGAACTTCGCTACCGCCTCCAAAGCTTCGCGATCCGCAGTCACTCCTGTGGGATTTGCGGGACTATTTAGAAGTATCATCTTCGTCTTATCCGTGACTGCGGCAGCAATGCGATCGGGGTCAATCGAAAAGTCGGGATAGCAGTCCACGGTTACCGGAACGCCTCCACACATCCGCACAAGAGATGGATACATCACGAAATAGGGGTCCATGAACACGACCTCATCACCGGGATTGATCATGGACAGCATGGCCAGCACCAAACCGCCGCTAGTGCCACTGCAGACAAAGAGTTCTCGATCTTGATGGTTCGGATAAGCCTGAACGACCTGCTTTGCTAATGCTTCCCTTAAGGATGCGACACCCTGGGTCGGAGAGTAGGCATTTTTGCCCGACTCAATGGCCCCGATCGCGGCTGACTTGATGGAATCTGGAACGTCAAAATCGGGTTGCCCGATCGACAGGTTGATCGGATCCTTTAGGTTGGCCGCCAAGTCAAAGACTCGACGAATACCACTACTATCAAAAGCTTCAGTGCGTTCAGAAATCCACGGATGCATCAGAAAACTATCCCTCAAAAGTGATTCAGCAATGGACGCCGTCCCCAATCTCGGGGAGGATAACGGCAAGTCGCCTCAACGCGGAGCGTTGTGCGAGTTTAGCAAGCTTTTCGCCTTTCACCGAGTGGGAGAACGGCTCATTGGCTGAAATCGAACTTGTCGAGCCTGTAGTCAGATTTTGCGGGATCATCTCACGGCACGAAGATTGTCGGGATTGGGCCATGGAACGACTTGCCAGCCATTGGGGGCAACCTGTGATCCAGAGCCAACCGATTCCATTCGAAGCGGGAGGATATTATCGAGCGACTATGGGCGATGATTTATTAAAAACACTCGTTGCATTCGAGGGATTAGAGAATCCCGGGGAATTAGCGTCATGGAAACTCGCAACCAACCAATGGGAGGCAGATTGTGCGCACGATTGCTCACACAATGAGAAGCGTCCTCTGAATTTGGACCCCGGTTACACCTCACAAGCGAAACTTGTCCTTGCAACGACCAAGGATCGGGACCATCGAATCTATCTGCGTGATGGAATTTTTGCGGAAGTGACTCTCACCTATGTCCGAAAGCATTGGGAACATCATCGCTGGTCTTACCCCACCTACCGCGGCACTGAGGTAGCCGGTTTTGCTCAAAAGTGCAGGGAACATCTACGGGATCACCTCAAGTCCGTCAGACAGTTTCGCCAGCGAGAAACCGGTCCACTCCCCACCCAGGAGAGATTGCGACAGGAATCTGAAAGGCAACAAAAAACCGACTCATTGGAGTGATTAAAACTTCCTAGGACTCGTTGAGATGGCTCCAGACAGGATTGATGATGCCATGTCGAGAGTACGGGTCTTTGGTACACTCTAGACAGAGTGTCTGGATATCCATCCAGCCGATCCCGTCGACTTTAAATAAGAGGAAATTGCGTGAGCCAGCTTGAGGGAAAAATTGTCGCCATCACGGGTGGTGGAACCGGCATCGGAGCGGGAATTGCAAGAGGTCTCGCGGAAGCGGGCTGCCGCGTCACCATCGGTGGACGTCGCCTGGAACCACTCGAAGAAGTTGCCAAATCCTCTTCAGCTCCACACCCTATTCGATGCCAAACCATCGACGTCGCCTCGCCAGAAAGCGTTTCCACATTTTTCCAATCCATTCGAACCGAAGTCGGCGAAGTGGATATCCTCGTTAACAGTGCGGGGATCAATATTCAGAAACGCACGATGGCTGAAATGTCCCCCGAAGATTGGGAGAGAGTACTTGCCATCAACGCATCGGGAGCTTACCGCTGCATGCATGAAGTGCTTCCGGCAATGCGTTCACGAAAGGATGGTCTCATCGTCAATATCTCCTCAGTCGCTGGAAAACGAGCGATCACATTGGGTGGTGTGGTTTACTGCGCCAGTAAATTTGCCATGACGGCGTTGGGGACTGCAGTCTCTAATGAGGTCAGGGATGAAGGTGTACGCATCACCAACGTCTATCCAGGTGAAGTGAACACCCCCATCTTGGATAATCGGCCAACACCTGTTTCCCAAGAGCACAAAGACGCAATTCTCCAACCCGAAGATATTGCTTCAGTGATCGTGACCATCTGTGGTCTTCCACCGAGGGCCAACGTTCCGGAGATCGTGATCAAGCCAACGATCCAAGAGTGGGTATAAAGCAGCAGATCGGCAAGAGATTGTTTGTCAGTCGTTCAACGGGCAACCTAATTCATGAATTCTTCCGAGCATCAACCGGACAGCGGGGAAGCAGGATCGGACTCATCCGCTGACCATGCGGAGGCTGCGTCCGAATGGTCCTCGGACTCCGAGGATCAGGGTTTATCCCTCGATGATCTTGGGGCTGCCTACGCGAGAGTCGCAGCCGAACATGACCCGGATACTTTTGCTGCCCCCGAACCCTCATCGAGCGATGAAGAGGATGAACTCCCTGAAGAGGAAACGGAAATTGATCCTTCCTCACAGGAGGTAATGGATCAGGCCGCAACTCCCCAATCCATTGTGGAGGGCGCTCTTTTTGTCGGACACCCGGAAAACAAATCACTCAGCGAACAAAGAATCGCATCGCTGATGCGTGACGTTACACCTGAGGAAGTGGAGGAACTCATTGATCAGCTGAATGTCTCCTACCAACAGAACGATCAAGCACTTCGGATCGCTAGGGATGAACGGGGATATCGGATGACCATTGCTCCGGAAGTCGAGGGGGTTCGGCGATCCTTCCTGGGTAAGGTTCGCGAAGCTAAATTAACCCAACCCGCAATCGATGTCCTCGCCTTGGTCGCCTATCAGCCAGGGGTCACCTCTCAAACGATTCAAGATCAACGCGGGCAGGATAGTGGTTCCGTATTGAATCAACTGGTTCGACGCCAGCTCATCAAACTGGAGCGGAAAGCCCCTGAGACAGGTGGCAGAAAGATCCCACACTATTACATCACCGAGAGATTCCTTCAACTCTTTGGGCTAGAAGAGATTGGTGATCTACCCCACGTTGAGGAGAGCTTCCGAGATTGAATAACCGTTTCCCCACTGATACCAATGAGACCAGAATGATCCGCGGCGTCGCACTGGATATGGATGGCCTTCTCTTCGATACCGAGTCACTTTATTGGCAGTGCGGCGACGAACTGCTAAAACGGCGTGGTCATCGATTCTGTAAATCGCTGCAACAACGGATGATGGGCCGCGTTGGAGTATCGGCCATCCAGCAGATGATTGACTTTCATCAACTGGACGATCAAGCAGAAGAGCTGATCCAAGAGTCCAATGAGGTATTCGCTGGGCTGCTGGAAAGTGGCGCTCAGGAAATGCCAGGATTATCGAATTTCATCGAATTCCTGAAAGTCAATGCGATACCGTTTGGACTTGCTACCAGCAGCCAAAGACGATTCGTGGATATCCTCTTCCGTGACCGTGCCTGGCGAGAAGACCTCGAATTCATCCTCACCGGAGATGATGTAACCCGGGGGAAACCTGACCCACAAATCTATCAGATGGCTGCAGCTCGACTGAATCTGCCACCCCATCAAATGCTTGTGTTGGAAGATAGCGGGAATGGCTGTGCCGCGGGCGTCGCTTCGGGAGCTTGCACCGTTGCCGTGCCGAGCGACCGCCCCCAAGA
>JAAXIK010000479.1 GCA_012270385.1 Rubripirellula sp. | reverse complement strand
TCACTTTTTCGCTGGAATCGGCTTGCCTCGGTTCTTCAGAAAAAAGAATAATTTTCGCCTTACGTGTTTGAAAAGACGGCAGAGAAATTACTCGCTGACGATCAAGCTTTACGAGAGGAATTCACAGCGAAAAAAAAGTCTGACCCAGTATTTGCTGGTGACCGGGGAGCGCAGTTGACCTTCCTTTATCAGCGATCGGCTAACTACGAAAAGTCGCACCGGAGGTATCCCATCGCGCGGCTGCTTGAACTGCCGAATTAGCTTTGGAAAGATTTTACATTAACGGCTGTTTGTGGTGTTTGAGATCCACCGGCCCTACATCTTGTGAATTGCTGAATCGAACGAGCAGCAGCGTTAAAAAATCAAGAGAAGCTTGACCGCCCACTACTCTCTTTCGACAAGGAAAACAATCAGGTCCAGAATTCGGCTCATTTCTACGGCGGAAAAATGTTATCACTTCAACGTTGGGTTTGACGCTACATCACGGTAACACTGCTGGTTCTTGCGACACTTGGCCTGTCAACGGCCACACATGGTGCAGACCCCGCAGATGCGAAGACTGTGGGCCGAATAATCAGCCAGAGAGAAGATCTTTCATCTTTCTTAGCTGTTTTGGAGAAGACCCAAGTAGGATCGACGCTCGCTGAGCGAACCAATGTGAACTACACCGTCTTTGTTCCTACTAATCAAGCCTTTGATTCGTTGCCTGAGGGAGCAGTCGAAACTCTGCTGGACCCGCGTAACGATGACCGACTCGAAGAGGTGTTTAATTACCATGTCTTGGCTCGCGGTGAACCGCCGTTCGAATTGGAAAAATACACTGCACTTCAGATGATCAGTGGGCAATGGCTATCCATCGATTACCGAAGCAAGAGAATTGGTGGTGCCCAGTTCAATGGTGAAGTGATCCCGTGTTCTAACGGAGTGATATATCTCATCGACCAAGTACTCACACCGACTACGGATGATCTTTATCAAGTTCTGCAGAAAGACGGCCGGTTCAAAACGTTTACAAGAGCCATCACCGCAAGCCGACAAGGCAAGCTCTACCAAAACGTCCACGACAACTACACCGTGTTCGCTCCGACTGACGAAGCCTTCGCAAAATTACCGCGGGACGTTGTAGAGTCTTTGTTTCTCCCCGAAAACGATGAGCGACTCGAGGACATCATCAAACATCACATTTCGGATGAGGTCTACAGTGCGGGGAAATCCTACGGTGCTGATCGGCTTGGGGTTCCGGAGATTACTCCAACTAGTGCTTTCGGGCAGCAGTTGAATTTCTCCTCCCGAGACGGCGTGGCAACGATTGATGATGTTGAGATTCTCGAAACCGATATACCCACGGCGAATGGACTCATTCACGTCGTCGATTCCGTCATCCTGCCCGCTGAAAAAAGCACTTTGGAAATCCTCGAAGCGGACCCTCGCATGACACGCTTAGTCACCTTACTTGAAGCGAGCGGCCTGAATTTGGCGTTAGCCGATTCAAGCAAATACACGATTTTTGCACCGACCAATGAAGCGTGGAACCAAGAACCCTACAAGCACCTTGTCGAAAATCCAACGGGCAACAATCGAGAAGCGATCTTTGCGGTCCTCGCCCGACATGTCATTACCGGGAAGCACGTCAGTGAAAACCCTATCCCTTACCAAAAACTCCGATCCATTCACGGTGCACCGATTTACCTTACGGTGGATGAAGAAAGATCACAGATTCAGGGTATTCCAATTGAGGAAGCTGACACTGAGGCGTTTAACGGTTTGGTGAATGTGATCTCTGAGGTGATTCGAGATCCCATGGAATTGCCGGAGCAGGACCTATCCAAAATTGACGCGATCAAGTTCGCGCAACAGGCCTTGGTTGATGGATCCGCCTTGTACGACCGAGGCGATTACGAGAAGTCTTGGCGACTCTACGCCAGGCGTGGTTACGAGCTAGTCGACAAATATGGTCAATTCTTTAAAGGTAGCGACTTGATCTCCACGGTAAAACTCTCGGGAGATCCCGTCCATGAATTTGCTGATAACGCTTGGGATTCCCGCAACGCATTCCGTACGGCTTTGCGTGAACTGGAGGCAAAAAGTGACTCGATTGAGGATCTTTTGCAGATCGAGAAAGACCCTAGCTCGAATTTCGGACGCTAATTTTCAAGCAGGGTGGGAGATGCTTGGATGATTGTAACAGTAGCGGCTCAACACTAAACTTTGTCTGGATCTAAAAACCATCAACGGTCACCAGCATGAAGTTTTTCCAAACCACAGTTATCCTTCTCACCGTGATCGCGACCCTTGGCTGCGACCTGGGGCACCCTAACTTCGATGAAACTCAAAGAGCAGCCTCTAATGGCGATACGGAAGCTCAAGTGGAGTTAGGTTATCTCTATCACGATGGGAAAGGTGTAGCTCAAAGTTACCTTAAAGCGATGGAATGGTGGCAGAAAGCAGCCGAACAGGGGAATGCGTTTGCGCAATTCAATCTTGCTGTAACCATGCTGACTGCCCCAGATCCAAATATAAACCGCGACTACGATGTGGCGATCAAGTGGTATCACGCCGCCGCCGAGCAGGGACATCCCTATGCACAATTCAATCTGGCCGATGACTACTATAACCGTGAACGGGACCTTATCAAAGCTTACGCTTGGTTCTTTGTTGCTGCAGCTTACAGCGAGGGTGATACGATTGCTGCAAAGAGACGCGACGATGTAGCTAGGGAGCTCGAATCGACGGGGCAAATGTGGGAAGGTCAGAAACTGGCGACTGAACTACTTGAGAAGTACGGCGGCAGAAGGCTGGAAGTTAAGCGGCGCTGAATCCGAAAACCTGATCAGTTTATACAATCAAGTTAAAACTTCATGTCGGCAAACTCTTACGTCGATACGCACTCTCGTCAGACAACCTATTTCAAAAGCAAACGCTCACCCATCGTCATGACCAATCCGTACATACCGCCAGCCCCGGACCCAGATCCGAACGCAGCGCGCCGGGACCCCAACAAACGGAGCCGCCTGGTTTTATTAGGCAGAGTATTGTTGGGTGCCGGGTCGTTGATGCCGCTGGTCGGACTGATAGGAACGATCATCGGAATCACAGGAATCTCTCCCAGCAGTAACACATCACCAGAAGAGTTAAGTGGCAGGATTTCTACCGTTCTCAACTCTACAGTGATCGGACTGATTGCGTGTTTCGTGCTGGTTGTCCTGGGGAGGATCCTGATTCGATTGGGTAAACGCAGTGAAGGTGCATCGCTATCCCAATGACATCCTAAGTGAGATCAGGATACGACCCGTATGCTGTGAGTGACCCAAGTAATCTCGGCTAAGGCAGTTTGTGAACTACGATTTATTCGGAACGAAATGCGATCCCAACTGCACGATGTTGACTGTAGTGGTAGATCGTCCTGTCGAGAAACGTAAAAGACTGGAGAAGTCCAGTGGAAAGTAGATGACAAGCAGGAAAAAGCATGGTCACTTGGCATCATGGGGTACAGCTGATGAAGGATTGTAGGTTTCATCTCCTGAGATTTTTCGGGAGTACAATTGCCTCTGGGCTTCGTTATTTCATCAGCCCTTGCAAAGAGACGCAGGATGGAATGGTTCGAAGCCGGCTAAAATCCCGATAAACTCTCCTTTCGGTCGCTTTGCAACAGCCATTTATCCGCAACCATCCACTGAGTTCACAACCATGACCATTCCTCTGGAACGCCGCCACTTTCTTCGTGGAACGGGGGCCCTGATCGCCTTGCCCGCGTTGGAATCGATCGGCTTTCGCCGGTTTGCCTCGGCAGCCTCAACCACTCCCAAAACCCCTGCCAAGCGTTGCGTCTTTCTCAGTATCGGCTTCGGCGTGACCAAGGAGACCTGGTTTCCTGACCCGGCCCTCGTCTGCAGAGATTACTAAATCTCTGAACTTATCTCAACACTACAAAGTCAAAAATACGATATCACCGTGGTCCAAGGCTGTTCGAACCAGTTCAGCAATGAAGCTCACTGGGGTAGTACTTTCTGGCTGACCGGAGCGAATCGTTATTCTGTGCCCGGCCAAAATATGGCCAACAGTATCTCCGCCGATCAGGTCGTCGCACAAACCTTGGGTCAGGACACCCGATTTTCATCGATTCAGATCAATGGCTCGAGTTTAGAAGGACACGGCCCCGGCCTCTCCCTCGCCTGGGATCGCCGCGGCAAGCCGGTGGCGGGACAGGACGACCCTGTTCAGGTTTTCCATAAACTCTTCTCACCGGATGATCTTCCATTGGAACAGCGTCAAGCCGCTATCGCCGAAAACCGTAGCGTCCTCGACACCGTTCGCTCTCAGGCTAGACATGTCCAACGTGGCCTCACCAAAACAGACACCGACAAGCTTGATGAGTACTTCCAAGGCATCCGCGACATCGAGACGCGTCTGAAAAAGGAAGAAGCATGGCTGGATGTCCCGAAGGCCAAAGCTCCGCTTGATGAACCACAGCCTGGCCTGAAGGGGAAAGCGGAGATTGAGATCATGCAGGATCTAATCGTTGCGGCGTTGCAGACCGACAGCACCAGAACGCTGAGCTATCGCATGCCTGGCCAGAGCCTCTTGCAAAGTCTTGATGTCAAACCCAGCGCCCACAATGTGAGCCATTACTCTCCCGGCGAACGCATGGAGGGATCCAAGGCTCGCGACAAGACTCACAGTGAATTGCTCGCGCGGCTGATCGACAAACTGAAGGCTACGCAAGAGGCAGACGGATCGAGCCTTTTCGATCACACCGCCGTGGCATTCGGATCGAACATCAGCTCCATTCACTATTTGACCAATTGCCCAACCGTTCTCACCGGAGGCGGAGCGAATCTAAAACTCGGCCATCACCTTGTTCTGGAAAAAGACACCCCGCTATGCAACGTATGGCTAACCATGCTGCAGGGTCTTGGCATTAAGACGGATCGACATGGCGACAGCACGGGCGTCGTGAAAGAACTGCAGGCGTGAGTCGTATTGCCTTTAGACAGGCATCACGCCCCATGAACCGAACGAGTCATCTTTACAGTATCAAGCAATGAAACCTCTGACTTCCGCAATCTGCATTGCCGTTTCAATACTTTGTTCTCGCGGGGAAGCCGGTCCGCCGGAAGCTCGTCTTCCTGAAAAACACCGCGTGCTACTGCAGGCCCACTGTCTCGATTGCCACGACTCCGGAACGCGTGAAGGCGGAGTCGATCTCGAAGGCTTGCCCTTTCAAATCCACACACTCGAACATGCGGAAACTTGGCAAAAGGTCCTCAACGTTCTGAACTCTGGCGAAATGCCGCCGGAAGATTCCCCGCAACCGAGCAACCTCGACAAAGCCGATTTCCTAGACGACCTCGCGCAGACCATGGTCGATGCGCGTGACGCCCTGTCCGATTCAGGCGGCAAAATTACCATGCGACGTCTCAATCGCCGAGAGTACCGTAACACCATCGAACAGTTGACCGGTGTCAAAATAGATGTCGCTTCACTTCCTACCGATGGCGGATCAGGAACATTCGACACGGTGGGTTCCTCGCAATTCATTTCCGGCGATCAGTTTGAGCAGTAT
>JAAXIK010000262.1 GCA_012270385.1 Rubripirellula sp. | reverse complement strand
CTCTTGTCCAAAAAGGACACAGATTTGCTGCCAAGCTCCCTATTCTCATCATGCAGGTATTGCTTGCCTACATATCCGGGGACTGATGTGGATTCGATCCAATCTCCCTTGCGAACCGCTTGGTCATCGTCAATAACGATTCCGTTGATACTTTCTTTGTCTACTGGTTTGATTGTCTTGGGATCATCCTCAAGAGTACTGAGTTGTTTCTTGAGATCTTGTAACTGTTGACCCACCTCTGCCAGCTTGGATTCCTGCTCGGCGATTAATCTTTCCTGTTCACGATCCAACGGCAGCGGGACTTTGTTCCAAGAAGAAACATTGGAATGAACGAGTGAGTGAGTGCTTTTGAAAATCCCAGCGAGAGCGTAGTAATCCGCGGTGGGGATTGGATCAAATTTGTGGTCGTGACACCTCGCGCATCCTATCGTCATGCCCATCAACGATTTGCCAATTGTGTCCAGTTGCTCATCCACCACATCCATTTCAAGGATATCTTTGTCTTGCATTTCATAGTTGGTCGGGCCGAGCAGTAGAAAGCCGGTAGCGATGATCTGCTTTTGTCGTTCAAGGTGATTTTCACTGCTCAGCAAGTCACCGGCTATCTGCTCGGTAACAAATTGATCGTAAGGTGTGTCACTGTTGAATGCGTTGATCACGTAATCTCTGTACCGCCAAGCATCCGGAAAAAGTAGCGTCCGTCCACCACCGCTGGAGTCAGCGACACGAGCCACATCAAGCCCATGCCTTCCCCAACGTTCACCAGCCTCGGGGTGGTCGAAGCGGTGGTCGACGAGGGTGCTGCATGCATCGGGTTCAGGATCTCCGAGATAATCTTGAATGGATTCAACGGAGGGTGGAAGTCCTGTCAGGTCGTAGTGAAGTCTTCTGATTAGCGTCTCACGGTCGGCTCGCGATGAGGGTGTCAGTTCTTCTTTGTTGAGTTGGTCAAGAATGAAGAAGTCCAACGAAGTGGATGTCCAGTGATCATGGTCGACGACCTTAGGTACCTCGGGTGCGGCGAGGGGTTGGAATGACCAGAACGAAGTATCCACTGGATTGGGATCGGTCATCGTGTCGGGTGCTGCGTTGCTGACGGACGTTCGTCTCGGATCGAATGCGCCCAGCTTTACCCATTCTTCAAAAGCAGAGATGGTGCTATCAGGTAGCTTTCCTTTAGGTGGCATATCCATTCCACCTTCGTATCGGATGACTTCCAAGAGCAAACTGTCCAAGTCCCCGGGAAGCACCGCTTCACCCGAATCTCCACCCGTCTTCCAGCCATCTTGTGAATCGAGACGCAATCCACCTTTTTGTTTCTCCGGGCCATGGCACCTGATGCATTGATCCAATAGCGTCGGTCGAATCACTTTCTCGAATAATTCTAGACTTTCACTCTCCATCACGGTCAGCGGATAAGCTTTCTGTTGTGCAAGCACCGCAGAGGAGGAAAGCATCAAGCAGGCAAAGAACGGTAAATAAAGCCTATAAGTGCATATTTTTCCTCTGGGTAGCTTCGGGTAGCTTTCTGCTTTTGAATTCACAGTCAGCCAGTCTTGAATTCGTTGAAGTGATTCCACACCGAACTTTCATTATCGCAAGAAATAGAACGCCTTCATGTTGAAGAGAGTGTGAGCCAGATCGCTCCAGGCTCGCTCATCTAAACGTCCATGAACCGTGGCTTGATGATCCAAGAAGGCTTCAAAGTCCCTCAGCTGATCCTCGTTCGGTTCTTGACCGTGAGCTGCAATCACCATCGAGCGAATCCTTTCCGCAGCCAAATCCTTCTGATCAGTTGTTAACTTTTTTCCCAAACGTTTAGAAAGTTCCAACACTAATGGATCGTGCATTCGATGCAAAGCGTGCGCTGGAACAGTGGATTTGCTGCGCCGGCCTTGGGGGCCAAACGGATTGGGTGTGTCAAAGGGAGCGACGAAAGGATTCAGGAAATTACGGTAGACGGATAGGTAAATACTTCGCCGTCCATTTCCATCCAGTGGCCCACTACCCCGAGCTCCACGGCCGGTCATGAATTCGGTTCGGTGTGTTGGGACGCTTCCACCATAGTGTGACTCATTCAGGCTTCCGGAAACCATCATAATGGCATCACGGATCGATTCACCCGTTAATCGACGAATTGGCATGAAATGCAAGGTTTCATTAATTGGATCTACTGTGGCAATTTTGTCGGACTTCAAAGATGGGTTGGGCACACTCTGCTGTCGGTAGGTCGCCGAGAGTACGATTGTCCGAATGGTGTGTTTTATCGACCAATTGGCATTGATGTGATCGGTGGCCAACCAATCGAGGAGTGCAAGGTTCGAAGCCGGTTGTCCTTGTGGTCCAAAATCATCAACTGTGGGTACGATTCCTGTACCAAAGAGATGGTGCCAGATCCGATTGACGATCACACGCGATGTGAGCGGGTTACTCGGATCAATAAGGTGATTAGCAAGATCGAGTCGTGACCCAGTCATGCCACCCAGAGCGGTGAGATTCCTTGGAGGTACTGTCGTGCCGGGATTGGTATGACTACCGCGAATGTAGACCGCAGCATCCTCCACCGTTCCTTGAGCCATCGCAAGCGCAAAGCGAGCATTCGAAAGTTTGTCGTTCGCCGTCTTGGCGGATTCAAAATAGGCTTTCAGTTCGGGGACAACGACTTGAGTTAGGTTAGGATTGGTCGAAGATTGCCATGATAACCAGCGATTACCAATTCCTTCTTTAAGGTCGCCAGCAGCTTGGGTGAGCTGTTCTTTAAAACCTGTTTCGTCTAACGCTTCACCTTCGTTGATCGCTGGAGCGCCCGAGTTGGAGAAGAGTATCTGATCAATGGAAATTTCCCCGTCGTTGCTATCGACGATTTCCAGATAGGCACGGTGGCCAACGTACTTCCGAAGCGTTCCACCAATCGTTTTCCATGCCCATTTGCCTTGGGTGTCCGTGGCATTGCCTTTTAGCAGAGTGCCACCGAATAGCAGGCCGTTGTAGCCGGTCATCTGGTAGTTATCGATGACGATCTGAATTTTGATATTCGCAGTCGATTTCACGAGTAGGTGAATATTGTTCTTTTCAATCGTGAAGGTTGGGGAGCGGAGTGCACCAACTTGTTTGTTGCCCCAATAACCACTATCCACAGTTCCGGGCATTGCAAGTGATCCATCGAATCGAGCGATTGCTCGATTTCCAATCGGTTCGAATGCGCCGTCAGTGACCGACCAACCTTGGGGGAGGACGTCCGTATCAAAATTTTCAAATCGGATGACGTCAGATTCAGTTGTGTCATCAGCATCTAACGATTGAAGCTGAATAGGCAGACTGGTTGATGCTAAATTTGAGCTCAACTTCGTTTGGAATTCCGGCGAACCTTTGGCGGATTCAGCTAGAGTGCTGTTCACCTTGTTCAGTTCTGCACCAATGAGTTTCCGAGCTGTCTTGCGCTGCTCATTGATATCGAGATTCACTTCTTGGCGGGCACTGCTGTGGATATGTGCAGTGAGCGCGTAATAGTCCTGAGTAGAGATAGCATCAAATTTGTGGTCGTGGCATCGGGCGCATGCGACGGTTAGACCCAGAAAAGCTTTTCCGAAGACATCAATTTGGTTATCCATGATATCTGCTTCGTTGCCGAGGACATCGGTCGGAGCATGTGTTGCTTCATGGAGATACCAGAACCCAGTTCCAATGACGGATTCGTTGAAGCTTAATTCCTTATTAAGACGGGGGTTAGCGATCAGATCACCCGCAAGATGTTCTCGCAAAAACTGGCTATAGGGTACATCCTCGTTGAGTGCCCGGATGACGTAATCTCGATACTCAGTGGCGTGCGGTAGTCCATAATCAAATTCGTGACCGTAGCTTTCAGCGTACCGCATCAGGTCTAACCAATGTCTCGCCCACTTCTCTCCGAAGAAAGTCGACTTTAAGAGTGAGTTAACCACTTTCTCATAGGCATTAGGTGACTCGTCATTCACAAAAGCCTGGATCTGCTCTGAGCTAGGGGGCAAACCAATGAGATCGAAGTAAACTCGACGAATCCATGTTTCACGTTTTGCTTCTTGGGCTGGAAGTAGCCCTCGCTCTTCTTGTGCAGCGAGGACAAATCGATCCATTGGGTTTCTCGGCCACTGTGATTTTTTGACTTCGGGCGGCTGGGGGTTCTCTATCGAACGCCACGACCAATGTTCCTTGTATCGTTCTTGCAGGTTGAACTTTTCTTTTGTGGAATTTCCTTCACCCGATACTTTTTCTCTCGGGTCCGGAGCACCCATCTCAATCCACTGTTCTAGGATCTCTATCTTTTCCGCAGCAAGCTTAGACTGTGGTGGCATCCCGCTGATGATATTCTCTTCGTACTTCACCGCCTCGATCAGAAGGCTATCTTCGGGAGCGTGGGGGATCAGCGCAGGACCGGAATCGCCGCCGGTTTCCCAGCCCCATTTCGAGTCCAGTAGCAATCCCGCCTCGATACTTTCTGAGTCCGTGGCATGGCACTCATAGCAGTGCTCCACCAAAATCGGGCGAACTTTGGATTCAAAGAATGCAATCTGTTCGGCTGTCTCAGGGCTAGCCTCTTCGGGAGGTGCCGCTGCGAGTGGATTAGCCAACCCATGAATCAAGGCAAAGAAGCCGAGTGCTATTGGAAGTCTTATGGTGGGAAAACTGGCAGGTTTAATGATCATGCTAGTACCTCCTTGATGAGTTTGCCATGGACATCCGTCAGGCGCATGTCACGTCCACTGAACCTGAAGGTACTTTGAGTATGATCGATACCCAAGAGGTGTAGCATGGTGGCATGTAGGTCATGAATTTCAAACCGATTCTCCACCGCTCGATAACCCCACTCGTCGGTTGATCCCACACTCACTCCTCCTTTGATACCACCGCCGGCCATCCAGATGGTGAAACCAAATGGATTGTGATCGCGTCCATTAGATCCTTGAGCGAATGGTGTACGGCCAAATTCGCCAGCCCAAACCACCAAGGTAGATTCCAAGAGCCCTGTTCGTTTCAGATCTTTGATGAGTCCAGCTATCGGTTGGTCGACAGACTTGCAATTTTTATTGTGACCATCCACTAAACCGCCATGTTGATCCCAACGGTCTCCGTTTCCTCCCGGGCAGGTCAGTTCAATAAAGCGAACACCTCTTTCAACGAGCCGGCGTGCGAGTAAGCACTGCCGTCCGAATGTTTTGGTGTTATTGAATTCTGCATTTAAGCCATACAGTTCCTTCGTCTCTTCTGACTCTTGGCTGAGATCCATTAGTTCAGGCACGGATCGTTGCATCTGGTAGGCAGTTTCATAATTACTGATGGCTGCTTCAATCTCGGGGTCTCCTCCGAGGCTTTGATTCAACTCGGTATCAAACTTTCGGATCAGATCTAATTTGTTGTTCTGGATCTGTTCCGTTTTCTCTCTTCGTTGGATGTTCGGCAGGGGTTGGTCCTTGGGAAGAAAGATCGATCCTTGGTACGCAGAAGGTAGAAATCCTGAACCAAAGCCATCCAGGCCCCCGGGTGGAATCAGGCCGCCCTTGATTACCACAAACCCAGGGAGGTTCTGGTTTTCCGAACCCAATCCATACGTCACCCAAGAA
>JAAXIK010000471.1 GCA_012270385.1 Rubripirellula sp. | reverse complement strand
GAACGGATGACCAAGGAAAGATGTATCAACGTTACATGCAGGCCGCTAATCGACGAGGGATACCGACTGCATTTCTAATCGGAAGGACAAAGAAAATCGAGTGGATTGGCCACCCACTTGACCTTGATGATGCACTGAATCAGGTCAGCTTCACGGAAACCTCTTCCCCCGGAGAATAGGGTGGAGAAATTTGGTCAGTTTCTCATTTGCGTGATCTCGACACCTTCGGTCTAATCTGAGTTGGCGGATGGCAACAGCTTGCGGTCCACTCATCGAAATCAACCTGTAAACTGAATCACCGAAAGCGATCCGCTTCAAACAAAACCGGGCAGAACCTATGCAATTGCCAATTGTTGGCGAAATGAACACCACCTCCGCTCGCTCAACCGCTGATTTAGAAGAAGGTGAGTGCAGAGGCAACTACGCAGTCATCAGCCTTGGATGTCCGAAAAATCTTGTCGATACCGAGCAGATGCTTGGACGACTCGACGAAGATGGCTACCGAATGGTGGATACCGTCGATGGAGCGGATTTCGTTGTCGTCAATACCTGTGGTTTCATCGACTCGGCACGAGATGAATCTCTGGAGGCCATCGATGAAATGCTTGACCTGAAACGACAAGGGAAAATTAGCAACGTGGTGGTCACCGGTTGCCTTGCTGAGAGACAGCAAGGAAAACTGCTTGAAGAGAGACCGGAAATCGATGCAATGGTCGGTGTGTTCAGCCGGAACGAAATTGTCTCCGTGATTGAGAATTTAAGGAGCGGGGTTGAGGAGCAACAGAGACTATTCAAGCCAGCCGCGGTCCAACCCCTCTCAGATGCGAAACGACGGGCCGTTACTCCCCGTCACTTCGCCTATCTCAAAATCAGTGAGGGATGTGATCGACTATGCACATTCTGTGCAATTCCCAAGATGCGTGGAAAACACTACAGCAAACCCATCGAGCAGGTAGTTGAGGAAGCCAAGCAACTAGGTGAAAGCGGTGTTCGCGAAATCGTGATCGTAGCTCAGGATACAACCTACTACGGCATGGACCTATATGGTGAAGCGAAGCTCTCTGAACTTCTGTCAAAATTGGATGAGATTGAAACCATCGATTGGATACGACTCATGTATTTCTATCCGATGTACATCGATGACGAACTCATTACTACTCTTGCCAATTCGAAGAAGATCGTTCCCTACATCGACATGCCGCTTCAGCATGCCAGCGATACCATGCTGCGTCGCATGTCTCGCAAGACCACTCGCTCTAGCCAAGAAGAAATCCTTAAGAAGCTTCGCGAAGGGATTCCAAATCTGGTCATGCGGACGACCATGATTACCGGATTCCCTGGTGAAACGGACGCGGACTTTGCTGAACTCATGGACTTTGTCTCTCAACAAAAGTTTGAGCATCTGGGTGTATTCACCTACTCGGTAGAGGAGGACACACCCGCTGCGAAACTACCCAATCGAGTGGCGGAAGAGGTAGCCGATGATCGCTACGCTCAGCTCATGGCAGTGCAGCAGGAGATTGCATTTGAGTGGCTCGCAAATCGGGTGGGAACGGTCGAACCGATCCTGATCGATTCCCCACTTCCAGATCAACCAGGAGTTTGGATTGGGCGTTCCAAAAGTGAAGCCCCTGACATTGATGGAGTAGTGATCGTTTCCGGCTTCGAAGACGACTCGGAAGTCTCCGTTGGTGATCTCATCGAATGCGAAATCGTAGCCGCAGACGGCTATGATCTCATCGCGGCGCCCTGCCAGCACTAGGTCCTGCACCCACCTTCACGCTGCATCGTCGAAAGCAAACAGGGCCCAGGCCCAAAACCCTTCATCGGTTCCATAGGGATCCGAAGCGAAGATTTTGCCCTCTCCAGTCGATCCGATCTGCAGTGGCAAAATCTCGTTTGAAAGGTTTGTTCCATTTTTCGCGGACAGAATTGCATCGACTAGGCTCTAGAACCAAAGCGTCAATCCATGGACGCTCTCTTTCGAGCAAAATGAGCATCTGATTCCCAAGGGTTCATTTTCTCCGCTCCGAGGAGCATTACGTTGAATTCAGAGACAGAATCAGCAAGAAAAACAAACCCTTATACTTGTCAAACATTTCTCAGGTACACTTATGACCCTGCCAGCTTTTGGATACGATATCCGACATGAAGATAGTGCGAATACAAACACCCGCTCCGAAATAGCGATGTCTGAAACAAAATCAGTCTCGATCTACAACATTCCCAACGCATTGACCTCGATCCGTTTCCTACTTGCGATCGCTGTCATGCTTCTCATACCCATAGGTAACTACACCGCAGCTTTGATTATCTTCGCCATCGCGGCCTCCACGGATTGGATGGATGGCTACTGGGCGAGAAAGTACGGCCAGGTGACGAAGCTCGGGAGGATTTTCGATCCCTTTGTGGATAAAATCATCATCTGCGGAACCTTCATCGCACTCGTGGAGATCCCAAACTCCCCTGTCGCGTCTTGGATGGCCACCATTGTCATTGGCAGGGAGTTGCTGGTAACCAGCCTTCGCGGAATGATTGAAGGAGCAGGCGGTGATTTCTCTGCGAACCAGCTCGGTAAGTGGAAGATGGTTCTTCAATGCGGAGCGGTGATCAGTATTCTTTGTGCACTGATTCAACCCAACACCCTACTGCTTGACAATATCAGCCTTGCTTTCCTCTGGGGCGCGATCGCACTGACTGTCTATTCCGGCATCGACTATTCAAGAGCCGCAGCAAGAATCATGAGCAGCACTAAGAATCCGAGTAGCGATGAGGAATGATTGAAATCTTCGGCCTGGTCCTGCAATGCTTGATGATCGCGTTTTTTGTGAGTGGTCTTTACGGCTGGTGGCGACTCGGTCGACATGGGTTCGGTGCCAAGGATCGGGCCGCAGGCTCTTTCCTCAGGAATCTGGAGAGCGTCCTCCCCGCTGTTGATCAGCAACGGCCCACCTGGACGCCAGCCGACTTCTTGATTGCATTCGGTTTCCGAATCGCCTTACCGCTCTTCCTGGCGTCCCTTCTCGGTGTTGCTTCACCGACCGACAAAAAGATGGACTCCCCAACACCTTCGATGGCCGAGACGGAGGAAGCTACGGCGATAGCGACGGACGAAGCAAAACGGGATGAGAATCGGAAACAGCTACAAGACAAACCGTCCGTCATGCTCAGTCCAACGGACCTGTTGATTCAACTCCTGGCCATGTTTGGCTCCATAGTCCTCACGTTGAGCTGGTTGACCATTCTCCACCGTGATAGCTGGCGACGGATAGGCTTCAGCCCGCAACTTCACCTGATCCAGTTAGGGCTGAAGAGTACGCCAATCATTCTGTCAGCGGTAATGATTTTTAGCCTGATCGCCTCAGCCATCGTTGAATACGAGCATCCAGTGCTTGAATCACTTCTTCGGGAGCAATCCTTCTCGTTTTGGCTAATGACTTTCGCCGTCACCGCCATCGCAACCCCAGTGTTTGAAGAATTCCTTTTCCGAGGCCTACTTCAAGGTTCACTACAAGCTCTTGCAGATTCCGATCCGTCAACAGAAACGTGGAAGCCTGCGGCGTTGTGGCCTCTTCTTCTGACGAGCGGCCTCTTTGCGGTCATGCACCTAGGCCAAGGCGCCGCGCCAATTCCGATCTTCATTCTTTCCTTGGGTTTGGGTTTCTTGTACCGGCAGACCGGGTCGCTCGTTCCCCCCATCATCGTTCACATGATTCTGAATAGTGTCACCCTACTGGACACGCTTCTGAACAGTTGATCATCTAAGCCAAGGCTGAATCCCTAAGTCTCGCACCACAACTCACTCTTCCGTTCGGAAGGCGATCTGGGTCTTTTTGCAGCAAAACACTTGGACTCTGCTGAAGACACCTGGACACGGCTGGAATTGGGCATTCCCGACAGCAACTGCTATAGTATGAGTAGACGGGAAAAGTTTTTTCCACGGCAAAGAATCCAATGTACCCGAGCGGATTGATTTGTTGAGCAAATGAGCTCCGCAGCAATTCACCTCACTTGGCTCTGACGACAACAATTTTCAGATGCCCGCAAAAGGCCATCGGTGCACCGCGAAGGTAGTGCGATGAAAATTCCAAGTGGCGGCCTCACCAGAGAAAGATAACCAGATGCTAAATCTAACCTCGCGAGCAAAGACCCATACTTGTAACGGTCTCACACGAAGAGACTTTCTCCAGGTAGGATCCCTGGGGGCAGCAGGCATCAGCCTACCGCAGCTCCTCGCCGCAGAAGAGCGGACTGCCGAGAAGGCTTCGCAGGACAAGCGATCATGCATCATGATCTTTAATCTTGGAGCGCCGAGCCAACTGGATACTTTTGACATGAAACCCAACGCGCCTAGTGAGGTGCGAGGGCCGTTCAAGGCGATCTCAACGAAAGGGGATTTCCAGCTTTCTGAAATCCTACCGAAACACGCTGAAATCGCGGATAAATTCTCGATCGTAAGATCCTGTTACCACACAGCAGCTGCCGTACACGATGCTGGGTGGCAGATGCTTCAGACAGGTCGACAGTTCACAGGTGGAGTCAATTATCCACACGCCGGCGCGGTGTTGCACTACATGAAAGGACGTAGGAGCGATCTACCAGCGCATGTGGTGCTTCCGGAAACCATGGGACGAGGAGGCGGTAATTTACCCAACGGTCAAGCCGGAGGCTTTCTGGGAAAAACCTACGACCCATTCGCTTTGATGGCAGATCCGAGTAAGGAAAACTTCAAGGTCCCCGACCTCCTCCCACCCAACACACTCGGTGACGTGAGAATCGATCGGCGCAGAAGGATGCGACAATCAATTGAAGAACACCTTCAAGATCTCGAGCAGACTGAATCTGCGAAAATGTTGGATAAAAACTTCGAATCCGCTTACCGGTTGATGAATAGCCAGCAAGCTCGCCAAGCTTTTGATCTCACCCAAGAGCCAGTCAGCGTGCGGGAACGCTATGGCATGAATCGCTTCGGACAATGTTGCCTGCTTTCGAGGCGATTGATCGAAGCTGGAGTCCGCTTCGTAACCGTCAACACTTTTCTCACGGTGTTCAATGAATTGACATGGGATATCCACGGCAGCAAACCGTTCACCACCATCGAAGGGATGAAAAATATCGTGGCGCCCATGTACGACCAAGGCTACTCAGCTCTGATTTCTGACTTGGATCAAAGAGGAATGCTGGAGGACACGCTTGTATGCGGCCTCGCCGAATTTGGAAGGACCCCGAAAGTTAATCCTGCTGGAGGTCGCGACCACTGGCCGCAATGCTTCTCCTGCACTTTTGCAGGTGGTGGTGTCCAAGGTGGACGCGCCATCGGCGCGAGTGATGCCATTGGCGCGGTCCCTGCTGATCGCCCGACCAATCCCGGCGAGATCATAGCGACCGTTTTCAAGAGCTTGGGACTCGATCTTCATGCGGAGCTTCCCGGGCCAGCAGGCAGACCCTTTCCTCTCGTTGATTTTGGCGTCCGCGAAATCCAAGAGCTCTTTAGCTAGGCACTGACATCGCTTGTCAATCGCTCAGCGAAGAAGTCTAAGTCATTCAACATCACTTATGAACCACAAAACAAAATTTGGTTCTACTTGACCACCCTGAAC
>JAAXIK010000398.1 GCA_012270385.1 Rubripirellula sp. | reverse complement strand
TTCCAAGAAGTTACACTTGTAGGAGGGCAGTTGAGAACCTATTCGTCTCACCTTACCCCTGCCTATATTGCCCACCTCCATCGAACCGTTCTCCGGATAGACCGATTGTCCCTTTCGGTCCCAACCGAAGGCCTAAACGGGTCGCCTACCTGTAGCATCGTGTTTTCCCATGGAATCTTACTCCAAGCTTATTGATGCACGATGGATTCGCCGCTACCTGAACTTTTTCAATTCTGATTGCCCGTCGGTTCGCACCGGTTCCGTGAGGTCGTTCATGGATTTTTTAGGTGCCCGGGCTCTCCTTGTTTTCGCATTGTGTTGTGTCGTCTCGCTCAAAGGTTATTCCGCAGATGAGCTGAGCTCCGCCGATCTCTCTGACTCTAAACTCAGTAGGGAGTGGGCGGAGAAAGGTTGGCCATTTCTGCAGCATTATTGCGGTGACTGTCATGAGCCCAATGAGCCACAGGGTGAACTCGACATCTACCAGTTCCAATCGGTTGAAAGTGTGGGCAAGGAATCTGCATCGATGCAGCGCGTCCTTGAGATGGTACGTTTCGGGGCGATGCCACCCGAGGATGCAGAGCAACCCGAAGAGGTAGAGCGGAAGCAGTTCAGTGCCATCGCGGATCAACTGCTTTACTCGGTCACCTGTGACCTTCGGCCGCGTCCGGGAAAGGTGACTGCCAGGCGATTGAATCGAGCTGAGTACAACAACACGGTACGAGATTTGTTGGGATTAGACTTTCAACCTGCAGAGAATTTCCCATCTGACGAAGTGGGGGCAGGATTCGATAACAACGGAGATGTGTTATCGCTTTCTCCTTTGTTGATGGAAAAGTACCTTGATGCGGCGGAACAGATTGCGTCCAGGGCTATCGTTGATCCGGAGACTCTGCCGAAGCTCAAGATTGACTTACCCAGTGATCAGTTACTGATTGCGGGTGATACTCAAGTTGGGAGATTCAATGGGCGGTTCTATCGTCCCGAAGGATTTGCATGGGTGAATTTAGAAATTCCCCATACCGGAAAATACCGGCTTAAATATTACGGTGGGAACAGTTCGGCCGATACACAAGAGACTGAAATCGCTGTGTTGAGTGGCGAGGGCAAACTGCTTGGTTCGGGACGCCTTGGGTATTACGGCGGCGGAGGCTCTTCAGACTCGTTTGGGTTTTCTCTGGAACTCGGCAAAGGAAAGCAAACATTAATATTCGCTCCATTCAATTCCGATGACGGATCCGGGGCAGCAGTAATAACAAATGGCAGTCAACCTGATGGTCAGGCAATTGCGGATCGTTTGGATCAGAACGTAATCATTGCTGCCAAGGCAGCCATCGAAGACCCGCTCACCCCAGATCAAAGAATCGATCATTTGACATTTCCTCATATGATCAGGAGTATCCGAGTTGAAGGTCCTGAACGAATTCCGCGGGAGGCGTATCCCGAGAGTCACCATCGGGTGATTAAGCGTGTTGCAAGCCGGTCGGGTTCGGGATGGAAAGATGTTGAAAAATCAGCTATCGAATCTTTGAGGCCAATCATGACGCTGGCATTTCGGCGGTCGGTTACCGATTTGGAATTGGAGCGTTACGCGGGTCTCGTTAGGCAATGTACCGATCGAGGCATGAGTTACTTCGAGGGTATGCAAACCGCTTTGGCAGCCGTACTTGTCTCTCCGAATTTTCTATTTCGAATCGAAAAGCCAGATGCCTCCTCGAGGATTGAGAAAGACGGGAGCATTGAGTTAACACCTACTCAATTGGCCACACGTCTCTCCTATTTCCTATGGAGCAGTATGCCGGACGCGGAGCTCAACCGGTGGGTGGATAAGAATGATCTGAAGGAAGAGTTGGTTTCCTATCAAGTCGGTCGGATGCTTGCTGACGCGAGGTCGCGTTCGTTGAGCGATCAGTTTGCAGCTCAATGGTTTGGGCTGCGTAATCTGATGGAGCATGATGTCGATGCCGAGCTCTTCCCGGACTTTAACCCTGCTTTACGCGACGCAATGCGTGAGGAGACAAAGCAGCTGTTTAATCACGTTCTCCAAGAGAACCGGCCAATCTCGGAATTGTTGAGTGCGGATTACACCTTCGTGAATGGGGCGTTGGCCAAACACTACGGTCTAACTGGAGTCTCAGGGGACTCGTTTCGGCGGGTCTCACTGGAGGGTTCGGGGAGACGGGGTCTGCTGACCCATGCGAGTATTCTAACGCTTACCAGTTACCCACGACGCACATCGCCGGTGCAAAGAGGGAAGTGGATCCTTGAGAACATTTTCGGAACCCCTCCACCAGATCCCCCAGCAGGAGTTCCGACGTTAGAGGAATCATCAGATTCCACGGTTTCTCTGACATTAAGAGAGCAAATGCAGGTTCATCGGCGGAATCCAGCTTGCGCAGCCTGCCATCGGGTCATGGACCAGCTAGGTTTCGGGCTAGAGGAGTTTGACGCAGTCGGTGCATTTCGGCTGGCATCGAAGGGTGAAGCTGAACAAAGGATGGATAGCAGTGGCGAACTACCCGGAGGCATTCGCTTTGAGGGTGCTTCGCAGCTGAGTAAAATTTTGAGTAAAACGGAGGAGGTCGCGTTCGCTCGAACGGCCATTGAGAAATTACTTACGTTTGCCCTTGGGCGAGAGTTGCGTCCCAAGGACAGATGCGTTGTCGACGAGATCTTGACGAACACTCGATCGGAGCATTACCGACTAGGAGATCTCGTCCGCGAAGTAGCATTGAGTCGCCCATTTAGATTTTACGATTGGGATGCAGAGTCGCCCACCGTTGAGCGGCTAGAATAAAATCCCAGGGCTTTGGGGATGGATTCGCTGAGAAACGACAGGCTGTATCCTAGGAAAGATTAGACGACGGTTAATTAAGGAATCGGAAAATGAACACCAAGAAAATAGGGTCACCGGTCTCTAGGGTGAGCTCCACGGATGGGCGATTGCTTCGTCGTACTCTACTGCGTGGTTTGGGAATCTCTTTGGGGCTACCTCTGCTAGAGGTGATGGCCCCTCGGTCACTTGCGGCGGCAAGTCAAGAGGCTTCCGAGACCCCGACGAGAATGGCATGTGTGTTCTTTCCAAATGGTGCCATCATGCCCGAATGGAAACCGACAGGTGAGGAAAGAAGCTGGGAGTTATCCAAGACCCTGCAAGCACTGGGTCCATTCAAGTCTAAATTGAATGTGATACAGAATCTGGCTCATGATAATGGTCGAGGCTATGCCGACGGTGCGGGGGATCACGCAAGGTGTGCAGCCACCTACCTCACAGCTTCCCGACCGGTGAAAACAAGCGGAGCCATCCGATTAGGTATCTCGGTGGATCAGATCGCAGCTTTGGAACTCTCCGGGAAAACAAAATTGTCTAGCATTGAGCTAGGTTTGGAACCGAGTCGGAATGCCGGTAGCTGTGACAGTGGCTACAGCTGCGCGTACTCGTCCAATATCTCTTGGAGAAGCGAAACTCAACCCATGCCCAAGGAGGTGACTCCCCGGATGGCGTTTGACCGCATGTTCGGTAGCCCGGAAATGGGAACTCGTAGGCAACATAACCTGCTGCGTCAAAGTATTCTCGATGTAGTCCGCGAAGACGCTCGGCAATTGATGCCCAGGGTCAGCGATACCGATAAGCGTAAACTTGATGAGTACTTCTCTAGCATACGAGACATCGAGTTGAGGATTGAGCGCTCCGAGCGCGAAGACCAACAGGCTCTCCCCGATTTACAAGTACCGGAAGGTCGGGTCGAAGCGTTCCGAGAACACGCGAGATTGATGTATGACCTGATGGTCATTGGATTTCAGACCGACACCACCCGCGTAGCCACCTTCATGCTTGACAATGCCGGTGGGAATCGACGCTACAGCGAGATTGGAATCAAAGATGCCCACCATCAAATGAGTCATCATCGAAATCAAACCGATCTAGTCGAGAAATTGCAAAGGATCGATCAATATCTGGTTGAACAATTCGCCTATTTCCTCGGGAAGTTGGATAGTGTGAACGAGGGTGAACGCACATTGCTGGACAATTCGATGATTCTCTACGGCAGCGGTATTAGTGATGGGAACCGTCACCGACATGAGGACCTGCCCATTGTTCTCGCAGGGAGTGCTGGTGGTCGAATCGAGACAGGGCGATTGATTCAACCGGAAGGTAAAGAAGTGCCGATGGGGAATCTTTTTCTTTCGATGCTGGATCTGATGGGATCTTCAGTGGATTCCATTGGCGATAGCAGCGGGAGATTAAAAGAGTTAGTCTAAAGAGGCCAGCGAGTGATTCTGCGGTTCCAGTAGGACCGATCTTGCAAGCTGCGTTTCGTTTTCCAATCTCAGGACCTACCTTCCCAGATGAACTCAAGTAGTCAGTCGGCTTTTGAAATTCCATCGTCACTGAAAGGGCAATTACGTCACTTTCGGAATCGACTATGGGTTTTGAAGTTGGTTGAAGCGTGTGCGTTCTCGGTGATTGGCTTCTTGCTGGGGTTCTGTATTGTTTTTGGTTTGGATCGCCTTGTGGATACTCCAAAGATAATACGTTGGGGTGTCTTGGGCTTGTCGGTGCTGGCAAGTCTATCCATACCCTTTGCTTTGGAACGCTGGATTTGGCGACGTCGACGGTTTGAGCAACTCGCCAGACTGCTTGCTCAGGAGCAGCCGATTGTGGGTGATCAAATACTGGGTGTCTTGCAATTGGCCGATGACACTTCGGAGCAGCAACGATCACCTCATCTGGTTGAGGCAGCGATTCGCCAAGTGGGCGTGAGACTGGAGGGACAGGATTTTGCGGAGTGCCTGGCCCATCCACGAACCATTCGTCGCGTCAATTTCATGGCTGCGCTTTTGGCGGTCAGTTTCCTGCTATTTGCCATCACCAGTGATGCCGCCACAAATGCCTTGGTGAGATTTACCAAACCTTGGTCCGATGTGGATCGTTATACATTCGCTCAACTCAAATCTGTGAGTTCGCCGATGGTGGTAGCGAAAGGTGAAACGATCAATTTTCAGCTGGAATTCGACCCAATGAGTAGGTGGAGACCGGACTCCGCTCAATTAAAAGTCGCGTCCGCGGTTCGGTACTCTGCTAGCGAGACTGGAGGATTATTTCAGTTTGAATTACCGGGACAGATCGATAAGACAACGTTGGACTACTCGGTTGGTGATTATCACAAACAGATTGTGATTGAACCCGTTGCTCGTCCCGAAATGAAGTCACTCGTCGCTGCGGTGGAGCTTCCCGCTTACCTTCAGCGAAAGGGCGAGGAAATTTTTGAAGTCAGAGGCGGAACACTGTCCATACTTGAGGGAAGCCGTTTGTCCCTGAGTGCGGAGATGTCAAGAGATTTAATCAGCGCGGAATTCAATACCGGTAAGGTAGAACCGGATGGAAATAAGTTGGAACTACCTGAGATTCACGTACTGGAGGACAATGAGATTCGATTGGATTGGGTCGATCGATTTGGACTAGCCGCAGAAAATCCTCTCCGTTTGCAATTGGAAGCAATTGAAGATCAGCTTCCTACGTTGGTGTGCGAGAATCTTCCTTTGCGAAAAGTATTGTTAACGAATGAAGTCTTAGCCTTTGAGGTACGAGCCTATGACGATTTTGGGGTAGGGAG
>JAAXIK010000140.1 GCA_012270385.1 Rubripirellula sp. | reverse complement strand
GAATAAGATGGATCTCGTTGATTTTAGTGAAGATCGCTTCAACGAAATTTGCGACGAGTACCGATCCTTTGCCGCCCGACTCGACCTGCCTGACCTGCACTTCATTCCCATCTCGGCCTTGGATGGGGACAACGTGGTAGACCGAAGCGAGCGTTCAGCCTGGTATAGCGGCAGCACACTGATGAGTTTTCTTGAGTCGGTGTACATTGGCAGTGATCGGAACCTGCAGGATTTCAGGATGCCGGTTCAGTACGTCAATCGACCCAATCTTGATTTTCGAGGGTTTTGCGGGACCATTGCTTCAGGCATCATCCGCCAAGGTGAAGAGATCATGGTGTTGCCAAGCCGGCAACGTTCCCGAGTGAAAGAGATTGTTACGTTTGACGGAGCAGTTGAAGAAGCCTTCACCCCACTCTCCGTGACCGTCACCCTCGAAGATGAGATTGACGCGAGTCGTGGTGACATGATGGTGCGACCGGGGAACCTACCCCAGAGTCGTGAACGTATTGAAGCGATGTTGGTTTGGATGAGTCCTGAGGCATTGGTCCCAGGCAAAACCTATCTGTTCAAACACACCAGCCAGACAGTTCCAGGAACCATCGATACCCTCAAGTATCGCGTCGACGTGAACACGCTGCATCGCAGTCCCGCTCCACAACTTGAGCTCAACGAAATTGGTCGAGTCAGTATCTCGTTGACCGCACCCATTCACTTTGATGCTTATCGAAAGAATCGAAATTCAGGGGCGTTCATCATCGTCGACCGGATTTCAAACGCAACGGTCGCTTCGGGGAGGATTCTGGATCAGACCTCCGATACGGAAGCAAAATCCGTGTGGGATGATGAGGAGGTATCCACGGATCAGCAAGACGATCTGTCAGCTGTTTCTGCGGATGAGCGTGCCGCGAGATTTGGTCAGAAGCCTGCAACGGTTCTCCTGACAGGTCTCACCGCCAGCGGGAAAACGGTGATTGGCCATGCGGTTGAACGCAAATTATTCGAGCAGGGCCGAGCAGTGGCCATGATCGACGGGGAGTCAGTCCGAGGTGGCCTCAGTCGAGATCTGGGGTACAGCCAGGAAGATCGTAGCGAGAATTTACGCCGCAGTGGTCACCTTGCTCATTCCCTTAATGATGCTGGCTTGATCTGCGTCGCTTCCTTTGTCGCGCCTGTCGAAGATGTGCGACAAAAAGTGGGTAAATTGATTGGCGAAGACCGGTTCTTGGTGGTGCATGTCGCAACACCGGTGGAGGTGTGTCGAGAAAGAGACACCAAGGGCCAATACGATAAAGCAGATTCCGGCGAGTATGGAAGTTTTCCTGGGGTATCAGCAACCTACGAGCCTCCAGTGGAACCGGATCTTGTCGTTAATGCTGCAGAATCCACGGTCGACCAATGTGCCGATGCGGTCATTGAACTGTTGAGAAAACGTGAATTGATCAAGTGAGCCGGTCGATCTTAGCGGCCTGGACGGCTCATCATCAGCTTGTAATGGCCTTGACCAAGTAGCTCATCGATCCGTCCACGTAATTCTTGTTTAATTTCGACTTTGTATTTTCCACTTCGCATATGCACGACCTCGCCGCCGTTCATCTGCATGCTAAAGAGCATTTCTTGTTTACCTGGATAGCCCCTCAGGATTTCTCGTAGACTGTTGAGTGTCTCCCTGTCATGAGCATCCTCGTCTAATTTGATGCGCATGCCATGGGTGTATCTTGAATCCAGGTCATCGAGAGGGATCAGCTCATCAACAATCAAGTTGGCCTCATCACCGCCACCCCGGCGATCAATCTTGCCCTTGGCAAGAACGACCGCGTCAGCCACTACTTTTTCTCCGCAGTCCACAAAGCTTTTTGGCCAAACAATACAACGCACGGACCCTTGCATATCTTCTAAGTCGAAGTTCGCGAATTTGGTGGGTGCGCCGGGCTTTGAATTCTTTGTGTGCGAGAATTTGATGGAGCTGATCATGCCACCGAGAATGACTTCTCCTCGATCCTTGATGTCGGCGAGTCGATCCGTGGTATGGGATCGGAAGGTGGAGAGCTTTGCTTCAAATTCAGAGAGTGGATGACTGGCCAAATAAAAACCCAGTACCTCTTTCTCTGCGCTGAGCTTTTCTCGCGCAGGCCATTCGTCCATTGCAGGAAGCGGTGTGGGTGCGGAAGACCCTGCAGCGGCTGCGGATGGATCTTCAAAAGCACCAAAGAGGCTGGTTTGACCACTCTTTTTATCCGCTTGCATCGCCGCACCCGCTTGTACAGCGCGTTCAATGACCGCGGTCAATTGATTTCGATTGGCTCCGAAGCAATCCATTGCACCTGCTTTGATCAGGGTCTCAATGGCACTCTTATTGCAAGAGGCGGTGTCGACTCGTTCACAAAAGTCAAAGATGTCGCGGAAGCTTCCATTCTTCTTTCGTTCCTGTTCGATGGAAATCGAAGTTGACCCACCGCAACCTTTGATGGCGGAGAGTGCAAAGTGAATTTTACCCTCCGCGACAGAGAAATCCGCTGCGCTATGATTCACATCAGGAGCGACGATTTCAATCCCCATGCGATCGCAATCTTCCATGTGTTCTACGAGCGCGTCTTTTCGTTTGAAGTTTCGACCTGAAATATCACTCGACAATAGAGCCGCCATGAATTCAACCGGATAATGTGCTTTGAGGAAGGCCGTTTGGTAAGCCACCAACGCGTACGCCGTACTGTGACTCTTGTTGAACCCGTAGCCCGCGAATTTAACGATCAGATTCCAGATGTCTTCCGCATCTTTCTCAGATAATCCATTCTCAACACTTCCGGTGATGAAGGCATCATGGTTCTGTGCAATGAGTGCCTCCTTCTTTTTGCTGATTGCCTTAATGCAGGTGTACGCGTTGGCCAGCGGGATTTTCCCAAGTCGGTTGAGGATCCGCATGACCTGTTCTTGATAGACCATAATCGAGTTGGTCTCTTCAAGGACTTCTTTCAGGACAGGGTGTTTGTATTCGGGCTCCTGACGCCCATGTTTAATGTTGACGTAGTCATCGACCATCCCACCTTCCAGGGGTCCAGGTCGATAGAGTGCCGCGGTGGCGATGATGTCAGTGAAGTGGTCGGGTTTCATCCTCTGTAAAAGATCACGGATACCCCCTGACTCGAGCTGGAATACCCCTTTTGTTTCGCCTAGCTGTAGCAGTGCATAGGCTTCTTTTTCGTCCAGTTGGATTTTCAGCGGATCAATTGCTTTGCCGGTGGTTTGCTGAATCAACTGTACGGTTCGGCTTAGGATTGTCAGGTTTCGAAGACCAAGGAAATCCATTTTTAGTAGACCGGCAGATTCAACATCCCCCATGGACCACTGGGTGATGACGTCTTGCTTGCCGGGAACACGTGTCAGCGGTACATACTCGCTCAGCGGTTTATCCGCGATCACTACAGCTGCCGCATGCGTCCCGACATTACGGGCCAAGCCTTCGATTTTCATCGCGAGATCAAGCAGTTCACGAACCTCCGGATCTCCATCGTAGGTCATTTTCAGCTCACTGCTTTTCTCCAGTGATTTCTGAATGGTGATTTTGAGTTCATCGGGCACCATTTCGGTAATCTGGTTGACTCTCGCGAGAGGGACACCAAGTGCTCTACCCGTGTCCTTGATGGCGGCTCGAGCTGCAAGCGTACCGAAGGTTCCAATCTGACAGACCATTTCGCTGCCGTATCGTTCCTTGACGTATTCAATGACCTCACCACGACGTTCTTTTTCAAAGTCGATATCAATATCGGGAGGTTCGGTTCGGCTTTCGTCAAGAAAGCGTTCAAATAGAAGGTCGTAACGCAGCGGGCAGACGTGAGAAAGATAAAGGGCGTAGCAGACCAAAGCGCCGACACCGCTGCCACGAGCCGTCGCTGAAATACCATTGCTTCTCGCGTGGTGGACGAAGTCCCAAACGATCAAGAAATAGGTTGGGTAACCCAGCTTTTCAATGACTCCGAGTTCACGATCGAGACGGGCGATCACTTCATCGCTAAGTTGGCCGTCAATGATGCGATCGTGCTCATCGGCGTAGCGTTCAAAAAGCCCCTTAACGCAAAGCTCGCGGAGATAGTCGATCGGCGCTTTTTCATCTGGGCATTCGAAGTTGGGGAAAAAATGTTTGCCCAGTTCCAAATCAATGTCGACGGTATCCGCGATCTCTTGACTGCGAGCAACAGCGTGCTCAAGCCCTGGGAACTTTTCGTACATCTGTTCCGGACTGCGAAGGAAGAACTGATCGTTCTCCATTTTCATTCTTGATGTATCCGTTCGGAAGCGACCCGTATTGATACACAGCATGATGTCCTGAGCTTCTGCGTCCGTGGGATCGACGTAGTGACAATCACTCGTGGCGACCAGTGGCAGTCCCATGCGATTTGCCATCTCCACTGCGTTTTCAAGTTGCAGTCGCTGGATTTCCACACCATTGTTCATGACTTCAATGAAGTATCGATCTTTGAAGACGCCATGGAACCATCCCGCGATTTCTCTCGCCTCTTTCTCGACTTCCTGTGTGTCAATCCCTTTGATCACAGCGCGGCTGAATTCACTACTCACGCAACCTGAAAGACAGATGATACCTTCGCTGTATTTCTCGAGGATCTCTTTGTCGATTCTGGGTTTGAAGTAAAATCCTTCTAACGACGCCGCGCTCGCTAGTTTGACGAGATTCTTGAAACCCGTTCGGTTTTTAGCCAAGAGTGTGAGGTGGTAACTTGCTGCTTTGCTGCTCGAAGCTCCGCCTTTTTCAAATCGACTGCCGGGAGCAATGTATGCCTCATACCCAATGATGGGATTGATGCCAGCACCTTTCGCTTTGCGATAAAACTCGAGAGCACCATGAAGGTTCCCGTGATCCGTCAGGGCTAGCGAGTTCATTCCATGATCCACACACCGTTGGACCAATTTTCCGATATCTCCAGCTCCGTCGAGCAGGCTGTAATGGCTGTGGCAGTGGAGGTGTGTGAATGGCCGCGGTGTGATGATGGAATCCGATTGCTCGGGGGTGATGATTTGACTCATGAGTGATTCCTTTCCGAGGGCAACCGTTGATTCAGAGACGTCATCGAGATCTGGGAGGGTGGTTGAATCCATGCTCCATTCAGGTCTCGGCCGAATTCCTATCGAAATGAACTGTCAGTGTGACGGGTTCGATCAGAGATTTAAAGCGGCGGAGGAAAGAAGTTGATGGGTTTTATGAGGAGGGTAGGGTGTACCGCCCACTGATGGGGTGTGATTCCCTGTCTTACGCCATGAACGTTTTGGCGGTTTTTGGCTCGCGGTTTTCGGTTTTGTGAGCTTTCTACCTAGGATTGTGGACGATCCGTTCGACTATTCCGGAATTTAGCCGGCGCAGTGGCGTAATCTACCAGATATCGTGTAAGCTACGGGAAGATTCGTCGCCAATGGCGAGTCCCTGAATTATGATCGTTCTTCGGACCACAACTTCTCTGATCCCGGACGTTACCTCTGTGCTTAAGCTGCTACTGTTACCAGTTCGATTGTGTGTTGGATGGGAATTTTCCCCGCGCCTTCTTGGTCTTCTTGGGGCGACCATGCTGGTCATTCTCCGAGTAACGATTGGGTTCCACTTTTCTACTGAGGGAACCTAGAAGCGAAATTCAGGGCA
>JAAXIK010000213.1 GCA_012270385.1 Rubripirellula sp. | reverse complement strand
CCAATCCAGTCCTGAACCCAATCCAGTCCTGAACGAAGAGGTACGGATCGATGCAACTCCACTGCTTCGGAACCGCCGGCTATCATCCTAACGAAGGTCGACATACCTCAGCTTATTTCCTTCCAGAATCCAACATCGCACTCGATGCGGGAAGTGGATTCTTCCGACTTGAAAAACATATTCAGCAAGATTCCATCGATATCCTGATCAGTCATGCGCATCTTGATCATGTCATGGGATTAACCTACCTGTTAGATGCTTCCTTCAGAGAGAAAATCTCAAAGATCCGAATCTGGGGCGAAGAAGAGAAGGTTAACGCCATTCAGGATCACCTTTTTAATCCGCTTCTGTTTCCTGCGCGACTCGACGCTGAATGGAACACCATCCAGAGCGGTGATCAGTGGGAGATTCGAGGCATGCAAGTGACATGCAAGGAACAGGAGCACCCCGGTGGATCACTCGCTTACCGCATTGACTGGCCCGACGGCCGTCGACTGGTGTATGCAACGGATACCACAGGTGACACTAGCGAAGCCCACGCGCAGTGGAGTCGTCAAGCAGATCTCCTGATCCATGAATGCTACTTCACCGACTCAGAGTCAGAGTGGGCCGAAGTGACGGGGCACAGCTGGACAAGCCGAGTGGCTCAAGTGGTCAAGCAATCTTCACCCAAGAAAGTCCTGCTCACCCATCTCAATCCAATGCAGGATGGATTACCCTCATCCGATCTCGAGGCGATTAGAGCGGAGGTGGCCTCCGAAGTGATCGTTGCTGAAGATCACCTGTGTGTCAATTTTTGATTCGCCACCACCTTAGTAAAACGCGTACCCTCTTCCGCGCACTCATCGACCACCGATAGGCAGTGGCAAATCACACGACGTTTAATCAGGTGTATCCAGATAAGGGTCTTGCCCGATTTCACGCTGCATCTTTTTTCGCTCCTTTTCATGGTGGAGCAAAATCATGCGATCTCGAAAATGAATTTTCTCAACTTTTCTTTGAGCCTTTGGGAAACGTGGAGCATAGCTATTCAATTCACCCTGACTTGATTCACCAAAAGACTTCAACCGGCTCGCTTTTTTAGGACCAAAGCCTCCTTTAAGGATATCATCATCCAGAGATAGATATTGGCGATAGGACCCATTATCGCCCTGTCGACCACATCGACCAATCAGCTGGCGGTCAATTCTTGCCGCATCATGAAGTTCCGTGCAGATCACATGCATCCCACCACGTTCCTCCACACCCGAAACCAATTTAATATCGGTTCCACGTCCGGCCATATTGGTGGCCACGGTCACCCGTTTGGGACCGCCCGCTTCGGCGACAATCTCAGCCTCTTGTGCAACGTTGTTTGCATTGAGGACCTGATGATCAATGCCCAAATCCGATAACAATCGCGATAAGAATTCACTCTTATCGATGGAACGAGTTCCAATGAGAACGGGTCGATCCTCCGCGATCACGGATTGGACTTCCTGCACAATCGCGCGAAATTTCTCCTCCATCGTTCCAAACACCCGATCCGGTAAACGAACTCTCTTGGGAGGTCGATTGGTGGGAACGCGAATCACAGGTGTGCGGTAAATCCGACGCAGTTCTCCGGCACTCGTAGCTGCCGTCCCGGTCATTCCTGCAAGAAAACGATATCTAAGAAAGAGATCCTGGACGGTAATCCTTGCGGCTTGCCCAGTGGGAACGCTGATTTCCAAATCTTCCTTCGCCTCAATCGCTTGATGTATCCCGTCACGCCACTTACGACCTTCCGCCAACCTACCGGTGAATTCATCAACAATGACAATCTCATCGACACCCTTGTCTCCGGGACGCACAACATATTGTCGATCCAAGAGAAACTCATGATGAACCTTGATCGCTCGTTCCGTGTACTCGTAAAGATCCACTAACCCCATCATGCGAACTAAATCACTCTTGGGGAGCGATCTGACTTTCTGCCTACCTCGTCCGGTTAATTCAAATTGCTTGGTTTCAGGATCAATTTCATAATGCTCGTCTTCAATGTACTCCGGAGCGGTCTCTGAGGCCCATCGATAGGTATCCACGATTTGATCTCGAACGGTATCTTCGATACTGCCAATGATCAGAGGTGTTCTCGCTTCATCAATGAGTATGCTGTCTGCCTCGTCGACGAGACAGAAATGCATACCTCGCATCACCACCTCGTCCCCACTGTCAGAGAAACCGACACCGCCATCGCCAAGCATTTCTGTCTCCACGCGATTTTGAGCACGCAGTAGAAGACGATCTCGCAAGAAGTCAAAACCAAACTCCTTTGCGGTCCCATAGGTGATCGCCGAAGCATAGGACTTTCGTCGCGATGGCTGATCATCAGAGGTTTGGATGATCCCAACGGAAACACCGAGCATCTGAAAAAGGGGCATCATCCATTCCGCATCTCGTTTGGCGAGATAGTCATTGACCGTCGCGAGGTGGGCACCTTTCCCCAATAAGGAATGCAAATAAAGCGGCAAGGTCGCCGTCAACGTTTTGCCCTCTCCAGTCTGCATTTCGGCAATGCACCCCTCGAAAAGGGAAATACCGCCGACGATCTGAACATCGTAGTGTCGCATCGAAAGAGCTCGACGCCCTGCTTCGCGTACCAGCGCGTAAGCTTCGGGCAGCAAGGTCGCAAGCTTCTCTCCAGCCATTGCTCGGTAACGCAACGCTAAAGAACGTTTTTTCAAGCTGTGATCATCTTCACCGACCAGCATCGGCTCCATCGCATTGATTTGCTCAAGCTGACGTCTCCATCTCAACATCTTGGCTCGAAAGCCGCGTGCCGCCATCAGACTTAATGCTCGATTGGCCTCGGGACGCACTCGAATGGCGTTGTTATCGGCCGCGACGGCCTGTGAAACAGGAGTGGGTTTCACACCATCAGACTCCACGGGGTCCTTCTCAGCAGCATCAGGGGAGGTTTCAACTTTTTTTTCTGCTGACATCTCTCGCTTCTTCAAAAATTCATTCTAGGCAGAACCATCAACTCGCGGTCTTGACACGCTCTAGGTGTTGTTAGTACTGCCTATTACACCGGTCGCGTAAGCTTGAATGGCAAAGAAAGGCAGTTTAGGCAATTTAAGGGAACAATTCAGTTGTTGATGCTAGTTCTGTATTCACCGGTGAATTCAGTCGATCGAGTTGTATAAGTCAATCAGCGTTCCCGGAGTCTATGAGACGTTCCATGAAAACAAACTTAAAACGCCTAGCTTTGATCGCATTGATACTGTCCGGTGGCAGTACCGCGTTTGGTGATCAAACCGACCAATCGGTGGGCGATTTACCCGGCTACGGGGAGACTGCGTACTTCCATGAAGACGCGACCTACGCAGAGAATGCTGAGAAAAGTCCAACCTTCGTGGGCGATTCACACGTGGGTGATGACTACGTGGGTGATCTTCCCCTTGAAATGCCCAGCTTAAAGGTACAGTCTGCTTCTCACGCCCTTCCTACAGCACCAACGGCTGTGTCGCCGGCAAAGATCAACGCAACGCTTACGCCACTGCAAGCGTTAAAAGCTTCTAAAAGTTCTGCGAATTGCGAGCCAACGTGCGAATCAGCCGGGGGATCGGAAGCGGCGGGAAGCTTGATGGGACGGATCAATCGCAAGATGCAGCAATCCGATTATTGGATGTCAACCGAGGCCCTACTCTGGTTCGCGCCCAATCGCGCCATGCCTTCTTTAATCACCACATCTGACCCACAAACGTTACCCGTATTGCCTGAGGGTGGAGCGGGTAATGTTGAGACCGCATTCGGAGACCAGGTCAACGGAGAGGTCTCTGGTGGAGTCCGCTTAGACTTTGGCAAGCAAGTTTCTGAAGACTTTTCCATCGGTGGTCGACTATGGTGGATGGCTAATAACGATGACTCCTATTCAGCCTCCGGCAATGGCTCGGAGATGTCGATCGGACGTCCGTTTTACAACGTCTCGCTCTTGGACAATGACGCACTTTTGGTCGCGTTAGAACAACCAGCGGGCTCCAACGATCCTAACTTCACCGGTGCGATCGCTGCTCAAAGTCAGATCAGTCTCTGGGCCGCTGAAGCCTACGGGTTGATCACACTCGCGGAGGTTGAGGGCAGCTCACTGGACTTAATTGGTGGCTACTCGCATTTCTCCATTGATGATTCACTCTTGATTCAGAGCGTAAGCATCAACGAAGACACCGCTCGTATTCGGGAAATCACCGATTCGTTTGATATTGAAAATCGATTTAACGGTGGTCAAATCGGTTTCAAATTTGCCATGAATCACGGCCGCTGGACTGCCAGTTCACTGACCAAGATTCATCTGGGTAACATGAACCAGAAGGTCAATATTGCGGGCAGCTGGGTCGATCAAGTTCCACCACTTGCTCCAACCACTCGCCCCGGCGGCCTACTCGCTGTGGGAAATCAGGGTGAATTCCAGAGAGATACTTTCGCCTTCGCTCCTGAAGTCAATTTCAAGCTGGGATATTCCATCCGAGATAACGTCAATCTGACACTCGGCTATTCATTCATCTACTTTGACAACGTAGCATTGGTCGGTGATGTGATTGATACACACGTTGACGATGATTGGATTGCACTAGGAATACCGGGTTCCCGTCCCGCCTTTGATTTCGATGATTCATCGCTTTGGGTTCAAGGTATTGATTTCGGACTTACCATCGAAATTTAAACACCACTCATTCGATTTAAAACATTCAAAAGTGTGCGACACCAACGTGTGCCGCACACTTTTTTCATATGTGACTTGTAGATTAACAAGTATTACGGCCCAAGCGTCACATTGGTAATATGGCCTCTCGCTGGCATTAACACCATCGGTGTTACCCAGGAAGATGCCCACGCAACGATTCGCGAGGCGATTCACCGAGGCATTACCACATTTGATACCGCCTACAGCTATGGCTATGACGGCGAGAGCGACCGCCTCTTGGGACAATACGTACACTCCCAGCGGGATGATTTCCACATTATTGGTAAGGTAGGCCAACGTTGGAATGGGCAGCGAAAAAGAGTGGTCAATGGAACACCAGAGCAGCTTACGCTTGATGCCGAGGAGAGCGTCAGGCGGCTGGGAATAGAATGTTTCGACCTACTGATGCTCCACTCCATTGATCCAAATGTTCCCCTGGAACGCAGCATGATCACCATGTGCGAACTGCATAGGCGTGGACTCTGTCACGCCATAGGGATCTGCAATGTTCAAGTTGCTGAATTATCGGAAGCTCAACGCATCGCCGAATCGGAGTCGATCAGACTGCATGCAATTCAGTGCCCATTGAATCTGATCCAGCAGGATTCACAGCGGGAGCTCATCCCCCACGCAAAGCAAAAAGGGATTCAGGCTCATGTCTACTGGACGCTCATGAAAGGTCTACTGGCGGGTAAGATCCACCGCACCCATCAGTTTGCCGAAGGCGATTCCCGTCCCAACTACGATATTTTTCAAGGTCAGCAACGGGAAAATGCCCATCGCATTGTCGACGAATTAGTGCGGTTGGCCCAGAAGCTGAATTCCACCCCAGCGGCGCTTGCTGTGGGCTGGACGTTGTCCCAACCCGGCGTGGAACACGCCTTGGTCGGTGCAAGGAAAGTCGAGCAAGTGATCGAAATCGCGGAAGCTCAACCTCTGG
>JAAXIK010000291.1:560-5678 GCA_012270385.1 Rubripirellula sp. | reverse complement strand
GTGTTCGTAGAGAGCGCATCGGCACAACCATCCATTTTTCTTCCGTGAGTGACTAGCGTAGTTGGTTTATTCCTAGCTAGAGCGAGCGGCCTTGAGTCACTGGTAGGTAGTTCCATCAGGGGGACACCGCATGAAAGAAATCGGACGTTTTGCTCTATGGAGTGCAGCAGATCACTTTCAGGTTTAGTAACTGCTGTATTCGAATTAGTTTCACGAATCGGTAAACTCGCTCTAAACGCGATAGTTTCATGCTTTTTTGGACATGGTTCCCTCGAACGCAACGAAGTGGGTAAAGGTGCTTGATCTTCAGGGTGATTCAGGATCAACGGGACCCACTCAGCGAACCCGCCGTTGGATCTCTATGGACCTTGGTTGTTGCCAGCAGTTAATCTTTACCCTATGTCTATCACTGAATCGGACCGACTGTTTATCGCGGGTCATCGCGGGATGGCCGGATCTGCAATCATGCGGAGATTGAAATCCGAACGGTGTACCCTATTGGTTGCCGATCGCAGTGAGGTTGACCTTTGTGATCGAACCGCTGTGGAGAAGTTCTTTCAAGAGCAGCGACCGACGGGGGTGATTTTTGCCGCGGCCAAGGTGGGTGGGATCCATGCGAACCTTACCTATCCTGCAGACTTTCTTTTGCAGAACGTCATGATGGCCAGCAACGTTATTGATGCAGCCTTTCGATTTTCGGTTCGCCGGTTACTTTATTTGGGAAGCAACTGCATCTACCCGAGGGATTGCGAGCAGCCGATTCGAGAGTCATCGCTATTAACGGGGCCTCTCGAAAAAACCAACGAGGCTTATGCTCTGGCCAAGATTGTTGGATTGAAGCTGTGTGAGTCCTACCGGATCCAACATGGAGTTTGTTTTCACAGTCTCATGCCAACCAACCTATATGGGCCTGGTGACAATTACCACAGAGAAAATAGTCACGTGCTTCCGGCATTGATTCGAAAGATTCATGAAGCCAAAGACAGTGATTCAGAGACCGTAACCATTTGGGGAACGGGCGCGGCGCGGCGTGAATTTTTGCACACGGATGATCTTGCGGACGCCGTTCACTTTACTTTTGGACTGGATGATCCTCCAGATTGGGTCAATGTGGGTACAGGGATGGACCTTTCCATCCTTTCACTAGCGAAATTAATCGCTAAGGTGGTCGGTTTTGAGGGGGAAATTCTTACCGACCCCGGTCGCCCGGAGGGTACGCCGGTAAAGTGTAATGAGATGAGCCGGTTGCATGAATTAGGTTGGAGGCACCAAATCGATTTGGAGGACGGCTTGAGGATGACCTACCAGAGTTTCCTTTCTGATTTGGAAGCAGGTTCTCTTCGTTCCTTTTAACTTCACGGTATCATTCCACTGTGACCCATCACCTAGGGTTTAGGATAAAGAGAAACATTGATGACACGGATCGCGCTGATTACCGGTATTACGGGGCAGGATGGTAGTTATCTTGCGGAGTATCTTCTTGGTCTTGGGTACCAGGTGCATGGTGTGGTCCGACGAAGCAGTACATTCTCTACCGAAAGGATTGACCATCTCTACCGAGAACCCCAAGCGGAGTCTCGTTTGCGGCTCCATTATGGCGACTTAACGGATGGTCAAAGTCTCACTAACCTGGTTTTGAAAATTCGTCCCGACGAAATCTACAATCTTGGCGCACAGAGTCACGTACGAGTTTCATTTGACCAGCCAGTCTACACACTGCAGGCGGTGGGATGCGGTGCCTTGAATATTCTTGAAGCGGCAAGATTATTAAATGAGAGCCATCCGGTTCGCGTTTATCAGGCTAGCAGCAGTGAGATGTATGGCGATGTACTGCAGACGCCCCAGACGGAACGCACGCCGTTTAACCCTCAATCCCCCTACGCCTGTGCCAAAGTCTACGCATTCCATCAGACGATTAATTACCGACGCAGTTATGACCTGTTTGCGAGTAACGGGATTTTATTCAATCATGAATCGGAGCGCCGGGGAGAAACATTCGTTACTCGGAAAATCACTCGTGCAGCCGGGCGTATCAAGGCAGGTCTACAGGAAAAACTTTACTTGGGTAATCTCGACGCCAAAAGGGATTGGGGCTACGCAAAAGACTATGTCAAGGGAATGCACCTGATTCTGCAGCATCATCAGCCCGATGACTTTGTACTTGCCACGGGGCGTACTGCTTCGGTTCGAGAGTTTTGTGAGTTGGTCTTCAAGCGACTGGATTTGAATTACGAGGATCACGTGGAGATTGATCCGCGGTACTATCGCCCAGCGGAGGTGGATTTGCTTCTCGGGGAACCCTCCAAAGCATTCGAGGAACTAGGATGGCAGGCAACCACCTCATTGGAAGAATTGGCGGCCATCATGACGGATCACGACCATGAAATCGCGAAGCGTGAGTTGCATGCGGCCAACTTTGACCAATTCTCCGGTTAGAATCCGGGGTTCAGCTTAGCTTCGGCGAGATTACCGCTAGCGTCCAATCTGGAGTTGAACGGTACTTAGGGCTCGACGAAATGTCGTTCTGAGGTGAAAATGGTCTCCTGATGAAAATCATTAGACGGTCTCTCTAGAGAGAGAGTAGGAGCGGGTACCCTAAGTTTTTGCTGTTTCGGAGAAAAGATGGCGAAGAAGAAAGCGCAATCGTTTGAATGTGTAGAACCGATTGGTGATCGCGTCTTAGTGAGAAAAGACGAACCCAAAAGAGAGACCCGAGGCGGGATCGCACTTCCTGATGCAGCGGAGATCCCCACGATCACAGGGCGAATCGTTACGATCAGTGCTGTGGTGGAGAACGATGAGGAATTACCTTTGCGGCAGTACGACAAAATTCTTTTCCACCCGAAAAATGCCATTCCGGTGGATCTGGAGCATGACAATCAGCTTTTCGTGGTCCCCGTTGATGATGTGGTGGCCGTGTTTCGACGTGAAAAGTCGAGCTGATTGAGCTAGATCGTTCTAGCCGTTGGCCACCGAGCCCAAAGTCCGCTACCATGCTCCCAACAAGAAAAGATTTGTCTCTCGTGGAGCGGTTGGATGATCCTAAGATTGGTTGCGATAGCGTGTTGTTTTTCAAGCATGGCCCAGATGGGAGTCTTGCTAGCCGAGGAACTTCCCACGGTTTCAAAACGTGACGGCTCAAAGCCCCGAAATGTCGTTTTTATCTTGACGGATGATCATCGTTACGATGCGATGGGCTTTATGAAGCATCCGTTTCTGGAAACACCTCACCTGGATTCGCTTGCATCTAACGGTGTGCATCTAAAGAATGCATTTGTCACTACTTCACTTTGTTCACCCAGTCGCGCTTCGATCCTAACGGGGCTTTACACCCACAAGCATCGGGTCATTGACAACAATCGTCTTGTCCCGGAAGGAACGATTTTCTTTCCGCAGTATCTGCAAAATGCTGGATACGAGACGGCTTTCATTGGTAAATGGCACATGGGAGGAGCGCATGATGATCCAAGACCGGGGTTTGATCACTGGATCAGTTTCCGGGGCCAGGGGAACTATTTACCACCCGGGCCAAGGTACACGCTGAATGTCAACGGAGAACGCGTTAAGCAGAAAGGTTATATCACCGACGAGTTGACGGACTACGCTATCGACTGGCTTGAAACTCAATCTGAAGCCGACGAGCCTTTCTTTCTTTATTTGTCCCATAAGGCGGTCCATTCCAACTTCACTCCCGCAAAACGGCACGAGGATCGATACAAGGATGTGGATCTGAGTTTTCTACCTCGAGGTGAAGGGATATCGGCAGAAAAAGATGCACCACGCTGGGTTCGAGATCAGTTGAATTCTTGGCACGGGATCGATTTCAGCTACCACAGCGATAATGGATTGGACTACCTGTATCGTCGTTACTGTGAGTCGTTGCTTGATGTAGACTACAGAGACGGACGAGTTTTGGCGCAGCTCCAGAAACTGGGTATCCATGACGGAACGTTTGTCAGCTATATGGGGAACAAGGGGGTCGTCTGGGGTGAACACGGTTTGATTGACAAGCGAGTTTCGTACGAGGAATCGATTCGTGTTCCGATGATGATGCAGTGCCCAGATCTGATTCAAGGTGGAAAGGTATTAGACCAAGTGATTGGTAATATCGATGTGGGACCAACAATACTTCACGCTGCTGGACTGACCACTCCTGACTACATGGATGGTCAGAGTTTCCTTAACCTTGCTAATCAGCCGGATCAGGATTGGAGGAAGTACTTTCTCTACGTTTATTACTGGGAGAAAAATTTTCCTCAGTCACCGACTCAATTCGCATTGCGAGGAGATCGTTTCAAATACATCACCTATTATGGGTTGTGGGACGTTGACGAGCTTTATGATTTGACAACGGATCCCGGTGAACAAAATAATCTGATCAACGATCCGGATTATCAATCCGTAGTGAAGGAAATGGAGAATCGCCTCTACGAAATGCTTGCTGACTCGGGAGGAATGGACATTCCGATGAACCAGCCAGCGGGTCGGTCTCAAAATAAGCGTTGGTCCGCAAAGGGTGGAAGAGAGTCCGCTGAGTTTCCTCGTTCTCTTGTGGTTGAGGAACCGATTAACAAGCAGGCGAAATAGGGACCGTGTGCTAAGGTCTGGCTGGAAGAATCGGCGAGGGTCGTGCTTCGCTTTCGATGCAACGCAAAGAAGCCCTCCCGCTCCAACGTGTCCTGGACTGCTAACTCGCTGCGCCCAAAATGTCAGTGGTTTGGGCTCAAATAGGAAACCGGAGTGCGGAAGTTGAGTCGGGCTCGTCTGGGATGGAGGCGCGGAGTACTTTCCCAAGTCGTATTGCTGCGCTTACGAATAGATTTTCGCGAATTCGTCCCTGAAGCTGCGATCACTCTCTGGGAAAAGGTGATCAAACGTTTGTGAATCGACCGCACCACGCTGGAATCTCTGCTTTGGGAATATGGGCATATCGATACCAGTCACCTGCTTGATCCCAGCAGCAACAATGGCTCCCTTGAGAGAGTAAAGCTTCTGATGGTCCCAGTCCGTCAATTTGACAAAGGGGAGTCCTTCTGCAACTTCAATGACATCAGTGATTGCGTACGGGCTGTATCCGAGAATCCCCAGAGCGGATGCTGGGGCGCTGGTACGGATGTG
>JAAXIK010000291.1:0-550 GCA_012270385.1 Rubripirellula sp. | reverse complement strand
CGAATCTTTACCCGCATCCACTCACCAGCCTTCCTCATACAGCATTCGATTACCCAAAACACTCCGGATAGTCAGCTCTGGATTTTCTTCGATGGGGTAGTCCTTCAGGTTCTCGTCACCACCATCACCGTCAATCAAGTACTTCCAATCGGGGTACCTTTGGCGAACTTCTTTCAATAAGGCCAGCCCCATGGTGGCCGCTTGCACGTCCAACGGCTTGTAGTCTTCAATCACACGTACTGCTTCACGCCAAGAAATTTGATCAGAAGGGATCTCGATTCGCTCCAAATACATTTCACGGTCGATCTGTTTTAGAAACTGTTCGGCTTGTTCACCATCTGAGGATTGCTGTCCTGTCGTCATCGTAAATGCTTTGAGCCTTGCCGGGGATTGTCCTTTCCTCCGGAGTAGAAAGTCCAGCAAGATGACCAAGCTCCCGCTGTCCACTCCACCGCTGAACATCAAGCCGATGGGTTCATTAGCGGGAATGGAATCAAGCCATTGATCACAGATTTCGGCAACTTTCCCGATGTACTGGGCACCGATCTCC
>JAAXIK010000106.1 GCA_012270385.1 Rubripirellula sp. | reverse complement strand
CATTTACACCCGTTTCTGGAGTGTTGACGAAAAAATTGGTAGAAAGCCACTGGCTTTTGACCCTTTGACCGGACCGTGGGATCACATGGTCTTCTTCCGTCTTGAAGGTGGTTTGGCCGACGCAGAGATTGCAAACACTTCACAGATGAAAAAATGGAATGCTGAGTTTCAGATTCAAGAAGGCGGGCCAGAAGAATCTCAGCTAGCCCAAGCAACCTTCGACGCTCTCGTTGATGAGTCCGTTACGGGCATCTTCAAAATCCCTGCGAAACATGCGGGGATACTTGAATCGGAATACTCCTTCTTGGCTGATAAAAAATACTTCCGTGTGATTCTCTCTAACTGCAAGCCTGGCAGCGCACAGGTTGCAACAGAGTTACTTTTAGACGAATTCCTACCGGCGCTCGAATCAACCGGCCGAATGATTGCACCCTTCTTCTGTGTCGCAGGTATTTATGATCATGTGGCGTTTCTAGAGATTGACCCATCAGATCTTGAACATATTGAGACCGACAAGAATGACCTCGCTTGGATCCAAGCGATTGGCGGGGAAGAAAAGGCAACAGAAACCCAGTCGAAATATTCCGAACTTGCCCGCAAAATAAGAAGAGAAGTTGCCGTCGCACGCTGGTAGGCTTCGAATCAACCAAGATGCATTGTTGTCCGTGAAGCCACCATCATTTGGGAGAAAATTGTGATGCGAAACTTAATCATGGCAGTATTGATTTTCAACGGATCGTGGTTATGCCACGCTGAAGATTCCGACGCGAAAACAGCTACCAGCAAATTGGATCAAAAGGCGTTCGCTCTGATGAGTGGAATGTATGAAACCGTTTCTTGGAACGACGGTACTCAACTCCATAAGCCACCAGCGATCCATGGCCGATGGTCCTTCGTCGATGGCAAGACGATGTCTATCATCCACAACCGCGTTGACCCCAAAGCAATGATCTCTTCGATCGGATGGGGTTACGGTTACTTTGAAGATGGAAAATTCAGATATAGCTATCCTGAATTCACCACAATCAAAGGCGACGCATCGCAATCTACGGTGCAGCAAGGTGGACCTTTCGAAGGAGACAGAGTCTATGACGTTCGCTTTGAAGGAGAGACAATGGTAATGACTTCAGAGTCCGGAAAACAGGTTTGGGAGGTATCACCAAAGGGAATGCGTTATACGGACCAAGAATGGGGCGATCGCAAAGTCTACGCTCAAAGAATATGGAAGCGTCTAAGCACCATTGATCCCAAACAAGCGAAGTGAAGTACTGCTGTGTGCTTTCCTGAGTCCTACGAGAAGATCAACCCATGAGCACCCATTTCTTGTACTGCATTTTCTTTGCATTCTGCACGCAGATTGTTCTGGGTAAAACGACTTTCGAAACAAATACTTTCCCTGATCATGACGTGGTGGTGAGTCATGAAGATCCGAATGGAATACTTCAACTTTACCGAAAATCTTGTGATGGAATTCATTCTGAGCAGCTTACCCGATCTCGATTAGGCTGCCGTATGCCAGCATGCGCCCCGAATGGCGAGAGGCTCGCCTTTGCGGAACAGACGGATCATGGGATTGCGTTGTGCATCTCTGACCTCGACGGAAAAAATCCTATTACGCTTGTGCAACAGGGTGTCAATCTCTTGCCATGCTGGGCGCCAGACTCCATCCACCTGATTTGGATGAAAGTGGTAAGCAACACGGAGAAAGATCCCGCACGCAATTCTCAACTGCACATCATCAATACAGAAAATGGCCAGTCCAGAAGACTATTTACCGATCCCGAGCAACTGAAATACAGCAACGCGATGCCCTCCGTCTCTCCCGATGGAAGTCTCATCGCTTTCGTTTCAAACCGTAAAGGAATGATGCGAATCTGGGTGAGTGAACTCAATGGCAGTAATGCAAAACTCATTTCCAAGCCAGACTCGCCGTATCACGATGTCATCGATGCTCCCTTTGAGCAGAAGGTCCCGGTTTGGTCGCCCGATGGGAATTGGATCGCTCATTGGGAAGGAGTTGAAATGACACACATGAGCCCCTACACGGGTATCTCGAATCCTGAACGAGATCAGATGATTGCCTCAACATTCCATGTCTGGTCCGTCGACAAAAATGGTGAGAATAGAAAAAAGATTGGAAGGGGAGACGACCCCACTTGGTCGCCTGCTGGCTTGGTAACCCGAGCATTCCCGGACCCAAGGTACAATGGACCCTCGGTCGTCCTCGAAAGAAAGGAGGGGCCGTTGAGGCTCCCCATCATTCCACCTGGGAAAAACTGGGGCAGATTTACATGGATCCCGAAATAACACATTAAGAAATCTCGGAGAGGCCTTTTCAATCACCGAACCTAGTCGGAACGAATTACTCGGAAAACTCGACTTTACGTATCACACCTTCGCTACCAGCCAAAACACAAACGCGCTCCTGAGGATGGACGGCAACAGCATAAGCCCATCCCTCAACCCCCGGCTCCTCACCGACGACTTTGACATTCATGCTATCGATGCATCGAGCTCTTCCATCGACACAGCTGGCAATCAAGTAACGCTCATCCATCCAAGCAACATCAAGCGGCTCAGATTCCAGACGTATATATCGCATCATCCTGCCAATCGTCGGTTGCCAAAAGCGAATTGTACGATCATTAGCAGCCGTAGCTACGACCGGGTGTGCCGACTCCAGAGGTGACACAGCAATCGAATGAATGGGTTGGGAATGTTGATTGAGCGTACGCACTGCCGAGGTGCTTTCCAAGCCCCACACTCGCACCGACACATCATGCGATCCGCTAACTAAATTCTGTGTCGGAAGATAGCAGACAGCAGTGATTCCTCTTGAATGCCCGCGATAGCTTCTTATGAGCTTCTTGGTTCGGATATCCCATGTATTCAACAACCTGTCTAATCCAGCCGATACCACTTGATGATCACCCACCCAAGCCACCGCCATCACCGAATCCTCGTGACCAGTGAGTGTCATCAGTGGCGTACACTCAGGCCACGAAAAAACCTGTATGCCGCCTTCTTCGGCTGGATTCCCACCTCCTAAAACGAAGTACTCTCCGCTGGGTGAAAATGCCACACAGTGCAAATTCGTGAACGAAGCGGCGATGACTTTTTGTTGCTTCAAATCGCTCCAACTCACGACATGAGCCCCCATCTGTGAGGTCGCAATCAAAGCTTGGCCATCCGCTGTGATCGCGAGATCAGTATACGGCGGCGTTGCGGCGCCGCATTTCGAGACCACCGATGTGAAAGCGACGCATAGACACAGATTCCACCAAATGGTGCAGCAATTTTTTCGATTCACGACTGTCATCGCAACCCACCCCTCATTAATATTCCTGCCCATCCACTAACCCTACGCATTCTTAATCCATCCCAGCCTCTGCGTTGGAAGGGTTTTCCCGTCCGTATCTTGGTATTCATAAGCGAGAGATCTCGCTCATCCAACCCACTGCTCTTTCTAGCTGGACGTCTTGGTGTAATTGTTCTAGGTAAACCGAACGGCGTAAACCGGTCTGTTATCTCTGCGGCGGGGGTATGCCGGAAAAGGAAAGGCAGATGCTTCCTCAACCCGCCCCTAACCACTTGTCACTGGGAACACTCATTGCCACCCTGCCCACTACCACTCCAGAACTTAAAATGTTCCCGCAGAGGTTCTTCTCGCTCATTAGAATTGTTAAAAAAGTGAAAAGAAATCACAGATGATAATTCTGGAAAATTAACACTTCCTGAACTGTATTGAAATCATGAATCGCATTGCTTCGATCTTTCTTGTCGTTTTGAATCTCGGACTTATCGAAAGTCAGCTTGCGGCTCAAGATCACATAAGAAAGCACGTTACGACCGATCGATTCACCGATGTAATCGAGCAGGTTAATCTTTTTGCTGCGGACCATGGTCCAGAGAATGTTCTACTGGTTGTCGACCTCGACAACACCCTATTGGCGATGAATCAAGACTTGGGGAGCGATCAGTGGTTCACTTGGCAAGAGAGCCTTCTCAATGGCAAAACCAATCAGAAAGAACTCGCTGCGTCCGACTTTGCTGGATTGCTAAGAGCGCAAGGAATACTCTTCTCACTTGGTTCAATGCACCCACCTGAACCGGAGCTCCCCGAAATGATCACCGAGCAGGTTCAGCGAAAAATATGCGTTGTGATTCTTACCTCTCGTGGAAAAGAATACCGCGATGCGACCAACCGGGAACTACAAGACAACCATTACAGCATCACAGCCTCTACGCTGGAGATCGATGAAAAACGCGGTGCTTTCAAGCCCTACGATTCAGCGTCACCGACACTTTACGGCCTAACATCGGAAATCACCTCAAAACTCGGCACACCACGCAGCGTAACCTACTCCGATGGAATTTATATGACCGCGGGTCAGCACAAGGGCTACATGCTCAAAACCCTTCTCGCGCGACATCCGAGAGCATCGAAGGATCAACCCTTTGCAAATTTCAAAGCGATCGTCTTTGCCGATGATCACGTCAAACACACTGACCGGGTGCGTTCTGCATTTGCAGATGATCCAATCGACCTCGCCACGTTTCGCTACAGCAAAGAGGATGCTCAAGTTGAACGATTCAAAGCATCCTCGAAGCAGTCGGTGATCCAACAATGGGATCAACTGCGCGGAGCGATTCAGAGCACATTTGCTCAATAGGTCCCCTGCAGACGTTGAATAGAACGTCTCAAACCTGCTCCCACTCATGTTCCCGAGAGGGAACTTTCCCTTAGGTCATGCTCGATTAGCGAATGCAATACAGCGACTTATCGCTGCGAAGGTAAAGACTTCCGTCGGAAACCGCGGGTGTTTCATTAAATTGTGAGTCTTCGAGTGGAGGATTTTGTCTCACCAGTTTCATCTGCGGGGAGGCTTCAAAAACAAGAGTTCCGCTTTTACGTGTCACCACAATAATCTCTTCACCCACCAGAATCGGCGAGGCGTACACGGGTCGCCCTCCCGACCGCAGGTTATCCAACCTCGCCTTGGTTTGGATCTCACCGGTGCTAGCGTTCATCGCAAATGCAAAGCCACGATCACTCACCCAGAACAGTGAATCCTTGTGCAATAGTGGAGTTGCAACATAGCTACTTTCGTTGGACTCCCATAACGAATGCGTTGCTGTGATATCCTTTCGACCACGTCTTCGAATCGCAATAGTTTGTTGCTGCGGATACCCTCCAAAGGTGTAAAACGCATCATCACCAACCACGACGCTGGGACTCACATTCCCTCCCGTGCCTGTTTCGAAAAACCATCTCAGCTTCCCATTCGCGGGATTCAAGCCCCAAGCTTCTCCGGGCATTGCGATCACAGCTTCAGTCACTCCTCCCTCGCCCTCCACCAAAACGGGAGTGGCATAACAGAGTTCTAAGAGATCGTACTGGGCTCTCCAAGCCTCCGATCCATCGCCAACGTTCAATCCCAAGATTGCGCGTGCCTCCTCAGATGCATTGACAATTAAAATATCATCCGAAACGACTAGGCTAGAGCCGCTGCCCCAACGTCGATTGCTTGACAAATCACCCACTTGGCGATGCCAAACCAGTTCTCCGTCTAACGTACAGGCGATCACACCCGCCTTACCAAAGAAGGCATAAACTTGCTTTCCATCGCAAACCGCGCTCCCACTGGCATAACCGTGCTCGGTAATGAACCCTCGATAGTTATCCTCGGTAGTCGGA
>JAAXIK010000510.1 GCA_012270385.1 Rubripirellula sp. | reverse complement strand
GGCCTGAACGCTCTGATCCCGATTCCAACCGAGTCCGTTACACATTGCCGTGCAGAGTGTTGAGAAAGTCAGTTGGCTCTGATCATTCCCGCAAAGGGCCTCCGTGCTCGCAAAATCAATTTGTGCAAATCAGGTTTACCTCTTGTTGCACTGTTCAACAGCGGCTTGGAATCGGGCCCTCCAAACAAGACGCTGAAAAAGTGAGGCTCTTCTCAAATTTGGATCATCCTGGCCAATGATATTTGACTTTCCTTTCGATGTACGCATCAGAAGGTTACCATCAGGCATCACCTCCTCTACGACCCAGTATTTATCAACGGTATAGGTGTACGATTCACCCTTTGGGCTACCCACAACATGGGATGCTCGCGGGCCCGGAGAAGTACTGCGTTTTGACTTTCGGTAGACGACCCAATCGCCAGCTGTCAACTGTCTACTCATGATCCTCGCACCGTCATTAGGTCACCTTAAATATTAAGAACTACCCAATCATCCCCTTCCTGCACCTATTCTACCCGAAATCTTCATAATCTCAGAGGCCAATTAATGCGAGGTGGGTAGATCACGCCCTCGAATCCTACTCGGACGGATGAAGTCACCCTTTGGAGTTGCAATACCTCCCCTCAACCCGGCCCCTAAAACCGTCGGGATGGGCTATACTGCGGGAGCCGAAGGTGAGGTGGGTTATCCATTCACCTGAGATTCACAAAGAGACTGAAAATTAGTCTGGCTGCAGCGGTCAGCTGTGCCGGCGATTGAAGCGGCCACAACACTGAGTGCGCCTACCGTCACCCACGTAGCTTTAGCCAGCGTGATTGAAATCCTGGCACAAGGCGAGATAGCGGATAAGGGTTGGCTGAGCACACTCCTCGCGGCCCTCACAATTCTAGCGGTAATTTTCCTTGCGGCATTAGGTTTCTTTTTCACTCGCTACTTTAAACTGTGGTTTCAGGCCTACATGTCTGTCGCCGATGTGAGTTTGGTGAGTCTCATTCGCATGCACTTTACAAAGGTCAACCCGATGGTCGTTGTCCAAGCAAAAGTGATGAGTGTGCAAGCGGGTCTGGACATCAATCGCGCTACGGGGATCAGCACACGTCGACTGGAGGCACATTTCCTCGCGGGCGGCAAGGTCATCAATGTCATCCACGCCATTATTGCGGCTCACCGCGCTGAAATCCCTCTAGACTTTGACCAGGCTGCCGCGATTGACCTTGCCGGAAGAGATGTACTCGACGCCGTTCAAACCAGTGTCTATCCCAAAGTCATCGATTGCCCCGATCCTTCCCGGAGCGGAAAAACAACTCTCAGTGCAATTACAAAAAATGGGATTGAACTTCGAGTCCGAGCACGAGTCACCGTGAGAACGAATTTATCTCAGTTGATCGGCGGCGCTACGGAAGACACGGTGATCGCGCGAGTAGGCGAAGCGATCATTAGTTCGATTGGATCCGCCTCCTCACACTTTGAAGTACTTGAAAACCCAGACATGATCACACGGGTGGTTCTATCGCGAGGCCTCGACGCACAAACTGCTTTCGAAATTGTTTCCATTGATATCGCAGACATCGATGTGGGTGAGAACATTGGAGCAAGACTTCAAAGCGATCAAGCAGAAGCAGATACGCGAGTCGCACAAGCACAGGCTGAACGACGGCGAGCGGAGGCTATCGCTGAAGAGCAGCAGATGCGAGCGAAAGTAGCGGAAAATCGCGCACAACTTGTCTTAGCTGAATCGGAAGTTCCACTCGCTATGGCAGAAGCTTTCCAAGCAGGAAGGATCGATTCCCACGCTGAATAAGAACGGTTGATCTCGCACTTCAAGCCATGGGAACCTACCACTCGGCTCGAAATCAGAATCCAAATGCCCAATCACTCCAGTCCACAGTCCCCGATCCCACGACGGTCGTATCGAGTTCAGTTCGATGGTGGACAAAATTACTCATTGGCGGGGATTATTGACCGCCCAGCCCATGACGATGACGTCAGAGCCACTGTTGTTTTTAGTCACTGCTTCACCTGCAACAAAGACCTCAAAGCGATTGTAAAGATCTCCAGGTCACTCTGCGCATTAGGTGTTGCTGTATTACGGTATGACATGACTGGTTTGGGCGGGAGCGATGGTGATTTCTCCGAAACCAATTTCACTTCAAACATGGAAGATCTGAAAGCAGCCATCCACTTCACTGAAGGTGAACTCGGCACGGTTACAGGTCTAATGGGGCATAGTTTTGGTGGAGCAGCGACCCTGGCTATTCTCAGCGAAAGCCTTTTCTCCTCATCCTCGAACCAAAAAGCCAAACCTGTAGGCATCACCTTGGCAGCGCCGAGTGATACGCAACACCTCGCTGCACTGTTGATCAGGATGAATCCAGAGATAGAAACGCATGGCAGTGGAATGGTTTCCATCGGAGGCAGGGAATGGAGAATCACTCGTCAGATGATTGACGATTTTCGCTCACACAAGCTGCCTGACCGAATTGGCAGAATTACAAATCCAACGCTTCTCTTTCATTCACCAGACGACGAAACGGTCTCTTACGACCATGCCCTGAGAATCGCTTCGCTACTTCAATCTTCACCAAACAACCAGAATCCTCCTAGCCTGATCTCCCTTCTAGGATCCGATCATCTTCTTACGCGAACTCCGTCCACAATTGACTGGATTTCCCAGTCAGCCGCTAGTTTTCTCACGCGGTTCAATGAATAAGCGACTGGCGGGGACAGCAAATATTCGACTTCACTGATGATGGGCAAACCGATGCAACTCCTAAAGAGTCTGCCCACCATCGACGGACAACACCTGCCCCGTCGCCATCCGATTGCCCGTTGCAAAGTAGACGACAGCATCAGCGATCTCATCGGGACTCGACGCTTTAGGGATGGGATAATCAGCAACCATTTCATTGAGATCCCAATCTGGGTTTCCCTCACGAATCCAACGACTATCAATTGGCCCAGGACAAACAGCATTCACCGTAACCTTGGGTGCTAATACTCTCGCCATCGATTTTGTCATGGTGATTAACGCACCTTTGGTTGCACAGTAAGCAATCGATGAACCGGAGCCGGTTATCCCCGCAACGGATGCAATATTGACGACAGCCCCCTGGTCACTCTGCTGGAGCAACTCCGAGGCGGCGCGTGTGGTAAAAAAAGCGCCCTTCACATTCACCGCCCACATGCGATCCCACATGGATTCCGTCAAGTCGGCTAGCTTCTCGTGAGGGATAAAATTGGTGGTCGCTGCGTTATTGATGAGAATATCTAAACGCCCAAAGGTCCTTTGAATGACACCGACCATCTCGGTGACAGCTTGATCGTCGGAAACATCACACTGATGGACCAAAGCTTTCCCGCCCAGATGTTCCACCTCTGCTGCTGTCTCGATCGCCTCCGCTTCACTCCGAGAATAATTGACAACGACGCCGAAGCCCAACTTTGCGAAACGTAAAGCGCAAGCTCGACCTACTCCCGTCCCTGATCCAGTGATTAATGCCACTCGTTGTTCATTCATGGAATCTTACCTGTCTTTCCTCAATTCTGATGTGTTCATATGAGATATGAAAATCACGGGCCAGCATCGTGCTTTGCCAGTCCAACTATCAAAAAATTAATGCCCTAAAGATCGCACGAGATTTGCTTCTCCGGAACAGATCTCGGTAGCACCTTGCGAACCAAGAACTCGAAGCGCACCGTCGCTGGCAACGCCTAAACAAGTTCCCGTTTCACGTTTTAACCCATCCTGATATTCAATCTCCTGACCTGTCAGCAAACATCTCTGCCGAAAATCATCAATCAGATTTTCATGATCCGACGCCGCTTCATCAACAGCGGAGAGGATGGCTTCGACGAGCATAGGCAGTAGATCATAGCGGTGAACGTCCCGGCCCAGCGTATGAGAGAGGCTCGCGACTGACTGAGATCGGTGTCGATCGGTCACCCTAGGTGTTGTTGAAACGTTAACCCCGACACCGATGACAACACATTCTGGGTGGTTGCCAATCATTTCCATCAGGATCCCACCTAATTTCCCGCCCCCTAAATAGATGTCATTGGGCCACTTCAGTCGAATCTTCAATGGCGCAAATTCGTATTCAACGCATCTGGCTATAGCTACACCCACTGCGATGGAGCCCAGCCCCGCTATCCGCTCACGTTTTTTAACTTCATCAGTAGATATAACGAGGGAAAAAGTCAGCGTTCCCGTATCACTATTCCAACTCCGCCCGTGTCGACCACGGCCTGAAGTCTGCTGATCCGCAACAATCAAGCGTGGCATCGCATCTCGATTGACCTCCGCCTCCTGAACATGCTTTATCGCAGTAGTATTCGTGGAATACAAGTGCTCAAAGTAACAAGACGATTGAATGATTTTGCGATCGCGCAATAGTGAGATTGACGCTCGTCCTCGCGCACTCACATTCCCCTGAGTAACCAGAAGCGAATCATTTGAATGAAGCATCTTAGAAAAACAATAATCCTACGAAAAACATGAAGAGAAGTATCACGGCGACAAACCGCCACAGTACGGGGGTAGTAGTATGACGGCTTCCGTCACCAAATTCATTCGCGATAAACTCGTCATAGTCATATTCATCATTGTCAGCGGTGCTGAAAGATGACACATCCGCTTCGTCGCTCCAACCATCGGATTCACTACTGCCACAGTGACGACAAAATGTTGCATCCGATTGGATTTCAGCCCCACAATGTGCACAAGCAGATAGATTTGGCATTTCGATGTCTTTCTCGAAATAGGTTGGTGGAGGAGCGTTCTTTCACCTCAACCGAAACCTTCAATCCAATTCGCCGGCTTTTCGGATACTACCCCGATAACAAGAAGTCGTAATCTCTAAGTGACTCCACCGTCAAGATATGAACTCCCGCATCCGATCGAGACCCGGATCGGTTAAACTTATCATGGCGAGCCCTTAATTCGTCTTAGCAAAACTGGAAAATAGAAAATCCTTAGTTCAACTCTTAGAGGTCTGCCACATCGGAGTTCACACACTTCGGCAAAACCCAAGCCCGAGCCAGTTTTGCAAAAGAATTTTGCACTCCGTTTTTGCTCGCCTAATTGGCAAGCGTTTTGATCCGATACATTCCGTTGCACCCTGATAAAAAAGAAATGTCGAAACCAGAAAAAGCAAAAATTGGAGTGATCACCGTATCCGATCGCGCGAGCCGAGGCGAATATGAGGATCTAGGTGGACCCGCCATCGAGAGATACCTGGAAGAAGTGCTCGAATCGCCCTATGAAACCACGAAGAAAATCATATCCGATGACCAAAAACTGATTGAGGAGACAATCATTGAACTGTGTGACTCAGAGAATTGCGCCTTGGTGGTAACCACGGGCGGAACAGGTCCAGCAGACCGGGATGTAACACCGGAGGCAACGGAGTCAGTGTGCCAAAAAATGATGCCGGGATTCGGGGAACTCATGCGACAGGTGTCACTTGAAACAGTTCCCACGGCGATTCTGTCACGACAAACAGCGGGAATCCGCAATCAAAGCTTAATTGTCAACCTACCCGGGAAACCGAAAGCGATTGCCGAATGCCTTGACGGTGTCTTTGCGGCAATTCCCTATTGCATCGACCTGATCGAAGGTCCCTACTTGGTCACCAATGAATCACGGTTTGTTGGATTCCGTCCCAAGAAAAAGTGATATGAATAGGTTTGAAGATCTAAAGTTGCTCCGCGGCCGT
>JAAXIK010000051.1 GCA_012270385.1 Rubripirellula sp. | reverse complement strand
TGTATCTTGTGTCTCTTCGCAAAGCATCTATGTCAATTTTTTCCTTGCCACAGATCTACACTCCCGCAAACAGAAATTCGCCAAGGCCTATTGGCAAGCACTTTACACCTCTCGACCGGGACACAGGAGCCTGAACATTATGAGAAACACTCTACTCGCGCTCGCAGCGTTGATGATCGCCCCAAGCTTTGCATCGGCTGAAGAAGCAAAAGCAGCAAAATCGATGAACATCGTCGAGACTGCAGTCGCTGCTAAGTTCAACACTTTGGTTGCTGCTGTGAAAGCAGGCGGTTTGGTAGACGCATTGAGCGGCGACGGTCCTTTGACAGTATTCGCACCTACCGACGAAGCTTTCGCCAAGCTTCCAGAAGGCACTGTTGAGAACCTGCTCAAGCCAGAAAACAAGGACCAACTTGTTGCAGTCCTCACCTACCACGTCGTGAAAGGTAACATGACTGCGAAGAAAGTACTGAAGAAAGACTCTCTTGAGACTCTCCAAGGCGGTTCAATCGCAGTAAGCACCGATGACAAAGGTGCAAAAGTCAACGCTTCACGTATTCTGAAGACAGATATCAGCTGCAGCAATGGCGTTGTGCACGTCATCGACACTGTTTTGCTTCCTACGAAGTAAGCAGAGATCAGTACGGGTTCTCTCTTGAGGGGACGCACACGAAGAAGGGTCGGTATTCGCGAAAGCGAGTACTGACCCTTTTTTGTTGCCCGTTTCGAAGACTAACCCAATAGGGCCAGCGAACGGAAAGAACGAGAGAGCCGAGATCGATCTTTCATCAACTATCGATGCATGTCTCGAGGAATCTAGCGAGCTTGTGGAAATCACTATCCGGCTCGATGAATCGTACTTTCGTTACCAAGGTTTGAGGATCAACCAGTTCTTCAAACGGTACGTATCTCAGCGCCAATTGGCCATGCACCGAAACCATGACTCCGTTGAGCTTCTGTTCGACCAATGCGCGGTATGCACCGACACCAAGTTGAGCCCCTAACATCACATCGTAAGCTTGAGGCGGAGCACAACGCGACTCGTAACCGAGCTGCAAGCCATTAATCTTCTTCGTCTTTCCTGTTCTCTCGTTATAACGAGCAGCCAGAAGACCGGAGATCATTGAAGCGAGGTTAATGGATGAGATGTTAATATGCCCATGATCATCCCTTCCAACTCCTTCCAGGTATTTTGCAGGGAGATATTCTGCCATCCCCTCGGCAATCACGATGGTTCCATAGGGGCGACCTTCTCGCTCCCTCGCAAGCATCATGTCAACCATGCGATCGATGACGCGTTCCAGTGCCATGACTTTTCGAGTTTCCCCGGTCTCTTGATTCACCACTTCAGTATCTTCAAGAGCACCGCGAATATCCTCCACACTCAGAACCATGCTTGCTTCACCGGCAATCGCAGCACCATACGCGAGCCATCCCGCGCTTCGTCCCATCGCCTCACAAAGGAAGTAAGCACGACCCGCAGCGGCATCAAAGTTCAGATTGCGAATCTCTTCCGCGAGCGTTTCCGCAGCGGTGAAGAAACCAAAAGTGAAATCGATCCCGGAGTAGTCATTGTCGATGGTCTTGGGAAGGTGAATGACGGGAAAGCGTCTCGCCCCTTCCGGAAGCCGATCTTGGAATAACTTCAATTTGTTGGCAGTCTTGAGAGTATCATCGCCACCAATCGAAATCAGTGCATCCACCTCCAGTGAGCAGAGACCTTCGTAAACTCGCCTGAGAGGCGCCACCAGTTCTTCATCATCAAGATGCTCGGGAGCACTGACATGCTTCCCAGGATTGGTCCTCGCGGTCCCGATCATGATACCGCGACTGCTGCGAGCATTGGTCAAAGTCTCTTGCGTGAACTTGATGTAATCATCGCCTTCTTGCAGAGGGCTGGCAGCGGTGTACTCGGCGAGTCGACTATACCCATGTTTGATTCCAAAAACCTGTGCTCCCTCCTCGAGGAATGAGAAAGCGGCAGTAGAAATCACAGCATTCGCAGCAGGCGCGGGCCCACCGGCAAACAAAATTGCTACACGTTTAATATCAAGGGAATGATGATCTGGCATGGTCTCTATCAATCTTTCGGTTTGGGTTTCCAATACGCCGGTATTCTAAAGATCACCGCTGCCTCGCCAAGTGACCCCTCCCAAACGCACCACTAAACAACCCTAAGGGGAAATATCATACCCTAATGGCTGCATGAGTACGCAATGGACAGATCGACTCGATGTCATTAGGAGGAAGGGCAAGCGGGTTACAGCCTCTCAATCCCGAAAGAATGGCTTTCTATCAGTGATCAGTAGAGAGAACCCGGCCCCGGGCCTATCCAATTGCTGTTCCACTTTCACCTCAAGGCGTTGTTCAGCATCTGGCACTAAGTCGGTGGGAGAGACTACGGGAACAAAGGCTCCGCGTTGGAGGATGAGCGGCCGCGGATTCATAGCTCGAGCTACATCTCCATTCATTGCCAAGCAGCGATCGTCGCTTTGGGTCGCTCCCAACTCAATACGTTCATCGGTTTGCCCGTTACCATTGTCATCCACCCCGGCTACCCCAGGCTTTCCGTCGAGACCGGGAAGAATGGCAACCACGGCACCGGGGTCGAACTGCTGAACCTTGAGCTGGATTTTTGCCTGCATGCTCTCGCTGCTCGAATAGACGAGCCATTGCCGAGACGTGCTGACCTCCAAGACCAACGGCTCACCCCGGAAACACCAACCTTCCATCTCCTGACGCGACGCTTGCTCGATGCGTTCTTGGACCAATCGCCGCAACGCCTGCGGGAATGGATCAGCTTGCTCAATGCTGGTCCAAGTGTAGAGACCCAACTTGGTGATGCCTGTGAAACAAGCGATCAACATGAGGATCAGTAGCAATCCCTTCATGGGAGTGGATTCTCTGGCGGAATGAAAATCAGAGTAGATGAAACGTTCGATGTCTCTTAAGGGTTAGCATATTCGACCGATGCCTGCCGCACCAAACGAATCTTCGAATTCTCGAGACGCACTGAGACTCGAACGGAGTTCGCTTCTCCGGTGAATGGAGGCAGCGTCTCGCGTTCACCCAAATCATCCGCACCATAGGTTCCATCATCATCCAAGCCGTTTGCTCCAAGATCCACCGTGCTCGCACTTGGATTATCTGTTCTCCAGAACATCCCATTCGCAGTGAGCTGCTGTAGATATCCATCGCGTTCATAATGCGATGAGTAGGTGTCAAATACGGGCTGGAACACTTTATTGGTTCCATATACTCCCACCCGACCGGATCGCTGGAAGCTTGGTGACAAATTCCATCCAACGACACCTGTTGGAGTACCGCCCGGACCTATGGAATAGATTGGTGAACCGCCGGCGTATCGGCTAGCTAATCGACCCCCAGCACCGACACCAACCGCTGCATAGTTACCTATACCTCGCATGTCCGACGGAGTGGCATTCCAACCTCTTACCGTCCCTCCCTGCAATACGGGGTAACAGAGATCGACAAAGCCACCTTGATAGGAAGAGATCGAGGAGGTTGTCTGCAATGCATCACGATACCCCGCATCGCCCGGTCCGACTGCCTCAGCGGACGTAACATAAAAGTGAGCTTCCGGATCAAAAATCTGTACATCAAATCCGGTAACGTAATCCGCGCAAACATCCTCTCCCAATCGCGTGCCGGTCAAAACAAATTCTGGTCGTAAAAAACCGTTCACACTCGGCGTAACGTACGACTCGTTACTCGTATGCAGCATGTCCGTCCCATTGGTGAGTGCCACATCAGAAAGAATCGTTGCGGCAGGACCAAGAGCCAGAAGTGGCATCGAAGTACCCGTCGCACCGAGGATTCGATAATGAGCAAATCGATTGTGGGGCTTACTTAGATCCGTCAGTGAGTTTGCTGCAATTGCATTGGAAGCGGGGAGTCCCCCATCCTGCAAAATACGCCGTACGGATAAGTCACATTGTTGATGCACGGTTTCTGCAAGTCCGATGACAGGATCCGATCCTGCGGCCATGACCCCAAGATTTGATCGCCCCGCCGTTGTGATATTCAAGTCAGGACGTATCAACAGTACCCGCCGATGGATACGTAGTCGGTCAGGAAATCCATTCCGAGACTCCTCTCCATCAATAACACTATTCGCGTTGAAGTCGATCGTCCCGTCATTGTCAATGTAGGTATCTGTCCCCGATACATATTCAGGACTCGCAAAGTAAACAATCTCTGCATACTTGGATTCAATCACAACGGAATCATAGGCGGGATCGTTTGTGTCCGCAGGAAGTAGATAGGGTCCAGGATCAAGGGTCGGATCCGTAAGCGATTGGCGGAAAACCTCACGTTCTTTCTGCAGGATCAAGTAGCGGGGGACCTTACCCTTGAACCATTGACCGGGTTTTGCAACTGCAGTGAAAGCGAGGTAATCATCACAATCGCCATACCTCGAATCAGGGAATACAGGCTGACCTGAGGAGGTATCGATTCGGAACAGAGATGAAGTAGCATCTGTAAGGGGTCCTTCATAATAGAGGAAGTAACCATTCTGATCTGAAGCCAAATCGCCAGTTGCAGAGATCCGCACCGTACACTGCTTCAAATCGCTGTGCAGGCGAGTGGTCACATCTCTTAATTCCGAGGTCAATTGAGTGACAGCGCGACTTTCTTGAACCTGCCGGCCCACATAAGCAAAGGACCGCGCAAGCGCTACCATCATCAGCAGGGTGACCGCCATGGCAACAAGCATTTCCACGAGCGTGAAGCCTAGCGATGCACGTCTGTTTTTGTGCTGAAGTGAAGTGTTGAATTGATGGATATCCACTAGTCTCATTGTCCGTAGCTTTCAAAAACAACAACATTCCGAGCATTCAAATCTTTACCCGGCGCGAAACCTACCGGAATCGATCGATCAACCACAAAGGTTGCCTTATAACGCTCACTCATTCCCGTATCCGAGTTGTACTCTCGGCCGAGCCCCTTCGTGCCGCCGTCCACTTGGACTTCAAAGAAACCAAGCGTAAGGCGAATGAGAAAGACCTGAGAATTATCAGCCACTAGATTGGGCATCCGCGTGAGCGTTTGGTACTGCAAGAGTGCGTTGCGTGAGTGGTTGCGGGCGGGATCGCTTGTCGCTGGGAAGGGACGAACAAACATGGGCTGCCTATTGGAGCCACCAGCTATCACCTTATTCCGCAGTAAACCCATGTTTACCTCGGGGTTAGACAGTGCATTGTTCGAAGGAATCACATCGGAATCATTGTATCTCTGATTGAACGTCGAACGGTAAATACCCGCGAAACGAGTGGGGAAGCGAGGGTCAAGATCACGGCGATATCGAAGGTTACCCGAACCTGGATTACCTTTGGAAATGGCCGCGTCGGCATACCCCTGCCTTTGTCGCCGAAAGGCATTGAAGCTGAGATTTGGATCATTGCCGAGATCCTCTAAATGCCCCTGCATCAATCCCTGCCAAGCCTCCGGACTTGCAACCGTATTGAGATTTACCGTTGCCTGTCGCTGGTTATCGTATAGGTAATTGAACGGGGGAGCGTATAAGGCCAAATCTTGAGGGTAACCATTATCGTTAGCATCGTTCGGATCCCCGTAGATAGTCCCCCGATTGATCCCAAAGTAATCAATCTCACCTCGGTAGCGGGGAAGGGTCCCCACGAACTCGAACAACCTCACCAATTCAAGATAAGTCACTTACGAATTGTTGGTACCGT
>JAAXIK010000413.1 GCA_012270385.1 Rubripirellula sp. | reverse complement strand
TCTCTGTGACCGTTACACTCAGGTTTCCCCTCTGCACCACATGTGTCATGTAGCGACTTGTCTCCTCGGCGGACCAAGTCCATCCCAGTAAAGGGAAAAGGGCGAGTGCGAGGACTCCCAGCGATAGAAAAATGAGGATGGGTTTCTTGGACATAGTCGGTGGGTGGAATGAGTGGTTGGGGGATCGGATTGGCGGAGGTAGTTTGGGATCTTCTGAACAACTCAATGCTGTAGGTATTTATCCTAGTTTTGGCATCATACGGCCGCAAGAAACTAAAAAGAATTGTGCCTTGTTGCGGGACTTTTGATGAATGGATTCGTGATTTTTCAGGCTGAAATGCGTTTGGATTGGGCGTTTGGTAACCGAACTTGGTAGACTTGACCTCCCGTGGGGAGCGAGAGGATTTAAAACAGCCCCTTATTTTTGGTCTCTCAGTTGGAGTGATTGTTTTGCGTGTTTCATCAGGATTGTGTCTTTGGTGCTTGGTTTGCTCCACGGTTTTCTGTTTCGCTCAGGAATCAAATGAAACGATTTTCTCGGGACCTCAGTCTGGGGAGGTGATTCCTGCACTCACGGTGGAACTCTTGTCAGGTGAGAACCGTGGGGCCACGCTCGATCTTACCTCTCATATTGATGATCGCCCTAGCGTGTTGATTTTTATCCATCAGCTCACACGCCCCGGGTTTGGTCTGATGCGAACGGTCGGTGATTTTGCTTCAAAGCGACCGATCACGAGCGGGCAATCGGCACAAAACGATGCAAGCTCGGAGCCGAGTGATGAAACAGATAAGAATGCTGACTCGGAAAGCACTTCCAGAAAAGAGAAAACTATGCCCGTCGGGGTCGTTTTTTTATCTGAAGACAAAACAGAAACCATTCAGTGGGCTTCTAACGTTCAGCGACTCTTTAGTGATGGTGTAATCTATGCTGTTTCGCCGGATGGGATCGCGGGTCCCGGAGCGTTTGGTCTGAATCGAAATGTCACCATGACGGTGCTGGTTTGCGACAAGGGTAAGGTAGTGAGTAACTTTGCATTACTGCAGCCTCAGTTGCAAGCTGATGGTCCGGCGATGATCGATGCAATCGTCAAGGTAAGCGGTGGGGGGGAGGTTCCCTCGCTGGAGAGTATCCTTCAGGCGAACCGAGGCATGATGCGTCAGAGACCTCAGGCTCAACGCGAAGGTAAGCCAAGAGAGGGTAGCGCAAGGGACTCTGGTCGAAGTGGTGCTGAGCGAGATTCCAAAGTGGGCGGACGCGATAATCCCGAGAAAATGCGAGAAGCGACTGAGGAGGCAGGTGAGGGGACACCGTCTCGAACAAGAGGCAACGCGGACCCTCAGTTGGTTCGACTGGTTCGCGGCTTGATTTCAAAATCGTTAACGGACGAGGAAGTCAGCAGCACCGCGACAAGGATCGAACGATACCTGGAGATTCACCCCGAGGGGAAGGGAGAGCTCATCAGTATGGTGAATCGGATCATGGATTCAGGCAGCCTCGAAAACTACGGCACACCGGCCGCACAAAAAGTACTACGAGATTGGCAGCAGGAATATCGTGCTGCGACTACCAAAGCTAACCAGAAACCAAAAGACCGGGAATGAAACCGGGTGTTTCGTTTTATCAATTCCTCCTGTTATTCCCCGTCTATTCAGCGGGGTGGCATTGGGCTTCTGGGCATTTGCTGACTATAGCGTAAGTGGCCAAAGCTTCGTTCGAGAGATTACACCCGTTTTGACCAAAGCGGGTTGTAATCAGGGAGCTTGTCACGGAGCGGCAGCGGGTCGAGGTGGTTTTCGACTTTCCCTCTACGGTAGTGATCCGGAGGCCGACTTTCATGAGATCGTGATGCGACTCGGAGGTCGGCGTGTGAACCATTTGGACCCTCAGAGCAGTCTTCTCTTGCTCAAGGCTACCGAAACGATTGAACACGGAGGCGGCCAGCGGCTCGTCTCATCGGGATCGGGTGCCGTTCGAATTGAACAATGGATTGATCAGGGTGCGCCTTGGAATGTTACTGACGAATCCAATCGGTCGGGGATCGGAGATGCCGCGGCCACCGATGATTTTGGATTGCAGCAGCTCCAAGTTGAACCCAGACTCTCCATTCTCTCTCATCAAGGGCAGACGATTCCTTTGAAGGTCACAGCAACTTTTGAGGATGGTATATCGGAGAATGTCACCGGCTGGACTGTTTTCAAGGCGGAGGATGAATCGGCAGTTTCTATTGATCCTGACAGTGGTGAGATCACTGTGAATCGAAGAGGCAGGCACATCGTGATCGCTCGGTATCTTAATCAGGTGGTGCCTGTTGAGTTGGTGCTCCCATTCCTTTCCGAGGACGAAGCCTCTCTTCGTCAGAATCCATCGCGTCCGGCCCTGCCCGAGTTCTCTCACTCTGAGGACCCTTCATCGTTGATTGATCATTGGGTGAACCAGAAACTTGATCTGCTCAATTTACCGAGCTCCCCTCCGTGCGATGATGCAACCTTTTTGCGTCGTGCTTGTCTTGATTTAACTGGCCGGCTTCCAACTCCGTCACAAACTGATGATTATCTCAAACTGGATTCGGAGGTTCGTCGCACTTGGCTGGTTGACTCGTTACTCTCTTCGGATGAGTTCAATCGTTATTGGACTCAGAAATTGGCAAAGCTGTTTCGTCTGCGGAAGTTGCCAAATTCTCAAGCCGCAATGGAAGCGTATCACCGCTGGCTTGGGCAGCAGTTGGAGGAACACGCCGGGTACGATTCCATTGTAAAGGGCCTTCTTCTCGCTCGCGGTGACACCACAGAAGTTGGACCCGCTAATTTTTATCGTACAGCCGATAACCCACGGGAAAGAGCCGAGTTGGTGAGTGAGGTCTTCATGGCCAGTCGATTGCGATGCGCGAATTGTCACAATCACCCATTGGATCAGTGGACTCAGGACGATTACCACGGTCTCGCCGCTATACTCGCGACCCAGCGCTTTAGCGAGCGTCTGGTGGCTCATCGATCCGCCAACGTCACTCACCCCAAAACAGGACGCGATGCGTTGCCGAAGTTACCGGCTGGAGCTTGGTTATCGCGAGAAGTGGATGCAGACCCAAACTTGGCCACGGAATTTGTGGATTGGCTGGTTGCGAAAGAGAACCCTTTGTTTGCTAAGGCAATCGTTAATCGTCTATGGAAAGTCATGATGGGTAGAGGACTGGTTGACCCTGTCGATGACTTTCGACAAACCAACCCAGCAACCCACCCAGAATTATTGGACGAACTTTCTTTGGAGTTTGTTAAATCGGGTTATGACCTGAGAGCGATCTTACGTTTGATGGCAAATAGCGATTGTTATCAACGTAGCGCAGTTCCCCTGCTTGGTAACGTCGCGGATGTGGCATTCTACTCGCACTACAACGTTCGCCCTCTCCAGGCAGAGGTTTTAGCGGATGCAATCTCTGATGTTCTTGATAGCCCTCTCGCTTATGGCGGTCAGCCCATCGGCACGCGAGCCGTCGAGTTAATGGATCCGCAGACACCTTCCCGTGCCCTTGATACTTTAGGTAGATGTTCACCAGAATCCTCTTGTGATCAGTCGCTGAGTACATTTTCCGCGGGGCTTGGGGCTAAGCTGTTTCTGCTCAATGGCGATTTCATTAATCAACGTTTGGAAAGCGAGAATAACCGATTGTCACGTTGGATCACCCGCGGATACTCTGACAGCGAGATCGTTCGCGACTGCTACCAATTGGCTCTGCAGCGGCTGCCTCGATCCGATGAGCGAGCTTATTGGGAGCGTCAATTGGGGACAGTTCAAGCCGACGATCGGGATAATCTCCTGAGAGATTTTTTGTGGAGTTTACTAGCCTGTCGTGAATTTACACACAATCAATAAGTGGATTGACGGTGTAATCGTGATGGTGAAATGAGGCCAGAATAGATGGATTTGAATCTTCGATGAAAAGATTACATCGCTATCCAATAGGACCAAGTGAAGGGCACGGCAATCGTCCAGATTCTAGATGGTCGCGCCGAGATTTCGTTCGAGCCGGCGCGTTGGCTACCGGAGGATTCGCTATCACACTCCGGGATGGCTTCGGCATCGCGGACTTGCTGAGGATGCAGAGAATCGGCGCAAGAGAAGTCAAGCAAGGTGTGCATGCGAATTCACCGGCGGCTAAAGCCTGCATCCTGATCTGGCTTGATGGTGGACCGAGCCACTTGGAGACCTTTGATCCTAAGCCTGAAGCTCCAGTTGAAGTTCGCGGCCCTCTGAGCTCCATTGCGACGAGTGTACCTGGAATACGGTTGGGTGAGTGTCTTCCCCAGACTGCAGCATTGATGGATCGGGTCGCTTTGATTCGTTCCGTGACATCACCCTTAGGCGAACATCAATTCGGTACCCATTACATGATGACCGGATACCAGCCGACACCGGTGCTCGACTATCCTTCCTACGGGGCGGTGTATTCCTTTCTCGATCAGAAAACCAGTGTGCTACCTAAAAATGTTGCAGTACCGCAATTCAATGTCGGTGGGGCTGGCATGGATGGTGGAGGATATCTACCACCACATCATCGTCCCTTTTCGGTGGGAGGTGATCCAGCCAAACCTGATTTCCAGGTGCGGGATTTGAATTACTTTCCGAGTCTAACCACGGATCGGATTGATCGACGCATGGAATTTATCGAATCCATGAATCGTTTTGGACAAAACTCGGTGGAACAAGAGTCTTCACAGGCTCAACAAGAAACTCTTGGGGAAATCTTCACGGACTCGGATCCAGACCTTCAAAGAGCTTACCAGTTGATGACTTCATCCGAGGCCAAGTCCGCGTTCAAGATCGATGAGGAACGTGATGCGCTTCGAGAATCCTATGGTAGGAAAACGGTAGGGCAGAGCTGCTTGCTCGCTCGCAGATTGGTAGAACGCGGCGTGCCTTTTGTTACCGTGAATCACAAAGGTTGGGATACCCACAACCAACTGGCAACCCGTCTGAAAGACGGGTTTGCAGGTGCAAAGACTCCGATCGGGCTAATTCCCTCTTTGGATAGAGCATTGAGCGGCTTGATCACGGATCTCGAACAACGCGGAATGCTTGATGAAACACTCGTAGTCGTGATGGGAGAATTTGGGCGAACACCTAAATTGAACACATCAGGAGGCCGTGATCACTGGCCACGAGTGTTTAGTGTTCTAATGGCCGGAGGTGGCATACGCGGAGGACAAGTTGTTGGACAGAGCGATTCGGTGGGAGAATCTCCATTCGATCATCCTGTTACACCCTCGGATCTCGCAGCAACCATTTATACACAGTTGGGAATTGATCCAACTGCGGAGCTACAGACACCCGACGGCAGACCGGTCAGGTTAACACCACCTGAGGCAGAGATCATTGCTGAGTTGACCTGAGCTGCCCCTCATCGTTTCGAATTGGATTTCTCCAACTCAACGTTTCCCTGATGTTGGGCTCTGCTGCTTCTCTCCCGCTGTGGGCCACATCTGCTTCCTCATCATGCTTGGCATGGATGACTTGATTACCGCTCCACTGAGTGGAAATGGGTGTGGTCGCTCCTGCGGTAAGCAGCGTCTGATCATCAAGTCTGCTTTCGGGGGTGAGCGATTCCCCGTATGCAGTGAGATCCGTGGCAGGTAAGCCGCCACGGAATTGACCTTCTTCGCTCATGTATTGTGCGTGTCCGACGCTGTCAACCGCTGAAGCGACCCCGTTCTGAGCAATGGACTGGCCGCGCGGACCGTCT
>JAAXIK010000488.1 GCA_012270385.1 Rubripirellula sp. | reverse complement strand
CGTAGGTATTGCCTCAGCCGTATTCGACGCTTTTAAATCACTTGAATCCTCGCCATCAGTTTTTACCGCTTCGATGGATCTTTTAGTTTGACTGCGTGTGAAGAAGGATCGCAAACGCATGGGGATCAAAAGCCGAGTGATGACACCCGGCGCGATGAGCCATGATCGTTTTGAGGTCGTCTGGGTAGTTTCATGTTCGAGTGCGATCGGCGAAGAGGTGGCACTTGCCGACTCGTCCGATTTGGTCACCGATTCAATCGCATCAATTCCTCTCACCTCTCGATAGACTTTTCGAAGGAAGATCGTCATTGAGATAAATAGGGTGGTCACTCCAAACAGTGCTGAGCAAGTCGAGAGCATCCAGTAGGCATTGGAATTGATTTCGATTGCGCCCCAAGTAGCGAAGTCAGAGATCAAAAAGCTAAGGCTTGCAATTCCTAAGAAAATAGCGGAGTAGGTAACACTGCGAACCTCCAGAAACAGCCGAATGGCTAGTGTCAAACCGCCAATATCTAAAAGTATCCGGATCCAATCCTCACCCGACAGTAGGATGCGTTGACCAACAGCGACGTCGATCAGTGCACCCCCCCAGGTCAAGAGATCCACCACAGAATGTAAACAAGCCAGTGAAAGAACGAGAAACGCCACCCGCCAAATTCGATACCTTCCTCCAAAGTCATCGCTCCGATAACGACGAAGTTGATAGATCATCAAGGCTGCACCAATCGAGCATGCGGTGAAGCCTACAAGTGCGAATCTCCCAAAGCTATTGGGTTGGTCAAGCTTTAGCGGTCTCGCGATCTCGGGGTGGCTCAATAAGAAACTTGAGGTGGCTGCATAATAGTGGCCTACGCAAAGTAGGAAGGTGACAGCTAATGAGAACCCAATGAGTAGAAGAAGTCTGCTGCGGTGAATTGGGATGACTGAAAACCAGCGTGAGCGAAGTCTGCGTTTTACACGTGAGCCATAGGCTTCTTGAGGTCTTCGAGCTGCTCTGAGATCATCCTGTTCTTCAACAGCTAATGCGAGAGGTGCCGACGATTGAGGTCGGTTAGCACTGAACAGCACTCGCCTGCGGCGATCATCAATTCGTCGCTCAACCGTCATCCGATTACTCTTCCTCCATCCTTAGAGCCGGTTATTCCTGATGTCGGATGTCAAAACGAATGACGTCCGACCCCGGCGTACCCTAGAAAAAGCTGGCCCGATGCGTCAACTCTGGACCGTTTGATATCAAAGCTACCGTAGAGAGGTCATCGGCAGCTGATATCTCGGAAAGGAGAAAGGTTGTTCAAAAAGTTGACCAAGGCACGAACCTCGCAGGAATTGGAGCGATCATATTGAAATCAGAGGATAACACTGATCGCGGTTAGGGCGAGTATCGCGAAACCCGCAGCAATTTTGCCAAATGTTCCGATTGTTCGCCCCCAGAAGGCAGCTTGGCCAACTGCCCAAGTTTCCTGCCATTCCTTACCCTCCGACCTTTCGCCGTAAATGGCTCCACCCATCGCCCCCAGCCCTGCAAACAGGATGGCAGCGATAATGGACCCCACCACGGGAATTGGGACTCCAATGACTGCGCCCGCCAACGCACCAATCAGAGAACCCACCATTGCGTAGAGGGTTGAGCGACGACTTGCACCAGCTCGCCTCGCACCGAGTGCACTCGCAGCAAATTCGATTCCTTCACCCACTGCTGCAAGGACGGCTGCAAGGATGACGGTGCTCAGGCCCACGGCAATACGGCCCTCTTGTGGGCCGAACCAGGCGAGGGCAATCAAGACCAGAACCATCATCCAATTTCCAGGGAGAGCAACTAAGTTGCCCGCCCATGCGGCGGTACTGAGAATGATGATCGCGATAGAAAAGACGATCACGCCGGCGGAGTCCAGCCACGCTGTAAAATCGAAGAGGGAGACTCCAAGCTCATAGAGGTAATTCGACAGGTGATACAGCATTAGGTCGGCCGTTGGATGAAATCTGTGGGAATCGAGCGTCCGTGTGATTTACACCTTGGAGAACTGAGTTAATCGTTTTCTTCCTTGGCGGTCAGACAAGCAAAAGGGAGACTGCGTAGGAGCTTGGCGTTCGTAGGGGTTACCGATGCTTTTTTGTCAGCAATTTCACGCGTTGTTCATCCTTGTTTAATCGCGTGAATCAACAAGGCCTGGGCATTAGAATAAGTAGATACGAAGGAATGGGTATGCACCTAAGGATCTTATCTCGCCCAGAGTAGTGTCGGTCAGAGCTCGATTTGATTCGATGATTTCCTGAGTGGACTCGATCTTGCGGTTGGTGAAACATTATTTCAGGAGAGTCTTGATGTCTGGCGAGCTCCTCGAAACGAACGTACTCGTGCTCAACCGGTTTTTCATGGCCGTGCGGGTCGTTGATGTTCGTCGTGCTTTCACTCTGCTCTATCGGGAATGTGCTGAAGTCATTGATATGGAGAGTGGCGCTGCATTTCAGAGTTATGATTTTGAAAGTTGGTGTGAGCTCAGTGAGTTTACTGCGATGGACAAACAGCCTGGCGAAGAATATTTGCAAACGACACGATTTGAGCTGAGAATCCCCAGGATTTTAAGGCTAACGCGTTTTGAGAAGATGCCGATGCAAACGGTTCGGTTCAATCGCAAGAATCTATTTGCACGAGATGATCAGACCTGCCAGTACTGCGGACGTCACGCTCCGTTAAGTCAGTTGAGCATGGACCACGTCATTCCTCGATCCCATGGAGGCAGCACTTCTTGGGAGAATATCGTGTGCTGTTGTCTGAAGTGTAATGGACGCAAGGGTGGGCGCCCACCGAAACAGGCAAGGATGAAATTACTTCGGACTCCTGCCCGACCTCGCGTCAATCCTCTCATGGTGCAGAATGTGGACGATCCCCGATATGCCAGCTGGAAAACGTTTTTGCCGGCCGGCGAGTCGTGATCACACTTTGGATCGTCAAACCCTTAATGCAGTGACTGTGAAGTCGTCGTCACCGCATTATTCATCTGCTAAAGGCTCTTTCTTCTCCGTGAGAACTTCGCATTCTCCAGATTCAGATTTGGTAGCATTCAGCTCGATGTAACTTTGCCATTCTTCTGGCACGTTATCCTCGTGGAAAATTGCCTCGACTGGGCATTCAGGGACGCAAGCTTCGCAGTCGATACATTCTTCAGGATGTATGTAGAGCATCTGATCGCCTTCATAGAAGCATTCTACTGGGCAAACGACGACACAATCGGTGTATTTGCATCCTGAGCATGGCTCGGCGACAACATGTGTCATGATCTCATCCTTTGTTAAAATCAATCAAACTCGGTTCAGAGAGGAGCATCTTAAAACCAACGATCTCCTCCGAAGAGATAATTTAGTCTCTCGTACTTCAATATATCGTCTAGGCAATCCGATCGGCTGAACCTGATTGGCTAGGTTTTTCTAGGTTGCAGTGTATCGCAACCTTTGAGGGAGGGTAGTTAGACCGAGCAAAAAAAGGAAGCGATATTTTAGGGAGCTTTTTCGAAGGGTGACGGTTCCTCAAGATTCTGAATGCTGAGCGACGCGTTGTGCCACCGGAATCGACCCGTTTTATCGAAAATCTTGTATGCTCCGGGCATCTGAGGAATCCAAGAATTCTCAAATATACTGCCATTTGAGATCCTCACTGATTGGAGATCGGGCCTTAGAGGTTGTCGGTAACCCTGTACAAGCATTCGGCCATTGGGCCACTTGTCCGGTGAGCGGTTGGCCAAAATGCGGACTTTCGGCCTCCCCAAGCTGGTTTTTGAAAGGAATGGCCCACTTTGATATTCCAGCCATAAATTCTATTCTTCATACAACCGTCGCCTTGAAATTAAACCTATGTCAATCGGTTGCTGAAACCACTTCTCTGTTCTAGCGGGACCTTGTTTTGTCTGACTTCCCCTCCAACCCTGTTTCTTTACGCCTGAAGCCATCGAGACAGTACCCATTTCTTGCACGCCATCCCTGGGTACATGCACATGCTTTGGCAGATTCAGGTGAACATTTACAGGTGGGGCAAATTGTTGACCTCTTGGATCACGATGGGAACTGGGTGGCGCGTGGCGCCGTGAATCCGCAAAGCCGATTACGCATTCGCCTCTACAGTTTTGACGCCGATGTTGAAATCAATGAAGCGTTTTGGCGATGTCGTCTTGAAAGTGCGATCAACCGTCGACGGCTGATCACCCCGTACAAACCGGATCAGGCGGAGCGTCTGGTTTTCAGTGAATCTGACCTACTAAGCGGTTTAATTGTGGATCGGTATGCCAGCTGCTTGGGAGTCCAGTTCACTTCGGGCGCACTTTGGAGATGGCATGATGTGATCTTGGCACAGCTTAAGGAACTCACTCATGCCGATTCGATCATGGTTCGAGTTGACGAGAAGACGGCCAAGCACGAAGGGATGGATGCAGCGGAGTTCTGGTATCTGGATCAATCCTGCGAAGAGCGGGTGACCTACATGCAAAATGATCTGAAGCTTTCGGTTGATTTGCGCAGCGGGCAAAAGACAGGTTCCTACCTCGATCAACGGCTGAATCATTTGGTTGTCGCTGAGTACATGAAGGGTCGAGAAATTTTGGACGTCTGTTGCTATACCGGTGGATTTGGCTTGGTAGCAGCCAAGCATGGCGCCAAGCAAGTCACAGCGATTGATTCCAGCAAGGCAGCTTTGGATGAGGGGCAAAAGGCGGCTGAACGAAATGATATCCAAGGTCTCAAGTTCCTTCAGGGTGACTGCTTCGATACCCTTAAATCTCTCGTTGAAGAAGGAAGTCAATATGAGGGGGTTATTCTTGATCCGCCTCGGTTTGCAGGGTCAAGGCATCAGATTGACCGCGCTTTGCGGGCCTATGCCAAGCTGAACTCGCTTGCTGTAGATCTTTTGACGCCAGGTGGTGTACTGGCAACCTGTAGCTGTTCAGGTCGAGTATCAAGATCCGATTTTCTGAATATGTTGATGGATGTGGCAAAACGCAAGCGACGAGACCTAATTGTCCTAGAGCAACGCGGCCCCGCTCCAGATCATCCCGTTGCGATCTCCTGTCCTGAAAGTGACTACCTCAAGTGCGTCATTATGCAGGTTGTTTAGGCTATTTACCTAAGAATTTGCGTAAGGCTTTTCGTCGTTCAGGCTCACCTAATCAGCAAAAATCTACTTTTTCCACCTGCTGGAGGGGGCGATGCCCAGCTGAGGTGTAAAAAAAACTGGCCAGCGCACGGATGCGAGGCTACAGTACTTAGTCCTGCTTTTTCGAGCTGTTCTACCTTTCTCTCCTGAATGGAAACCCCAATGTCGGGTGTCACTCTAAAGATTTTGCACGGTGCGGATCGTGGCAAAATCTATGACGAACTCACACCGCCCTTTACGGTGGGTCGAGAGGAAGGTAACGATATCCAGCTCAATGACGAGCGAGTCAGCCGATGTCACTTCAAGGTTCAGCGTGACAAGGATCGTTTCGTGCTGACGGATCTTGATAGCACGAATGGCACTAAGGTAAATGGCGTAGAGTGCCAATTAAAGATTTTGCGGCATGGGGACCTAATCTCCGTAGGACGCAGTCTGATGCTGATGGGCTCGGAATCTCAGATCGCAGAAAGATTGGCTGCCATCGGAGCTGAGCACTCGTCGCTGGTGCAAGATTGGCATCCCGGCACTGGGGTGGGGCCGAGGCATAAGACTGAGCGAGCACACCCATCTACGCAGCCCCGGGCACTGATACCCGCCATCGAGCTTCCTGACATCCCGGACGATATGTCGCCCGGGCAGCGAGCTCAGGTGTGCGAAATTCTCGACTTCCTGCAATCTCGTCTGAAGAAACTCATCGATTCTGCTCGAACGGATGATGCTAACCAAGAAGTTTCGATGAGGCTTTCGGACTGGCAGCGTTTACTCGACACACAAGCTCGTTTAGCCAGAATGAGCCGTCAAGTTGCTGATCCAGAGTGGCCTGGGAATTGATTTCCCGGACTCAACTTTTGGCTCATCTATCCTCCAGCAAGGCATCGTGGGATCGTTCCGCCCCGCTCTGGCTGCACCGACGCGAGGCTGCAAGAGATGAGTCACTTGAGGCATCGCGCTAGCGTGATTTTTTCAGGTGATCCACAGATCTCGATCCGTTCTCCCTCCCTGCTTGTTATTGAAGAGCCATTTGTTCTTTAACTGACAGTCTGACTGATTCTATTACCGGGTCGCTGTGGGTATCATATCGGCTCACAATCACCGGTCAGGAGAGAGTCATGCGTTCTAGTTTGTTATTGGCCTTTGTCTTATTGAGTGTCATTCAGCATTTGAGTGCTGAGGAGAAATCACAACCTTTTGGCACCGATTTTCCAAATCTTGATTCCAATGCCGTGGGGCAGTGGTGGAATCGAGCACCCAAAAAAGGAGGTCAGCCGAGACTGCTCGTTGACAGGGAGGATGTCGTTGCATTTGCCGTCTACACGCATGACCAAGGTGTGTTGAAACTTACTGCGCAGCTATATCCGTTGAAGCCTGATGAGCCCCGTGAAGTTCATCTTGAACTGAAACCGGAAGGGGAAACGCAGTGGAAGCTTGAACAAACTCAGGCAATTACCTTTCCCGGTTGGTCAGCACATTTTCGAATCGAGAACTGGGACAACTCACGCAATGTGAACTATCGAGTTCGTCTTGGTGAACAGTCCTCGTTCGAGGGTTTAGTGCGCAGAGACCCGATTGATAAAGATGAGATCGTCGTTGGATCATTAAGCTGTAACAGCAGTCGAACTCCGGGGCCCCGGCCGATGATTGTGGAGAATCTACTGCATCAAGACCCGGATCTGCTTTTTTTCGCCGGTGATCAAACTTACCACCACACGCAACACACTTTTGGCTGGCTGGAATTTGGCCTCCAATTTCGTGACCTATTAAAAGATCGCCCGGTGATCACCATTCCTGATGATCACGATGTGGGCCAGGCAAATATCTGGGGCGAAATTGGAACGAAAGCGGCTCCACCTGCCGGTCCCCGGGGAGGATTTTTTTATCCCCCGAGTTACGTCAACATGGTCCAGCGTTGTCAGACTTGGCATCTTCCTGATCCTTATGATGCGACTCCCATCGAACGCGGAATCGGTGTTTATTACACACGGTTGAGAGTGGGTGGAATTGACTTTGCGATTCTTGAGGATCGAAAGTTTAAAAGCGGGCCCGAGGGTAAGATTCCAAAGATGGGGCCTCGCCCGGATCACATTAATGATCCCAATTACGATCGGAAATCTGTTGATTTGCCTGAGTTGAAATTATTAGGCGACCGACAATTAAGTTTTCTGGATAACTGGGGTCAGGATTGGACTGGAGCTGAGATGAAAGCAGTGTTGAGTCAGACAGCTTTCTGCGGAGCGGTGCACTTACACGGCAAGCCTGAAAATCGACTGCTGGCTGATCTGGACTGCAATGGTTGGCCTCAGACCGGAAGAAATCTTGCATTGGAGAAGATCCGAAGTGTTTGGGCTCCACACCTTTGTGGCGATCAGCACCTTGCGGTACTGGTGCAGCATGGCATTAATGGACCAAGTGATGGGCCTTTTGGTTTCACCTCGCCAGCTATCGTCAATACGATTTATGGTCGCTGGTGGCACCCTGCAGATGAATCAGCTGGACCAAATCCCGTTCCTAACAGTCCATTGGCTTGGACGGGGCAGTATGAAGATGGTCTGGGAAACCCCATTCGGATGATTGCCTACGCAAACCCGACGGATCGTACCGATCAGACCCAGCGGGCTGATGGATATGGCTTAGTTCGATTTCGAAAATCAGATCGATCCATTATCTTTGAATGTTGGCCTCGATTTATCGATGTGACTGCTGAAGATGCCGAGCAGTTTCCGGGTTGGCCCGTCAAGATTTCATCAAGAGATAACGATGGACGAGCGATTGTTGGGTATCTCCCGGAGTTGAAGTTTGCCAACGCAAAGTCGCCTGTGGTTCAAGTTATACACAACGCCTCGAAGGAGGTCGTCTACACGATTAGAGCCCAGGGAGATTCTTTCCGCCCACCGGTTTATGGTTCGGGGAACTACACCATCAGCATCGGTCGTGATCAACCAGGTGAGGTTGTTTTGAACAATATCAGTCCCGCAAAACCGAACGATGAAAAGGCCCAACTGCGAGTAGAGTTTTAGAGAATATTCCAACTCAAGGTTTAAGGTCATCTGAGGTTTCAAAACGAAACGATGCATGCCTACGCGCGTGGATGGAATTGCTGATGAACGCGTTGCAGTCGTGATTTATCAACGTGCGTGTAGATTTGCGTTGTTTGAATACTGGCATGCCCAAGCATCTCCTGCACTAATCTTAGATCAGCACCGCCGGCCAACAGATGTGTTGCAAAGCTATGCCGTAGGCTGTGAGGACTGATCTTGGTATGAATGCCGGCGCGACGAGCATATCGTTTCACCAGACGCCACAACTGAATACGGTCAACGGCTTGTCCTGTTCGAGAAAGGAACAATGTCTCTGATTCCGGTGAGCGGCGAGAGGCAAGTGTGCTGCGAAGCTCGTCACAGTAGATCGTAATGGCTCTAATCGCACGCTGCCCAATCGGGACCATTCGTTGTTTACCGCCCTTCCCTTCACACTGAAGGTGTTTTTCCTCCAATGACAGGTCCTTCATTCTCAGTGAACACACCTCCGAAGCTCGGCAACCTGTTGCGTACAGTACTTCTAAAATCGCAACATCACGTTGCCAAAAGGTGTCAGTTTTTCGTGGTGATCTAAGAAATTGATCGATCTGTTTGGGTGATAGAACCTCAGGGATGCGTTGCCAATTTTTTTGTGTCAGAAGAAGGTCTGCAGGATTGTCTCGCACCGTCCCTTCTAATTGAAGGAAACGGAAGAACGTGCGAGTCGCCACGATGTTTCTAGATACCGAGGTGGGAGCGAGCCCATGATCTTGCAGCGATGCAACGTAATCTGAAAGATGATTGACGGTCAGACTGGAGAGTCGGCGTGAGCCAAGCCAACCTAAGAAACGATTAAGATCATGGTGGTAGGCACTGATGGTGTTTTCAGAGAGATGGCACTCGCTTCGCAGGTAACTCAGGAAATCTTCACGGAGCGAATCGAACGAACGAGTTGGGTTCGCAGTCGCACCAAGCGATTGAAGTTTCTGAAGTTTAGTGACTCTTTTCGCCACAGATGAATTACCTGTCGAATTGGGTTAGTCTTGCCATGGAAGGCATAAAATAAAGATGTTTGATGCCGAGCCTCTTCCGCTCTAATCCACGAAGAATCATACGATGTCTACCTGTTCGTGGGCCGTTTATGCCGACAAAAAGGATGTAGTCATCTACGAGGCAATCTATTAGCGATTTCCATCCAGAAAAAGGTTCGGATTCGATAGGTGGTGAGCGAAGCTATCGAGCTAAGAACGTAGGTACCACCCTCTAGATTCGATCGGTTAACCGTCTCAATCTATTTTTTCTCTTGATCTTTCGTTTCTCGTGATAAAAACAAAGGATTCAATTCTGATGAATGTATTGGTTGTTGGAGGTGCAGGATACATTGGCTCCCACGCCGTACGTAAGCTAAAGGATGCAGGTCATCATGTTCTGGTGTATGACAATCTTTCTCGGGGACATCGCGAAGCAGTGCCCGATGGGTTGCTGATTGAGGGTGAATTGACCGATACGGCAACTTTAACACGGGTTCTCACCGAACATGGGATTGAAGCGGTGATGCACTTTGCCGCATTTGCGTTGGTGAATGAATCCGTGAATGATCCTGCGCTGTACTACCAGAACAATGTCGTTGCAACGCTTTCGCTCCTCGAAGCGATGCGCCTGGCTGACGTGAAAAAGTTTGTTTTCAGCAGCACCACCGCTACCTATGGAGAGCCGGATCAAGTACCGATTTCGGAAGACACACCACAGAGACCCATCAATCCTTATGGCTTCACGAAATTGGTGATCGAGCAGGCTCTCGCCGACTACGCTGAGGCCTATGGCATGGGTTACGCTGCGCTTCGCTATTTTAACGCAGCTGGGGCACACCCAGATGGAACCATAGGAGAGGATCACGAGCCAGAAACACACTTGATTCCCATCGTTCTCCAGGTTGCACTAGGCCAACGAGATTCAATTACCATCTTTGGTAACGACTATCAAACGAGCGACGGGACTTGCGTTCGAGACTATGTGCATGTCAATGACTTGGCCGATGCTCATCTCAAAGCTCTCGACAAGATTAGGCCATCAACTGGGATCTGCCTGAATCTTGGGACAGGGCGTGGAACTAGTGTCAGAGAGATCATTGATGCATGTCGGGAAGTGACCGGACATGCCATTCCTGAAAAGATTGGACAGAGACGAGAGGGGGATCCCTCTGAATTGGTTGCTGATGCTTCACGGGCTCAAGATCAATTAGGTTGGAAGCCCCAATATGTAGACGTTCGTTCTATTGTTGAAACCGCGTGGCGATGGCATCAGTTGCATCCGAATGGGTACGGATCAAAGTAAATTTTTGCGATGACATCACCTTCGCTTTAAACGTCAGGTTGATTCCGTTTTCTGCAGTTTTGCAGCTAACAGTGTGTTATGAAGGAGCATGGCAATCGTGAGTGGTCCTACTCCACCTGGGACAGGTGTGATTGCCGAGGCAACTTTGCTGGCTTCTTCAAAATCAACGTCCCCTACCAGACGGTCTTCCACTCGATTAATCCCGACGTCGATCACTACAGCACCGGGCTTAATCATCTCTCCACTAATCATCTCTGGTACCCCAACTGCCGCGATTAAAATATCTGCGGTCTGGCAGATTTCAGTGAGGTTGCCAGTTCGACTGTGAGCAATGGTGACGGTCGCGTTAGCAATCTCCCCACCACAGCTCCCATCACGCTGCGCAAGCATCATTGCCATGGGTTTACCAACAATGTCGCTTCGTCCTACCACCACAACATGTTTGCCGGAGGTGGTGAGTTTATATCGATGAAGTAATTGGATGATTCCATGTGGAGTGCATGGAAGGAAACGATGCCTGCCTTGCATCAGCAAGCCAACGTTTACGGGTGAGAAAGCATCGACATCTTTTAGCGGATCGACCGCATCCAGCACTGCTCGCTCATCAAAACCTTCACCCCCATTGCCAGTGCTAGGCAATGGTAGTTGAACGAGAATTCCATTCACGGACTGGGTTGCGTTCAGGTCTGCGATGGTCGCGAGGAGTTCACTCTGTGTCGTGGATGCAGGAAGTCGAAATGTCTTCCCCAATATTCCCGCTTTCTCACAAGCACGCTCTTTGTTGCGAACATAGACCTGACTTGCAGGGTCTTCGCCAACGAGGATCGCCGCTAGGCACGGCGGAGCATGACCAGCATTCATGAATTCCTTGACTTCAGCCGCAATTTCTTCACGGATTTCTTGAGCAATTCGCTTTCCATCCAATCGTTCCGCTGTCATAGGAGGGATCCATTCGTGGGGATTATTGGTTCTGTTGACATCATGAGTAAGAGTGTTTGCCGGATGATACTTTATCCTTTTGCTGATCTTGGCCTAAAGTATCGTGAGTGCGAGCAGTGAGTCGCTTTTGGACTTGCTTAGGCTACCCACCACTATCGTTGTCATAAGCATGGCATTTGATAAACCCCTTCACCTGACCTTCAACGCTTTTTATTGGATAGAAAAAATCATGATCAGCTTAAATTTACATTTTCAAACTGGGAGTACGTCCTAGTTGCCCGTTTCCGAGACTCAGGCGGTCGCTTCCTAGCGTATTTTGCTGGGATGTAGCATGACGAGGTATGGAGAGGCGAAATCCTTTGGTCTCTAGTGAAAATGGGGGCGGTGAGACTTCTAGTGGTCCAGGGCGTTAAACAGTAAACTCGGGGACTTATGGAAATGACCGAATTCCGGGGCATTCTCAGGCAATTTAGAGGATTGCAGGGTGAATCTCGAGGGCTTGATTCGGTCCCAATGTTGGCAGGGATTTGACCAAATCGGTCCAATCTCCAATCGATCCAACTCAAATCGACTTGTCTGTTGAATTTCCTTCTGGAATATTCAGACGGGTAATTTTTCCACCAAGATCAGGATAGAAGCAGTTCGATGCCAAACGAAGAGCCAAAACTCACAGCTGTAGAGGGAATTAAGCAGGAGAGCCGTCTACTGCGCGGAACTATCGCTGATGAGATCGCAAGTCCTACGGCTTGCTTCAATTCAGACAATATTCAGCTACTGAAGTTTCATGGCTCTTATCAGCAAGACGATCGTGATCTATGCACGGAACGCAAGAAAGCGGGTCTCGATAAAGCCTATTCGATGATGCTGCGGCTGCGTATCCCGGGTGGGCGATGCACTGCGGATCAGTTCCTCTCGATGTTGGACGTGTGTGAGGAACTCGGCAACTCGACCGTTAAGATTACGACACGTCAGACTATACAGTTACACGGAATTGTTAAGGACAATCTGCGTCCAACCATCAAAAGGGTGAACGAGCTTGCGCTCTCAACCCTCGCAGCTTGCGGAGATGTAAACCGGAACATCATGTGCTGCCCTGCGAAAAGGGTGAGCCCTGTTCATGCTGAGCTGCAAAGAATCACCGATGAATTAACAGAAGCGATGGCTCCGAAAACACCGGCCTATCATGAACTGTGGGTCTCTGAGCCAGACTCCACTGAAAAAGAGTTGGTAGGTGGAGGACAAGAGACGGAGCCTCTGTACGGCCCCACTTATCTTCCGAGAAAATTCAAAATGGGGATCGCTCTCCCTGAAGATAATTGTATTGATATTTATACGCAGGATCTTGGTCTTCTAGCTGTGGTCCGAGAGGGACAGATCGTCGGTTACAACGTTCTCGTCGGAGGAGGTATGGGGACCACGCCCGCAAAGAAGACAACCTATCCCGCTCTTGGTAAGCGAATGGCATTCGTGACTCCTGAGCAAGTGGTGGGCGTCTGCCAAGCGATCTTGAAAGTACAGCGTGATAATGGCAATCGAACGGATCGCAAGCTAGCTCGGATGAAGTATTTAGTCGATCGATGGGGAATCGACAAGTTTCGTCAGGAAGTTGAAACCTATTTCGGTGATCGCCTCGAAGATTGCAAGCCCGATGATGTAACGGGTGTTGATGATCACATGGGTTGGCAGGAGCAAGGAGACGGTAAGTGGTCCTATGGTCTGAATATTGAAAACGGCCGGCTCTACGACAATGACCAGGTCCAATACAAAGCGGCAATCCGAGCGATTTGTGAAGAGTTCGATACAGAAATTCGAATGACCGGACATCAGAGCCTGATCTTCACTGATATCGATGCTGCGAAAAAGGATCGTTTGATTGAACTAATTACTCAGCATCATATTCGTACCACCGAACAGACGAGCACCGTGCGGCGTTGGTCGATGGCTTGTGTTGCTCTTCCTACATGTGGCTTAGCAATCACCGAAAGTGAGCGAAGATTGCCAGGTTTGATCGATGGGCTGGAGCAACCTCTTGCCAAACTAGGGCTCGATCGAGAGCGATTCACTATTCGGATGACGGGTTGCCCTAACGGGTGTGCGAGACCCTATAACGCTGACATGGCTTTGGTCGGTAAAGCAAAGGATCGATACACACTTTATGTCGGTGGGGGATGGCTGGGTAATCGCTTGGCTTATATCTACAAAGACCTTGTGCCCGACTCTCAGGTTGTGGACGAGATGGTGGGTGTTTTCGCCGCTTACAAAGCGAATCGTCAAGAAGGCGAATCGATTGGTGATTTTTGTTCTCGGGTTGGTAAGGATGATTTGCAGGAAATGGCAAGTCATGCAGAGCGTCCATGAGCACTGCCGTTTTGAAAGAGACGGAGCGATGGGTGGAAATATCACTGAATAAACTTCGATGTTTATTCATTGAATAGATACATGATGCTGTTGGCTAAATGATTTGGTTTAACAAGCGAACAAGAATCCATTTGCACTGAATGCTGTCTTCAACATTTTTGCAGCATGAGTTTCGCTTCTGAAAAGTCGTCAGCAGGTTTGGGATTTTGACTAACCCATGTGCTATCTTGTGTGCTCACCGCTTCGCAACCAAATCAAAGATCGCAGTGATTTGGTGATGCAGAGGTTTGGTGATAGAGAAGCAATTTTTAAAATCGAGAAGCAGTTGTAAATTTGCCCTCAGTAAAAGGAATCTTGGTCATGAATCAAGCTATGAAACGTCGTGAAGTTTTAGCCGCAGGTCTTGCCGCAGGAGCGGCCGTGGGTGCGGTCTCGCTTGCTGATTCTGGCTCAAGTTCAGCAGCACAAGCTAAATCATCGAATCCCAAAGCTCGCGGTAACGCGATCGCAGTCTCAACGTATTCTTACTGGCGATATCGCCCCGATACCAAATTGACCATCGAAGAGTGTATTGAGCTGGCGGGTGAAGCCGGTTTCGATGCTGTGGAAGTGCTTCACGTTCAGATGGAGGATCAGTCAAACAAAACGCTTCAGCGAATCAAGCAAAAAGCATTTCGCTTAGGACTGGATCTTTGTGGACTTTCGACCCATCAAACTTTTGTTTCACCAGATCCAGAGGTGCGAAAGAAGAACATTCAGCACACCATTGAATGCATTGAGTTAGCCTATGCCATGGGTATACCCACGATTCGAGTGAATACTGGGCGTTGGGGTACATCCAAGAATTTCGATGAGCTCATGGCCAATCGTGGAATCGAGCCTCGTTTAGAGGGTTACACCGATGACGAAGGTTTCGAATGGGTAATCGATAGTCTCGAAAAGTGCTTGCCCGCTGCCGAACGATGTGGAGTAGTCTTGGGTTTAGAAAACCACTGGGGCCTTGGAAGGACAGCAACAGGTGTCTTGAGAGTTATCAATGCGATTGATTCCCCTTGGCTTAGAGCTACCCTCGATACAGGTAATTTCTTGGAAGATCAGTACTCGCAGTACAAGCAGTTAGCACCCGAAGCAGTTTTTGTCCAAGCTAAAACCTACTTCGGAGGAGGCACTTGGTATACGCTCGATATCGATTATGAACGCGTGGCGCAGATCCTATCCGATGTTGATTATCGCGGTTATATTTCGCTGGAATTTGAAGGCAAGGAGAGCCACGAGACAGCCATTCCCAAGAGCTTAGAGCTTCTGAGAAATGCTTTCGGTTGAATCCAGCAACAGATGACTCAGGGACCGCTGAACCCAACATAAAGATCACGCGACACGAGTTGTCGTGTGATTAGGAGCCCAGAGATTCTGCCTAATCATCGACCAAGACCTATTCCGTTCTTTCGGTTACTTCAAGTAGATGATATCCAAAATCGGTTTTGACAGGTCCCTGTACTACACCGACCTCACCGCTGAAAACGGCTTTGTCGAATTCGGGCACCATCTGTCCTGGGCTAAATTTCCCCAACGCTCCACCTCGCTGTCCTGAGGGGCAGGCCGAGTGTGCTGCCGCGAGTTCACCGAAGTCTTCTCCTGACTCGATTCGCTTCATGAGATCGAGGCATTCTGCTTCAGTGGATACAAGAATGTGTCGTGCTGCTGCGGTGGCCATATGGATTACTTTGGAAAGGGTGCCTAAGTGGGAAAGAGAGCGTGTTTTCAAACTGCGACGAATCTTACTTTGATAGATTTCGAAGAACGGTGGGTAGGATACCGCCGTTGCGATAGTACTGCATCTCCACTGGAGTGTCGATTCGCACAACGCATGGGAAGCTCTTGGTCTCCCCGTCGGTTCCTGTTGCGTGCACCGTGATCGTTGATCTTGGTTCTAGTTCATTGGAGAGTTCTGGGATTTCTAGAGTTTCTTCTCCTGTTAATCCCAGTGACTGCCATGTGGCTCCATCGGCAAATTCTAGAGGTAAAACACCCATGCCGACGAGGTTGCTGCGATGGATACGCTCGTAGCTGGCAGTGATGACCGCTTTAACACCGAGCATCATCGTTCCCTTTGCTGCCCAGTCGCGGCTGCTGCCGGTTCCGTACTCAGCACCTCCCAAGACCACTAGCGGAACACCATCCTGCTGATATTTCATCGAAGCATCATAGATACTCATGATCTCACCACTCGGGAGATGCTTGGTTACACCTCCCTCGGTACCCGGTGCAAGTTGATTACGGATACGAATATTGGCGAACGTTCCACGGACCATGATTCGATCGTTACCACGACGGGATCCAAAGCTATTGAAATCTCTCGCCTCCACATTCTGGTCCTGGAGATACTTCCCGGCGGGTCCGTCGCTGGCGATCGCTCCTGCTGGAGATATGTGATCGGTAGTTACAGAATCACCGAGAAGGGCTAGCACTCTGGCTCCTTTAATCGGAGTAATGTCAGGAACCGATTCATCCTTCACCGCATCCAAGAACGGAGGGTGGTGTATGTAGGTGCTATCTTCGTTCCATGGATAGATCGCTCCTGCTGCAGTTTCGATCTCATTCCAAAGTTCATTCCCTTTGACCCCTGCCTCATATTGTTCCACGAACATATCTGGCTGGATCGAGCTCAAAATGGTTTCTTTGATCTCTTCTGCAGTTGGCCAGATTTCTTTCAAGTGAACAGGATTCCCTTCGGCGTCTGTGCCAATGGGTTCATTGACCAAATCGATATCTGTTGTACCTGCTAGGGCGTAGGCCACGACCAAGGGTGGGCTTGCAAGATAGTTTGCCTTGGTAAGTGGATTGACTCTTCCCTCGAAGTTTCGGTTTCCACTTAGTACAGCGGATGCGACTAGATCACCCGATTTAATTGCCTCTGCCACGGGTGGGGGTAGAGGTCCGCTATTCCCAATGCATGTTGTGCATCCGTATCCAACAGTATGAAAGCCAAGTTCATTCAGGGAGTCAGTGAGTCCTGCTTTATCGAGGTAATCGCTCACTACACGCGAGCCCGGTGCCAGGCTTGTTTTGACGTGAGTCGCTACCTTGAGGCCTTTTTCAACCGCTTTCTTGGCAAGTAAGCCCGCACCGATCATCACGGAAGGATTACTCGTGTTGGTACAGGAGGTAATCGCTGCAATGACGACCGCACCGTGAGAGATCTCACTCGTTCCTTCTTCGGTGACGACACTTCCTGATCGCTGGAGAGCATCTTCGGGGAGGCCGAAGCCGGTCTTACCCACGGGGGCGGTGAGAGAAGCATTGAAGGCCTGCTTCATCCCTGCCAGAGCGATACGATCCTGAGGTCTTTTCGGTCCAGCCAAACTGGGTTCTACCGATCCAAGATCCAGCGATACCGTTTTGGTGTACTGAAGTTCGGGGCCATCATCTGTTCGGAAAAGACCCTGAGCCTTGGTGTAGTTTTCCACCAACGCTACCTCTTCTTCGGTGCGACCCGTTTGTCGTAAGAATTCAAGGGTTACTTCATCAACGGGGAAGAAGCCCATGGTTGCTCCATATTCAGGAGCCATGTTCGCGATGGTTGCACGATCAGCAACACTCATCTTGCTCATTCCGGGCCCAAAGAACTCAACGAATTTGCCGACGACTCCTTCTTCACGAAGCATTTCAACAACCTGAAGCACCATGTCCGTAGCAGTCGCCCCTGGAGGTAGCGAACCGGTGAGTTCAAAGCCGATCACCTCTGGCATCAGCATATATAAAGGTTGGCCAAGCATATTTGCTTCGGCTTCGATTCCACCAACCCCCCATCCAAGCACACCAAGACCGTTGATCATGGTGGTGTGACTGTCAGTACCGACCAGAGTATCGGGAAGTGCAACCGGTCCTTCTTCGGAGTCGCGAATCGCGACAACTTTAGCGAGGTATTCGAGGTTGACTTGATGCACAATGCCGACGTTTGGCGGCACGACTCGGAAGTTATCAAAAGCTTGTTGGCCCCAACGCAAAAACTCATAGCGTTCCTGATTGCGTTTGAATTCAATCTCAACGTTTTGTGGCAGGGCTTGATCGGAACCGAAGTGATCTACCTGAACCGAGTGGTCAATCACTAAGTCGACGGGAATGAGGGGGTTAATTTTCTCTGGATCACCCCCAATCCTCTGCATCGCTGATCTCATTGCAGCAAGGTCAACCACTGCCGGAACACCGGTGAAGTCCTGCAGAACCACTCGGTAAGGTTTAAATGGGACCTCCTGCTTTGCTGGTGACTCCGCTTTCCAAGCCGCGAGGTTTTTCACGTCCTGCTCGGTGACGGTGAAACCATCACAGTTTCGGAGCACTGCTTCCAGAAGCACTCGAATCGAAAAAGGCAGTCGACTGATCTCGCCCACGCCTGTTTCTTCCAATTTCTTGAGGCTGTAAAGCGTGGCTTGGCCTGAACCAGTATCAAATTGGGAGCGAACTCCGAATGGATCAAAACTCACTGTAGACTTCTCTAAACAAAACGAGGCAACACCTATCACTACCGGCACGATAGTGTAGCGAACCACCTGACTTTTGTCTTCCGGGTAAGCGGCCGGCGCTAGACCTCTGAGTCCAGAAAATCCAACTACTTTTGCCGGTTAAAACTCGTCATCGAATGGTAGAAGCCGTGATAGTGTTCCATGACGGAAGGAAGCGAGTATTCACTTGAAATTCGTTCGAGATTGGCTTTTCCTACTTGATCCCGGATTTCAGCGTTCTCCATCAGATAGCGGACTTTTTCGGACATTTCCCCACCTCGACCCGCTCCAAAACCCTGCAAGTGGGATGAGTCTCCGAGTAATTCCAGGCTACCCTCGACTAAGCTGCACACGACGGGTTTGCCGCATGCCATTGCTTCAAGCAGTACGTTTGGCATTCCCTCGTAGAGGCTCGGCAGTATCATCAAGTCGCAGCTCTTCACCCAAGGAGCGATGTCTGCTTGCCAGGGGAGAAGTTGAACGCGGTGCTTTCCGATGTGAGTCACCCACTGACTGATGTTGGGTTGGAGTGGGCCGTTGCCAATGAGCAGTAATTTCTGATTTGAATCTGGCGGTGCCAGCGTTTCGATTTGTTCCTCAAGAAGATGGGTCCCCTTCTGATGATCAAGCCGACCAACAAATAGTGAAACTTGAGCATCTTCAGGCCAGCCAAGTTCACTCCATTTTATGGGTTTGGCATTCGCAAATCGTTCCAAATCCACCCCGTTGGGTATGACGGATGTTTTTGACGGGTCACATCCTAATACTCGATGGGTAAATGTCTCAACAGCTTGGCTTACACAGAGGGTGTGATTGACATAGCGTAGCGAGCGTTTTTCAAGAATGTTGCGGTATCGATGGTTTTGTGCAACACGAACACCGGCAACGCGTGTCTTCACCCCAGCAGAACGCGCCGCCTGGACGCCAGCAAGATTCGCGGGGGGGAGAAAGGTTTGAACGACGTCTGGCCGGTTGTCTTGAAATTTTTTCCTGAGAAAGCGATAGGCAGAGACGATTTGCCAAGGAGAGTCGCAGCCTGCCGATTCAACAGGAATACCAGCGTTGGTGAGACGGTCCACCAGCTGCCTCTGTTCATTCTGCGGTAGAGAGCCGAGGGAAAATACACGGACGCGATCCCCTCTGTGATGTAGAGATAACGCAACCTCACATAGACACCTTTCCGCGCCCCCGACAAAAAGTTCAGTGATAACGAAGTCGATACGCATCGTTCTCTCCGACACATGATAAAGCTTAGGCGTTCAAGTAAGCCTTAGCTCACCTAATCTTGCCCCAAATGGATTCCATCAAAGCATGCATCCGAGGATCATGTTCACGTAATTCCGCACGTACAAATGGGAAAAAATCATTCCCGCCCATGTAGGCTTCAGAGCACTCCGCGAAATACTCCTTATGGTTTGTCAGAGCATAGTGTCTTACCTTGGCTCCTGTGTAGAGCGTGACGTTTTCATAGGATCCTGCTCTTTTTGCATTCTCGAAGTTAGCGATGATTCGTGAATCCTCAAAGGATAGAATTTGATCGTGGTAAGCATGGGCTAATTCGTGGAAAACCACGTAGGGATGTTTCGCCCATTGACTAGGATTCAAGAGTTGTTTCGCACGAGGGATATGGACCCGTTTTTCCAGCGTCGGGTCATATCCGTTGCGCTCCAGCTAGCCACGTCCGGGATGGTATTGCATATTGGTTAAATCATGTTCCCAGTCGATTCGAATCGGCAATTTTCTGAGCGATTGAACTCGATCTTTTGGCAAGATCCAGACAATCCTTTGAAGATGATTGGCTAGAGCGGCTAGAGTCTGTTCACCCACTTCACGATTTTCTTCCGCCAATATCTTTGGGTCGATTTCAACCTGCCATCCCTCGATGTCCTTGACAATCGGTTTGTAGAAATCCTCAGATTGAACAGACTCGTTCAAAATCAAGATGGCAAGCATGGCTTGAATCAGAGCCAGATTTGGCATGCGAAAGCGAGTGGTTGGGTGCTGAAGTCTTTGATGATGCGGCATTGGACTCGATGGAAGGTGAGATCGTTGAATCATTTTGTAGGGCTGCTTTGATGCGAGTTCAGCTTATTGTTGATGGGCGCAAGTCGCTCTTGAAGCATAGATTGGCTGGAATCGCTTTCACAAGGAGGATCCTGTTACCTGATCGTTACAATCGTAACAGCTGGGAGTTCCTCTGCGGCCGACTTTGAATTTTTATTATGTTTTAGTTCTCGCTCGATTTGATTTTTCCGAGTTGCTCCCAATGAGCGCGAGCGACGCACAATAATTCTTAGGGTCAATTTGTGGAAGCGAGGTTGCATAATGAATGCCGTTAACTTCACTCTTGAAACCGTCCATGGTGTTAAGCAGTCCTTTTGCCTTGGTGTGCTAGATCCAAAGCAGGATCCTCGCAAGCCGCTCGCTGGGACGGCAGAGACAAGTCGGGAAAATGCAAGGCATGATCGGTCGCTGTCTGATGCAAAACCGTTGGAGCGTTAGCGGAAGAAAAAGCTGTTCTCAGGCTGTTTGTGAACTGGTTGGCAAACACTCGGTACCCTAATGTTCCGGGCTCCCTTGGTTTTTGCCAGCGGATTCCCTGAGCTACCACGGGCGATTTCTAAGAACGACCAGAAGATGATTCTGCAGTACAGGTGCAATACAGTTTCAACGCATCAACCGTTTCACGGACATCGTGCACTCTGAGGATATGAACCCCACGGCTTGCTAGAGCGAGTGAAACACCCAAAGTTGCTGCTTGGCGGTCGGCATCTTTATCGCCTAGAAGACTGCCGATAAATCCTTTTCTCGAGTGCCCTACTAAGATAGGGACTCCAGACTGGAGAAAGAAATCGGCATTCTGAACAAGTTGCAGATTGTGAGCATGACTCTTACCAAATCCGATTCCAGGGTCTAAGCAGATGCGTTTCTTTGGAATGCCGAGTTGGAGGCAGGCATTTAATCGGGCAGCCAAGTAGTCATGGATTTCTTCAACGACGTCATTGTAGGATGGATTGTCTTGCATGGTTTGTGGTGTTCCTTGCATATGCATGACGCATACACCCACACCATATTGATTGACAACCGAAGGCATTTCGGGGTCGCCCTCTAACCCGGTGACATCGTTAATGATTTCTGCCCCAGCAGCAACTGCTGCGCGTGCGACGTTCGCTTTGCTGGTATCAATGCTGATCGGGATTTGAACTCGGTCAGATAAACCTTCAATGACGGGTAGAACCCTTTTCAGTTCTTCAGATTCTGAAACGGGGTCACTGTAGGGTCGAGTGCTTTCGCCCCCAATATCAATGATCGAAGCGCCGTCATCCTCCATTCGCAGTGCGGCGGATATCGCATCGGAGGGATTAAAATGCTGCCCGCCATCAGAAAAACTATCAGGAGTCACATTAAGAATGCCCATTACATGGGGTCTGCCACCCAAATCCAATGAGCGACGTCCTATGTCCCATTGTAGATTAGTCAATCTGGCCACCATTGTTCTTCAATGTCATGCTTTGGAACGGAGTGGTTGAACCCCTCTACCACCTGGTTTCCATATGAGAAACGATTCTCGAAGCTAGCTTTTCAATCGCAGCCTGCGTGGCAGTATCCATGGACTGTCCAGCCTCCGGGATAAACCATGAATTCTGCCCAAACGTCATCGAGAATTCACCCTCCCTCGATACCCATTCGACGGAAGCTGAAATGGCAGCATCAATCGCCCTGGGGTCATCATCATTAGTCTCTGACAAGATCCGCTTGGTTTCGTGAGTGAGCGTGACGTTGAGAGTGCTGTCCGCGTTTGGGTTTCCGGTAACTTTGTAGGGCGTTCGTCTGTCAATTTCTTTTACGATGGCCTCGCTAAGGCGAACACCTAAATCGTGACGGAAAGTTTGATTCTTAACCATTGGAACATGGACGGTGCGAATTCCCGGTTGGAACAGAGTTGAGGATCCAATCTGATACGATGCACAACCCGATAACACAAGATGAAAGCAAGCCAGGATGCATACAAGAATCATCCCAGCCAATGACTTAGTTTCACCGGATACATCAGAGGAGGTCACGTTGGAGAGTGTCATTTTTTGTCGGGACACTGGAGGAATGCGGACACAATGAATCAGCGTCTCAAGACTTTCGAGGGCTCTTCGCTGGTTGATTGATTAAGCTCGAGCGGGGAGTTCTTGTTTGTAGAGTCAGGGAAAATAGTGGTTAGCCAAGAAAGTCTCTGAGCAGGCCTTCTAGGTTTTTTCTCGGTCGCAGCGAGTCTCTCGCGAGCTTTTTCAGCATGTGGGGTATCCGGGTACTTGGTAAGCAGCAGGTTGTAGTAGTAACGAGCAGACCCAAATTCTTTTCTCTTCTCGCGATACTCGGCCCGATAACGCAATCGCTCAGCTTGCAGAAAAGCGACCTTTGCTGCTGATGAATCCAATCTTTCACCAAAATCCTGATCTGGTGCTGCGAGCTTATCCGGAAATCTTTCTCGTGTTTGCTTGACCAGCTTTTCCGCCTCTTCCAAGGCTAGCCCGCTGTATTTTGGGCCTCGATAGGTTTCAAGTTTCACCGTAATCCCGAGCAAGTGAGCCATAAATAAATGCTCGCTGTCGGGGAATGTCTCACGGATATCCAACAGGAATTCATCCGCTTCTTGAAACTGACCTTGCCTCATGTACTCCACGGCTGCTGCCAAGGTTGCATCGTCAGCTAGTCGACCAGTGGGGTCGTCAAAACGAATCTGGTCGAGAACACGAATGGCGTGACCTTGTGTATCAAGTCGGGGGCGTTTTGGATCCGTTAGGTTGATGGAACCCCAGCTTCCTTGCTCGGCCTTCGCCACGTTAATCCAGTATTGACTGATCGAAAAAAGTCGAGCTGCAACTTTATCAATGTGACGGTTCCTTGGGAAATCGCTTTGTAAGGTTTCGTAAACGTCAGAGGCTTCCACCAAACGATCCGCAAAGAATAGACTCTCACCCTGCATGAACAGAGCGTCTTGTTGAAGGGCGCTCCCTGGAGAAATGTCTCCCGCATAGGCAAAGAGCTCTGCTGCTTGCTCAAAGGTTTTTTTCGCAAGTTCAGATTTTTCAGCGGCAGCCTGATCAAAAATCTCATTAGCTCTTTGGTACCACTGCTTTGCTCGTTCGGTGTTTCCAGCCTGTTGGCCGGATAACCGTCTGAGGAATTGTTGTCCCTTTTCCGTGTAGGAAAGAGGATCTGCCTTGCTGATCGGCTGATTCTGCTCAAGCTCCGCGGCGGTCTGCGTCAGTTGCAACTCGTCATCAGATTTCCGTGCTCCAGCCTCAGCCTCCGGCGTTGATGATCCCGACTCTACCGTCGAATTGTCTAGCGTTTCGGTCACATTACCAGAGGATGAGATCCATGACGGAGGGTCTATGGGACCCGCAAGGGTCGAACAACCGTGAGTGATGGGGATGAGTAGAATTACGAGTATTCGTGGCATTCTCGAAATCCAATTTCTCCACTTCATGTTTCCGAAAAAGTCGTCTCTGTCAGAAAGCATCCTTCTTTGTCCTCGCCTCATGCGATGATTTCGTTTTTTGCCATCATCGGTAGGAATGCTTGCATCCTTGGAAGCTTTCCCACAATGTTTTGTATGTAACGGTTTAATACGCTTCGCAATTCGCCATAAATAGGGTTTGGGATTTTGATCGGGACCAATAACAAAGGATCTTGTAGTTGGCTGATCAGTTGCAGTGTTTCTCGGTGAATCATGACGATCGCGCGTTGTCTAGGACGACAGGCTCTGCATACCACGCCTCCACCCTCCAACGCAAAAGGTATCCGGTCGTCCAAAATCATTTTCGAACCACAATCGGTGCAAGACTCCGTCTCTGGGGCTTGTCCGAGTTTTTTAAGTATTTGTAAATCAAAGTAGGCCAACGAAGATGCAACGAGCCCGTCACCATCTAGGTTTTGGAGAACTCTGATCGTCAAGTCGTAAATCTCCGGATGCGGCGCTTCGTCAACTAATAGCAGACGCAGCATCTCAGCGACATAGTAACCCGCATATAATCGTTCCAGAGATCGATCGGCTCCCCTGAAGCGTCGATGCAGTTTGGCTTCTGTGAGAAGGTCGAGTGTGTCATTGTTCTTCCTAATGACCACTACACGACAAACTGCAAGCAGGTCAAGCGAGCCTTCGAACGGTCCTTTCGGCCTCCGAGCACCTTTGGCAATTGCTGAAATCTGGCCTAGGTCCTTTGTCAGAAGCGTGACGATAAGACTCGTTTCGCTAAATTCTACGGCCCTGAGGACAATCGCAGTGGTTTGTTCTGTACTCAAAACCCACCTTTCTATTCATATTCGGTCGTGAAACTCTCTTCTCAACGCATCCTTGATATCCTGAATCAAGTTGGTTTCTGAGCTTGTCTGTCATTTTTAAATCGCTAGATTTCCCCGAAATCGCCAAGCGAAGCCAGGAGTTCGCTCATTTCCGCTGCAGCGTGTGAATCACCTTGTTTCCTAGCTTCCTCAATCCCTTCCCGTAAATAGTTCCGAGCCTCCTCGATGCGACCTTGATCAGAGAGTTGCTGAGCGGCCATGAAGAATGCAGGAACACAAGGGGTGGATTCCCTCACCAGAGCATCAAGAATTTCGAGGCTCTCCAATGTATTGCCTTCACTCCTCAGTTCCATGGCCAAGCTGTACCGCAGGAAGGTGTCTTTGGGGTCTTCTGCTAGCATTGCCTCTATTTTTTCGCGTCGATTCATGGATTTCCTCTTTGGGCTCGATGCATAGCCGAGCGTTAGTTCTATCTTCATGGAGAACAGCTTCTTAAGCCAACCTCTCAAGGTCCTACCTGTTCCTGTTGAGTTTGCGTTCTACCTCGTCGAATGCAGAATCGCAATCCTCTAAAACAGCGGTGAGCTTGTAGCTATTTTGGATGCGATTCGATTGGAATGCTATCCGATTGGGATGTCACCCAGCACGATCTCGTGTCTTTCTTGGTTCCGCGATTTTCGGTGAAACCGTCTAGCACTTGCTAGCAACCGACCCGTTATTTTCGTTGCGGTCGGCATAATCGGAAAAATTGATTTAATGCGATGCCTTCCCGTGGCCGATAGGCGAAGAGGACGATTTACCCCGAGACACATATGAGAGAGATACGCATGGACCGTGTCAGACGCACCTTGCGCTTTGCCTCTGTAGCGATAGCTTTGCCAGCCATCTACCTGAATTCGAGCTTTCTGCAGGCACAACAGCCCAATCTGAAGCACGATGCTGCTGAAGGTAAGCCCTCTGCCAAGATCATCCGCCAGGTTGCTGCCAACGAAACCGTTGGCAACACTCAATCCGGCTTGTTGAACGCGTTTGCTCAAACATCGAGTTCGAGCAACTCGGCTGGCCTGTTAGGTGCACTCTTCGGAACCCCCGAACCGACTCCTCAAAGGTCGATAAAACACCAGCATGCCAAAACCGGGACGACATCCAAGAAGACAGTCAATTCCGCGGTGCCCTTACCTCCATCACTTCCCTCCGCTAGCAAGAGTACGGGAGTGAAATCTAATCCGTCTCTCAAAGCGACGACTCAAGATTCTACGCCGGACTGGAATGGGATCCCTTATCATTCGCCGATTCGATCGGAAGTTGAAAGCGGTTCAGTGCCTTTGATGGATCCAGATCCATCTACCCTAGCGAGGCAAAGTCAGAGTGCTGGGCCGCTGCGTCGACCAAAGACTTCCCCAACGACACAACTTCCTCCCGTAACACCGAATCCGGTTCCCACGGCAGTTCAAAGTCTCACACCTCCACGATCGCAAAACCCCGTTTCCGTCACCGCAAAGGCTAGTACAGAAAGTGCGAGACGCAGTTCCCGCCGAACCGCTTCCACACAAATGACAGGGGATAAGCTGGGAGCTCATTCTGGTAATGTAAAAGCTCAATCCTCCCAATCTGCGAGGCGAGCCGAGATCGCAAAAGCAGCCGATTTGGTCCCCAAGGTTGCTCGGAAGCCTCTATCGGATTCCTCCAAACCTCTCTCTCCGGCGAAGGAAGAATCCAATGCCAGTGTTGAATCGGCGGATTTAGTTCCAAAAAAAGTCGTTCAAGATCAAGCGACCGAAGAGACCATGGAGGTCGAGAGTTCAGAAGATCTTCAGCCTCTGCCGCCAGCAACTTTGCCAGCGGAGGGTAATACCGAATCAGACCGCGAGCAAGCCGAAGATGACGGTAGTGAAGATCCATTGCAGGTGACTGCTGCTTCTCATCGAGCTGGAGCAGAATCCGAAACTCAGGGCGAAGAGGAAACCTCCTTGGAATCGAAGGAGATGAACACGAGTTCAAATCCCCTTGATGAAGCGGGTGAGCTTAATCAGGCCAGTGACGTCGTGAGTCCAGAACCAATCTCTGAGAGCGTCGCCGCAGTGCCTGATCGTTTGCAATCAGAGCCAGGATCAGGGGCGAAGGATCTGCGGGGTCAAGCTCCTCCCGCCATTTCTGGTGTTCGACTCGATGCGCAATCCTCAGAGGCGATGCAGTTGTCTCCACCTACCACACCCGATTTTGGTGTAAATAGTCCCGAGGAAGATGGCACCAATCAGATGCGTGGCCAAGGACTCGGTCTTGGGCGGATTTCAGGAACGACTTCAGAGTTGCCTGGAATCCGAGTGACTACCAAAGGGCCGGAAGCCATCTTGATCAGGCAGAATGCTGATTACGAAATTCTGGTTGAGAATCGCGGTCAGATTGATGCTGAAGGCGTTTTGATCCGAGCCTTGGTTCCGGAATGGGCAGATCTCAGAGGTCAAGTTGCCAGTCGTGGGGAGATCGCGACCCGCAAAGAGGGTTCAGCTGACCGTCTCGTTTGGGAGATTGGTCAATTACCTGCGGGGAAATCGGAGACGATGAAACTACAGCTAATCGCTTCCCGTAGTGGAAACTACGACCTCGATATCGATTGGACGCTGATTCCTCAGAAGAGTGTTGCTCGAGTGCAAGTTCGTGAACCACGACTC
>JAAXIK010000497.1 GCA_012270385.1 Rubripirellula sp. | reverse complement strand
AATAATGTCTCCTTTTTTCATTGATTGAGCCATTTTATTGATAACAATAAGTTTTTTATTGACTAAGTTGCCGCCGACGGTCTCGCTTACAAGCTGCCCCTTTTGGCCCCTCTGTGATAGGGAATCAAGTGCCACCAACCCTTTTTCTGGCTCGAGCGTCAGCGGAAATTCAAAGTCTTCCTTAACGCGCCCCTTCAACTCGAGTGACACTTCCAGACTGTCTCGCTCACCGCCCTGAAGGTAACTGTCTGATGAGATCAGGGTTGCTTTATTAGGCACTCCGGGAAATTGTGCCAAATGAAGAGCAGATGCTCCCACGCGCTGACCGGGGCCCGCCTGTATCGTGCACTGCACGACTTCGTCAATGTAAAGATTGTCCCGCACTCCATGATCGAAACCGACCTTGAAGTACTGAACCCCCATTGGAACCTTGGCCGTTAACAACTTTGCTTTACCATTCAGCTCTGTCTGCACTTTGACAGTGGTTTCGACATCAAATGGTGGCGAGATTTTCAACTCGACCTGTCTCGCCAGATAATCTTCATGATCTTCTGTTGGAGATCCCGAGCCAGGCTGCTTCCAACTGACGACACTCACTTGGGGAACAACAGCAGGCTGTGAGGTTGCAACTGTAAACTGTTCAACACCAACCCACGACAACCCGAGACACCAGAGAGCTGCGGCGATGACACTTACGAATTCCCAAGACTTGATCCACATCACTTTACCTACAAGACGTTAGCTTCATTGTTATGAACCCGGACTTTATCACACTCCACCACGACGTCTGCGGGACCGGTTACCAGTCCCCCGCTCCTTTTTTAGACTCCCCGCATCATTCCCAAGCACGGTCGGAGGCAAATCGTCGTCATCACCGGCTGGAAAAACAGTCTGTTCACTTGGCATGTCCTCAGCACCGAGCCTCATGTCAATTTCCGGCGGGGTCTAATCGTGCATTGGCGGTCCAGCCGCAGGTTTGGCACGTCGTGCCAAATCACCACTGCGATATTTAGCAGCGATCATCTTCGTCAACTGCGTTGCATACGCTGCATTCCTTTGCTTTGCCAGCAACGAAGTGATACCAATGAACATCACCAGCAAGACACATTCGACGAGGGTCACGAGTAAGTTTGCAAAAAGGTTGGATTTTTCAATCACATCCAACGAAGACCCACGTAACCCAAATAGAAAACCCAAATATGCGATCACCGAAACTGGCAGTGCGACAGTTGTCATCAGCACAAATCGACGATTGTGGGCTGCCGTCGCCTCTTCAAGCAAACGATGCGAACAATCCTCAACCTGCTCTGGGTTGGCTACATCTGCATACTCAGGCAAAAAATGATCACACAACAAATGGTAGCGATCCTCGGTGCCTAGAGACCGCCCATTCATCAACACCAGAATCAACTGATAGCAGACGGTCAAAAAAACAGCCAAAACCAGAGCGTGCATGCAGCAGAGAAACATGTGCAAAGGCTTGTACATCTGCAGCCCCAGCACAGGTTCATCGCCCTGGCCAAACAACAGCCAACACACAAGCAAACCCATTGCAATTCCAATCACCCAAAACCACTTGGGGACCGCTGCAATTTCAAACGGATTACTCACTTGTTTTCCACTCATAAGCTTGCTTTCGTAGATAACCTTCTCAGATAACATTTCCCTGAGCCTTCAACAACGGTCGGTTTGACTCACGATCTTTCAAGCCGGGCACCCTGCAGTCAAATTCCTGCCCCCCGCTGTCTTCTTCAATATCCAGCCAATGATCCCACTCACTGCCATAATCCTGTTTGTTACGCGGCCAGAATAGCTCCATCGACATTTCATGCTTCAAATAGGCATCAGCAGCCTCATAAACAACATCCTGCTCTTCATACGAAAGCTCGCTTTCATCCAGCACAACCGTCAACTCACGAAAGAGTGTTTGCACGGCTTGACGCATGTGCGATTCACCACGGACCTTTGCGTTTGGCAACTCTTCACGCATGAAGGAAATAGTCTCATCACAACGCACACCTTTTTCCGGCACATTTTTCAAAGCTTCAATGCGACTCAACCCTTCTGGTGTGGGTGGCCCAGCTGACACCGCTACAATCGGCTTCATCTGCCCATCTTCATAGAGCGAAAGGTCATTCAGATACAGGTCACCAAGCAGTGTCCCTTCCTGAAATGCTTTGCAGGGAATCGATTCTTTGAGCTCCTGATCCAGGGCCTGATATTTCTTGCCCTCAAACTGGCTCCAGCCCTGCAACTCGATTCCCACATCCTGCAATAATCGCATCAGGGGCATATTCAAGCCTTGGTCTTTCAGGCTGGCAAAGGCTGACACCACTTCATGAAAGGGAGATTTTGAAACACCATCTGGGTCTACAAACTTGCCTACGATCCAGCTCTGGATCGAACTCACCTCTCGATTCGCACGTCCAACCACCCCACATGCTGATTCAAAGAATTGTCTGAATCGATCGATGAAATCAGAATCCGCAGATGCAAGTCTGAACTCACCGTTCTCGATCAACTGCCACAACACCCGGAGCCAATCGCTACGCTTACGCATCATCTGATCACAAACCCATTTTTTTCCTTGAGCCGGGTCACGATACCACTGCTGAATATACCGCCAGATCAGTTCCAGCTGGTCATTGTTTCCGTGATAAAGATGCCGATCTTTCGCGGAACTGAATGAGAGTGGTGGTTTCAAACTCAGGCCTTCGAGCGAGCCAAGATCATCCCAAACACGTTCATCAACCAGAAACGTCAAATGGGAGTTCAATGGTGCTACCGGTGGAACCTCGACCGTCAACTTGGCCTTACGTTCTTCAAAGCCAAATTCACGCAGCGTGTATCTGGGGCTGGATATTTCTTTGACTTCAATCCTATCAATGTCGAATTGCTGCAGATATTCTGAACTCACTCGTTGATTTCAAAGCTCCCGATTCTGACGCGTGTCCGGATTAAACGAGATTCCGTATTTCTCTGACGCTCTCGTCAATATGTCCTGCACTTTTGCATCCACATCATCCTTCCGTTCAAGCTTCGATTTACCCTGAAGCAAAGCTCCCAGCAAATCAACGACTGCCACACCCAAACCATGCCGATGCCTTTGGCTCGGATCTTCGAGCATGTCGTATTCCCTGTTGACCACATTCTGGAGCGCTGCCGCAGCAGCTTCACCACAACGTTCACGGAAAAGCCTTGTCCAAAGGCTGTTGTCGGCAAGCAAACCAACGAGCCCATCACTCAGATCTGCTGGGTATTCAAAAAAAGGCGACTCAAAAATCGTTTTCTGCTGTTCCTCATCCACCTTCAAAAAACGAAGTAAAAACGCACGAGGTTTCGCAATGTCCGACTTACAGAAAGACGGTGGCTGCTTTTCGACGCAATCCAGCCGGAGTTTGGATTCAGTTTCAAGCGAAAATTCTTTCTTGCGGAGCTCTTCTATGAGAAGGGCAGCCTCCTTTCCACTCTCACTGTCGCCGACGTAATTGATCAAGAACGCTACCAACTCACGCATGTCTTTCAAAAAGGGATCATCCGGCTTCAGTGATTCAAAACCCTAACAACCTGATTCCTGACCCAATTGTCGGAGTGTTTCTCTGGCAGCATGCGAGTAGCGATCCTCTTCAATCAAATGCCTCAGTTTTCTCGCAATCGACGAAAGCGTTTCCAAATCTTCCGGATACTGAACCGTGAGTTTGCGATCAGCGACTACATCCGAGCCAGCCGCGACTCCGCTGACCGAACGTTTGACCTGATACCCCAGATACTGGACTCGCGGACGATCTTGATTTGGATCCGTCAACTTCGCACTTTCAACCAGCATTTCCTGTTCAGCAGTCTTAATTGTGAGTATTGGAAGAAAGCTGATCGTCTTAGTTTTGAAGACATCGTCACAGAAACTCTTTACTGCATCTTCGAACGCCTGGCTTATTTCAACTTCGCCAATTTTGCATTCAATGCTCGCAAGCGCATGGTAAGCCAATCGTAGACGAGCCCTCGTATCGACCGACTCTTCAATCTTCAGTAATTCGCCCAGCTCGTAATGATCCAAAGGTTGGCTATCCGCCTGATTCTGCAGCCTGCTCAACAACGAAAACTTAGTTTTCTCACCCAACCACTTACGGAATTCCGCATTCAAATCGCGCAAATGGAGCATGGGATTCGAAGTATACAAAAAAATTTACTAATAGTAGTTCAACAACTCTTAGACTTCGAGTGATCATTCATGAACCTTAACGTCCTTCTCCCCCTCTTTCTCAGCCTGCAGAAATGAACACATCCGCTCGATATGACTTTGGGGGTCCTTTCTGGACGACCCAATTATCTCCCCGATTTTTTCACGGCCGTTTTTTCGCATCTCTTTTGCCGAGACTTTATCGATATTCGCCAATACTCCCCTGCCAAAATCATCAAGACTCTTTTCAAGTTCACGAACACGCTTGCTGACTTCATCTAAAACCGAAGAAACTGGACGAGGGCGTTCTCCGGCAAACGACGCTAAGAAATCTAATGCTTCAGCTTCAGCAACCCACAGATCACCAAGCGTTTTTTCCTTCCCAGAACGAACCAGCAAATCTTGCAATGAATCGCGCAAATCATCGAACGAAGGAATCTTTGGTACCTTTATCGTTTCCTTCTGGCACCTAGGGCATGTGAAGTCCTTTTTCACCTCCTGCCAATCTGCAAACCCCTTCTGCCATCCAACTTGACATGCTGTGTTTGGGCACTTTATTTGGACGGTCCAAGACCGCCGCCATTCTCTCACAACCTGATCAAGATTATGCTGGATTCCATCACAGCGTTTAACATTTTTTCGGTAGGTCTCTTGCAGATCATTATTCTGTTTTTCTTGTTCACGAAGGTCACTTATTTCTTTGCTAAGCTGCGGTTTGTCTTCAGTCTTTCGTTTGGATTCAGCGATCTCGAGTCTCTCGTCGCTCTTCGATTCCCTTTCAGAATCGGCAGAGCGTTCGATTGAACTCCCTTCTCGCTGAAGGCTGTCTGACACGAACTCCCCATTGGAACGAGCATCAGATGCGTCATCAGATACTGCCTCAAGACTCGATTCAGACTGCGTTTTTCGTGATGGATTGCTATCAGCATCAATCCCACGAGGCGTCTGGTTACTCTCTGGTTTACTTCTCCGCAGCTCCGCATCGCGTTTCGTCGGATGCATGGGCCTGCTTTCTTTTTCGTTAACTCGCTCCCGAATTCTTTTTAACCGCCGGCCCGATTGCTCCAGCTGGCTTTGAGATTGCTGACGCATTCGACATGCACTTTGAAGATCATGGTAGTACCTGAAGATGTCACAAGTCTTTGTCTGGATTTCCTTCAACGTCAGCTTTGTCTTGTAATGGTGAATAAGACTTTCCGGAAGGTAAGCCTGTATCCAACCCGCAAGCCCAAGTTGCTCCCCTTTTTCCCGGAGCACTTTTTCTACATCCAGCAGTTTGCGCCGTTGTATTTCTGAAACAGAGGTCAACAGGTTGTGGCGAAGGTTGTAGATCGTAATGACCAAAGCCAAGAAATCGCCAGCTTCACCTCCAAGATCACATTCGGTGACAGACGCTTGATTCTTCTGGGCTTCTTGCATGCTCACAGGTCACCCCGTTGCATCGGGGGCAGGTCCCGAACATCGTCCGGATCATGAATGATCGTACCTTTGGCAGATTTTCCTGAACCAATGTCATCGATCTGATAGTAGGGAGGACCGCGTCGATCGTCTTCGACTTAACGAACTTGCAATGGACCACCCAATGGCCGATCAAACTTAAACTCGAGAAATGGT
>JAAXIK010000094.1 GCA_012270385.1 Rubripirellula sp. | reverse complement strand
AGCAGTCTGGGACGTTGTTGCGTGACTGTTTCTAGTTGCGCGGTGTCCTTTTACATTTCATCCTGCAGTGACTCGAGATTGGATTTGGCTGCCGCGAGTTCTCGAATCAATTCCACACTGGATTCGTAAGAACCGATGACCGTCCCGGCTTCCTCTGCATTGGGAAGCTTGGCGGTCTCTTGACGTTTCGTTTCTGCTTCCTTGGGAGCGGTCTCCAGGGATGCGCGGAATCGTTCCGCTGATGCTTGTAACGTTGCGGCTTCTTCCAGATCCGCGATCGCCTGATCAAACTTCGGCTTGAGCATCTCTTTGGCAGAGTCCTCGATGCCGGAATCGTTGAGCACCTTTTCGGAGAGAGCTTTGGCATCCGCCAGAGATAATTTTTGTACCTCAACCTCGGTGTCCCCCTCGGGACTCACTGCAGCGACGGTCGACGAGTCACCCGTCTGAGCACTCACCGAAGGAGATGCCCAAACCAGTGCTGTTGCTAGCAAGCAGAGGTAGAGAGGGGAAAGAGATCGACTTCGTCCGGCCAATGGGTGGCGATAGCACGCGGGTGCGGTGGATGAAATGAACACCTGATAACTTCCTTGTCACTCAAATTCGCGAGTGCCGAAAATGGAATCGGGGCGAGTCGGGAGGGGATCGATGGTGATGACACTCACATCATCCCAACCCAACAACAAGACTCTTGGATGATTTCCTATAGGCGAAAATCACCAGAGGATGCCATCCGAGATCGAGGAAGAAATCAAAAAGTTATCAGGAGTTTCTTTAACCGCTACTCAGGCTATTTGCAGAAGCGATCGAGCCAGTCGAAGAAGACGCGTCCCCAGACCACCCCATTTTGTGGGGAGAGGACCCAGTGGCCTTCTTCAGGAAAGTAGAGGAACCGGCTCGGTGCACCTTGAACTTGTGCTGCGGTGAACGCTTCCATGCCTTGAGTAACCGGCACTCGGAAATCCTTTTCACCGTGGATGACAAGCAGAGGTGTTTTCCAGTTACCCACGAATTTGTGGGGCGAGAACCTTTCGTAATCCGCAGCCGCTTCCTTGCTCTTCCAGTAGGGTCCACCCAGATCCCAGTTCACAAAGAACAGTTCCTCGGTCGATCCATACATGGATTCGAGATTGAATACCCCACAGTGGGAGATCATCGAGCAGAACCGACTCTGATGATTCCCCATCAACCAGTAGACCGTGTAGCCACCAAAGCTGGCGCCAATGGCGGCGACGCGTTTAGGATCAATGCTCGGGTCGGCGATCATCCCATCGGTTGCGGCAAGGATGTCCTGCATCGCTTGGCCACCCCAGTCACCGCTGATTTGGTCATTCCATTCTCGGCCAAAACCAGGAAGTCCGCGGCGGTTGACTGCCAGGACCACGTAGCCCTTGGAAGCCATCATGTGAAAGTTCCAGCGATAGGAAAACCACTGACCGATCTGTCCCTGAGGGCCGCCCTGACAATACGTCAGCATGGGCCACTTCTTTTCGGAGTCCGCATCGTAATCCGGTGGCAGAATTACCCAGTTCTGAATCTTCTTTCCATCGCTCGCGGTAAAGAAACGCTCTTCGATGGTGGGCAGTTCAAGTTCTTGATAGATGTCATCGTTGACATCCGTGATTGTCACCAGCTGTTTTGTTTCCGTGTCGAGAATTGCCAGTTCGGTTGGGCGGAGCATACTTTGCTGCCTGAGCAAAAGCCGAGTGCTCTTCCCTTCTCCGCTGTTGTAAGAATCCACGATCGAGAAGTTGAACCATCCTGAGGAAAGCTGTTCTTTGCCTTTTCCATCCGAACCCATGGCGTAAACCTGATGGGTGCCACGAGTTTCACTGTCGAAGAAGAGGGTGGAGCCATCGTTGCTCCAAGTGGCATCATGAGTGGTTTGATCGAGACCCTGAGTGACTTCAAAAAGAGTCTCGGCCTTGCGATCATAGGTGAAGATTCGATTGCGGTCCGATTCAAAACCTGCTCGCTCCATGGAGTGGAACGCGATGTAGTTGCCGTCGGCGGAATAGACAGGATTCATGTCATAGCCTGGCATGCCCGGTGTGAGATTCTTTAGTGCACCTCCTTGGATATCCACCACATAGACATTGGTGTCCGTACTTTCCGCAGGATTGTTGACAAGCTTAAGTGTAAGTGCAATCTCTTTGCCGTCAGGTGAAAATGCAAATTGCTCGGATCCACCAAACGGTGGCACAGGGCAATCGGCTTTCATCGAATCCATCAGGTCAATCGGCTCGGAAGCAACTCCTTTAGCATCGATGGTCGCCACGTGCAGATGGCTATAGGCATAGTCATGCCATTGGTTCCAGTGTCGATACATCAAAGAATCAATGATGCGAGCATCCGCTTTGGGTAGATCCTCATAGATCTGATTGACGGTTTTATCCATGGTGATGTCAACGGTGAAAGCGATGGCATCTCCTGAAGGTGACGATTTCAGATTGCTGATTCCCTCTTCGACCGATGTCAGTTGTACCGGGTCGCCACCCTCGGGGCTGAGGAGCCATGCTTGCGGCTTCTCAACGGTTTCAGGTTCTGCATCTTCTTCGGCTGTTTCTTCACCTTCTTCGGAAGCAGGGACTTCCATTTCAGCGGGGGCAATGTAGACGAGCTTGGGGCCTGTCGAATGATTCAGCCAATTCAGCGAGTGCAATCCTTTTACATCACTCAATAAAACTTTGGCTTCGCTGCGAATGAGATCCGATTGAAAAGCCAGAGCTTTGGTGTTGGTGCTCAGATCCTTTGGCAGCTCCTGAAGCAGCAAGCTGGTCGTGCCTTTGTTTTCACCAAGGTCATATTGGGTGACGAGATAGGCAACGTGTGCACCATCCGGTGAGACCGCCGAGTCACCGATGCGTTTCATGTCCCACAGGCGTTCCGGAGAAAGACGCTCTGCACTCACGAGTGAAGTGGTCAGAGCGGCAAGGCACAGGTGAAGAGCGAGATGACGTAGGAACATGGTAAAGCTCTTTGAGGATGGATAGCCAGAATGAATTTGACTTGATTGGATTTAGGGTTTTGACTGTAACATTTGCTGGACCGCAACGCGAATCTGTTCGATCACATCGCTGGATAAATCGCTCAGCATCGGGATGATGTTGCCGGTCGTTGCAATGCCCGCCTGCTCAACGGCATGGTGAAGCACGCGGATAGGATTGATTTGGTTGCGTAAATCTTCTAGCGGCAGGAACCATTGGCGAAGGGACTCCGCCAGCTCGTAGTTTTCGCTGTGGATCGCTTTCATCATCTGCATCGAAGTATCCGGAGCCACGCAGACGCAGCCGCTGGTGAAACCGGCTACTCCAAAATCGCGAAGATGAACGATGGCTGGCTGTTCACCGATGCCGCTGATGATTCTTTCCGATGGAAAAACTTGCTGAATTTCGCGTAGGTAGTCATCGTCTGCAGGATCTTCGCGAACGACCGCGTACTTGATCCAAGAGATCGTTCCATCGGCCTCGAGGGCTTGGACCATTTTCGGATCCATCCATCGATCAAACTTGATGTAGAGCACAATCGGTTTACCCAGTCGGTCCGCAATGGTTTTTACCGATCGAGCAATTCCTGCTTGGTCAACTACATCCCGGCTTGGCAGCAGCATGACGGTCGGAAAGTTGAAATCACGAAGCACATCCACTTGATCCATCGCAAACCCGTGAGCAGGTCCAATGGATGGCACGACGACCGTTTCGGGGCCCGACTGTTCAGCGAGCATACCGAGAGTCTTTGCATACTCACTCATGCGAATGTGATAAAAGATTGCGTTGCCCCCATAAAGCAGCGATCGAATACCGCCCGCTTCAAGGAACTGAATGATCTTTCCATTTTCGATAGGACAAACTTCACCCGAAGCATCACGAGCCAAAGGAGGCACCGCGATGACCGACTCTCGAAGTTGTTCAATGGAGAAAGCAGATTCAAGCATGCTGAGTTGTCCGACGGATGAATGGATGGAGCAAGGAAGGAGAATGCCGAGAAGCGAGTGAAGATCAACCGCTTAATGAATACTGGGTTCTTGGCCGGGGGAGCGACCGGTGAGGAAATCAAAGTCGCAGCCCTGGTCGGCTTGAGTGACGTGCTTGGCGTACATGCGTTGGTAACCACGTTCGGGTGGTTCGGAGAGCGGTGGTGCAGCGGCGCGGCGTTTCTCAATTTCTTCATCGCTCACATGCCAGTGGATGGTTCGCTCGGGAACATTGATCTCGATCTCATCGCCCGTCTCGACGAGTGCGAGGGGGCCACCCGCTGCGCTTTCGGGGGCGATGTGTAAGACGCAGGTCCCGTAGCTTGTCCCGCTCATTCTCGCATCACTCAGTCGGACCATGTCTCGAACGCCGGCTTGCAGTAGCTTCTGCGGGATTGGCAACATGCCCCACTCGGGGAATCCTGTTGCGCCGAGAGGTCAGGCGCTTCGCATGATCAAAACGCTCTCCGCCGTCACATTGATTTCGGGGTCATGGATCTTCGCTTTCATCTCGGGGTAATCATTGAAAACAACCGCAGGGCCGCGATGTTGCAGCAGGTTCGGATCAGCAGCGATCGACTTGATCACGCAGCCATTGGGTGCAAGGTTACCCTTGAGTAGGCAAGTGCCGCCCGCGGGATCGACAGGATTCTCTCGTGTGCGAATGACTTCGTTATCGATGACCTCTGAGCCTTCGATCTGTTCCCCGAGAGTTTTACCCGTGACGGTTTTGCATTCGGTGTTCAGTAGGTCGGTCATCCGGGCGAGCATCGCTCGCAGGCCACCCGCGTCGAAGAAATCTTCCATCAAGAATCTTCCACCCGGTCGGATGTCGGCGAGGACGGGTGTGATGCGGGAGAGTGCGTCGAAGCGATCAAGAGTCAGTTCGATTCCGAGGCGTCCGGCGATCGCGATCAGGTGAACGATTGCATTGGTGCTACCGCCAATCGCAAAGCTGGTCATCAGGGCGTTATCGATCGACTCGGAGGTGAGGAAGGTAGAAGGTTTTAATTCTTCCCATGCCATGTCGACGGCTCGCCGACCGGTTTGCGTTCCCAGTCGAGCGTGTTCCGCGACAACCGAGGGAACGTTTGCCGCGCCGGGTAGCGAGAAGCCCATCGCTTCGGTCGCGCAAGCCATGGTGCTTGCCGTGCCCATCGTCATGCAGGTTCCTGCGGAGCGGCCGATGCAGTTTTCAATACCTTTCCAATCACTATCGCAAAGGTTTCCCGCGACTCGCTCATCCCAATATTTCCAGACGTCGCTACCGCTGCCGAGCGTGACATCTTTCCACTTCGCTTTCAGCATGGGGCCAGCGGGAAGGAAAATCGAAGGGATGTCGGCGCTGATTGCACCCATCAACATGGCGGGCACGGTCTTGTCGCAGCCACCCATTAAAACGGCGGCATCGATCGGATGGCAGCGAAGCACCTCTTCCACTTCCATCGCGAGCAGGTTGCGATAGAGCATGGTGGTTGGCTTCATCAGCATCTCACCGAGAGACATGACGGGAATTTCCACTGGAAATCCACCCGCTTGCAAGATGCCGCGTCGAACATCGTCGGCTCGCTGTTTGAAATGCGAGTGACAGGTATTGAGTTCGCTCCATGTATTCAGGATCCCGATCACCGGTCGGTTTTGGTAATCAACATCATCAAACCCCATCGCTTTGAGTCGGGAACGGTGACCAAAGGATCGCATATCGTCAGGAGCAAACCAGCGATGGGATCGTAGTTTCGAAGGGTCGCGTTCGGTGGTCATAGAGTGTCTTGGTGGGTGGAGATTCGAAAGTGTGAAGCGAGGGGCTGTTATCTAGCTGCTCGGCGGTCATGATCGCCGAGATTGC
>JAAXIK010000340.1 GCA_012270385.1 Rubripirellula sp. | reverse complement strand
GCCCCAAAGAGCAATCCTAAGGGGTTGGGGAGCAATCCTAAGGGGCTTGGATGAAGAGGATGGAGTTGGGTTTGCGTTAATTTGCAGCGACTGAGTTCTTCCGGGCATGCCCAAGGGCCCGATTTGTGTCTCCGCATAGCCTTCACTACGCCATCGGTAGTGAGCGTTAGGGGGCAGGACCCATGTCTTTCGTATTGGATCAACCACAAGTGGCTGATAACTGCGGACAAACCAAGGCGAGGAGAAGGCAATCAGGCAGGTTCCTACGACACCACCCAAAAACCAGCGAACCGCGAGACGACCGACCGTTATCGACTGATTCATCCCGTCTCGCGCTGCCATTTTCAGATACTCTCACGTTCGGTGCGCGTCGTCTCCCCAACAACGTACAGCCAGCAACATTCGTCCAGTTGTGTACGCCCAGACACGTATACCTGCTGAATCATAGTGCTGACGTTGACTTCGCAGTACATCGCCGCGCGACAACCAGTCACGACCCCGAACATGGTATCAGATAGATGGGGATGCCATGCTCTTGGAGTTATGCTTCCGAAGTATTCGGCTATGCAAGGGTTGGAGTTACTGTGTCTTCGTTCTACCAAGCCACTCCAACCACCGTGTTATTCTTCTGTCACACGAATCGTTTTGATGTTATCGCCTTGCGCAATTGAATCGACCACGTCTTGGCCTTCAATAACCTTTCCAAAAACGCTGTGCCGACCATCGAGATGAGGGCAAGCAACATGTGTGATGAAGAATTGTGAACCGTTGGTATTGGGGCCGGCATTGGCCATGGACAAGACGCCTGGTCCGTCATGTCGCAAATCAGGATGGAATTCATCCTCAAACTGATAGCCGGGACCGCCAGTACCCGTGCCGGAGGGGCAACCGCCCTGAATCATAAAATCGCTGATCACACGATGAAAGTTTAGACCATCATAAAATTCCTTACCGCAGAGGGTTTCAAAGTTCTCGACGGTCTTTGGTGTTTGCTCAGCAAACAATTCAATTCGAATGATTCCTTTGTCGGTATCAAATGTTGCGACTTTCATATTCTCACCAAGTGCGTTTAGGTTTTGGAAGTGACGAGGGTAGTAGCAGCTCCCTAGGAATCCACATGCCGTCTGCTGGCTCATGGTAGGCTATCGCCGATCACCCAAACGGAGCATCCGTAGGGTGTCACGTAAATCCCCAAGGAATCGATGCAAAACCATAAGCAATCTCAGAATTAATTCTAGGGATGGCTCATGCGAATGCGCACCGTGTTATAACCTCGGGATAGCCGATCGTTGCAACGATGCGGCATTTTTTTAAAAACATCAAAAGAATGGGTTGGGGAATCTTGCCCCAACGCTCGCCAATCAACTTACCCTCGTGAATTGCATGCTTCGACATCAACCGCCAACCCTGATGAGCTTTGCTCTAACGTTTGTATTCTCTTGCTCCGTTGAGATGAGTACCGTTCACTCCGCTGAGACAGTGGAGCGAGTGGCCGGCAGAACCCTCTCGGAATACTCGGAACTGCTCCAATCGCCAAAGCGAGAGGTTCGACTGCGAGCAGCAAGATCGCTGACGAGATTCGGCCACCGAGCCGCTGATCCACTCACGGCCACCCTCTCCCATACCGACCCAGGAATGCGGTACATCGCTGCGGAAGCTTTGGGTGATCTCGCTGGAAAATCCGTGAAGGCAGCAGCAAAAAAACTTCGTGAAGTGCAAGAGCAAGATCCAATGCACTCGGTAAGACTAGCCGCTTCCTATGCACTGTGCCGCGCTGGAGAACTCAAGGACCCTTTGCAATTCATGATCAAGACGCTTGATTACCCCGAACGGGGAATGGCTTGCTCGGCAGCCTTCCTGATAGGGCAAATTGGGCCCCCAGCGATTGCGGCCAAGGAAGCGCTCGAGGAGACATTGAAGGCCAATCGACCGGGGACCAAAGGCGGCGACTACCACCTCGGTGGAGAAGTGATCAACGCTCTGCGAAAAATAACGTCGGACAAGAAGTGACGCGATGACGTTGAACCTAAAAAAACCTCACCGCCTTCGAATGATATTCACCATGAAATTGCTATCCATGTTCAATCATCTCAATACGATCAAATCCTCGCTGACCTTAGTAGCCTTCATCAGCTCACTTATCCCATTGAGTTCCTTCGCATTGGCTGAAGATGCACGCCCCAACATCCTTTGGATAAGCTGCGAGGACATCTCACCCAACTTAGGATGCTACGGCGACAAGCACGCGATCACGCCTAATCTAGATCGCTTGGCCAAGGAAGGGGCAAAATTCCAAAGAGCATTCACACCGGCGGGGGTCTGTGCCGTCGTTCGAAGCTCAGTCATCACGGGCAGGTATGCACCGTCGATCGGCTCTCAGCATATGCGCAGTCAGATCATTCCTCCACCTTCGGTGAAGGCATTCGCCGAGCACTTACGAGCAGCTGGTTACTTCACGACAAACCGTAGCAAGACGGATTACCAATTTGCACCCACAGATAGCATCTGGGACCGACAGGGCAATGGTCATGCAGACTGGAGAGAACGAACGGATCCCGACCAACCTTTCTTCAGCGTGGTGAATATTACGGTGTGCCATGAAAGTCAGATCCGACATGGCGAGGCACGTCATGCTGAGGTCATCCGCAAAATAGGAACCGAGAACCAGAGAGACCCCGCAGCCGTGGGCGATACGATTCCCGATTACCTTCCCAACACCGCTTCGGTTCGGAAAAACTGGGCCTGGTACCACGACAACATCACTCTGATGGATCAGATGGCAGGTGAGATCCTCGAGCGACTCGATAGCGACGGATTAGCGGATAATACGCTTGTGGTCTTCTGGAGCGATCACGGCATGGGAATGCCAAGAGGCAAACGTTGGATTTATGACAGTGGCACACTGATCCCCATGATCATGCGATGGCCAGGCAAGATTGATTCAGGTAGCGTGCGAGAGGACCTGGTCACGGTTCTGGACCTACCTCCTACCATGCTTGCCGTCGCCGGACTGGACGTGCCCAACTCCATGCAAGGTCGAGTCCTGATCGGGGAGCAAAAAGAAGCAGAGCCTGACTATCTCTTTTTTCATCGCGATCGCATGGACGAAGCCTTTGAGCTTCAACGCGGAGTCAGAGATCGCCGGTGGAAATATATTCGAAACTACAATCCGGACATCCCATACGCTCAACACATCGACTACATGGACCAGATGCCAGCGATGCAAGACTGGCGGAGATTAGCTGCTGCTGACCGACTCACGGGCGGACAGAATAACTGGTTTCAACACCCGAAGCCGATCGAAGAACTCTATGACACCGAAAAAGATCCTTGGGAGCTAAATAATCTGGCGGGTTCTGCAGAACACTCAGAGCGGCTGCAAGCCATGCGGTCGGCGGCAGAGAATCTTCAGGATGAACTGGGAGATACGGGGATGGTCGCCGAAGCTGTACTCATGGATGAAATGAAACCGGGCGGAAAAATACCGGCTACAGAAACACCATCAATGGATCTTGTTGGAGGCAATCTCTCCCTTACCTGCCCTACGGAAGGTTCATCAATTGTCTACCAAATCAAACGGGGGGATCGGTGGAGCCGCTGGAACCTATTCACCAGCCCGCTCAAACTGCCCAATGGCGGAGATCAGATCCGTGTAAAAGCTTGCCGGTTAGGCTATCGTGACAGCCAAACGATTACGGAAAAGCTTCAATAAATCCTGCATTTCAGGCCACCAGCTGGGGACTTCGCCACTTTCGCAAATTCAAAATTTCATTATGGTAAAAGCCACTAAGTGAGACGGCTCGCGAGGGAATGTGATGTTGTCGTCCCCATTGACTCGATCGCGTCGACCGCATGGTCGGCAGCCAATCAAAGTCATGGGTCCGGGCGGAGGTAGGTAGATTTCCGTTAGGAATACTTCGTTAAATATCGATTGGGTTCAAAGCAACGAACCCCTCGACACAATGTTCCACATCACTGATTCACAAAGGGGAATCGCAGAAATGACCAAGTGCAAGTTGGAGTACATATGGCTTGACGGTTACGAGCCTACTCAGAGTCTTCGCAGCAAAACAAATATCGTTGAAGACTTCAGCGGTAAAGTAGAAGATGCTCCGATGTGGGGCTTTGATGGCTCCTCGACCGAACAAGCTCCGGGCGGATCGTCAGACTGCCTGCTCAAGCCGGTATACGTTTGCCCCGATCCCGATCGAATTGGCACAGGCTTCCTCGTCATGTGTGAAGTCCTCAACCATGATGGATCTGCACACGCCAGCAACGGCCGATCCACCATCGACGACGACGACGATGATTTCTGGTTTGGCTTCGAGCAGGAATACACCATCTGGGATCCTGAAACCAATCTGCCTATTGGCTTCCCAGCTGAAGGTTACCCCGGACCTCAAGGTCCCTACTATTGCAGTGTCGGTGCCGGCAAAGCAGTGGGACGTGAGATCGTGGAAGAGCATCTTGAGCTCTGCCTCGAGGCGGGCCTGAATGTGGAAGGTATCAACGCGGAAGTGATGATGGGCCAATGGGAATATCAGATCTTCGCAAAAGGCGCCGCCGAAGCCGGTGATCAGATCTGGGTCGCGCGATACCTACTTGAGCGTACTGCCGAGAAATACGGAATGTGCATCAACTGGCATCCTAAACCCGTCAAAGGTGACTGGAACGGCAGCGGCATGCACGCGAACTTCTCCAATACCCTCCTTCGAACCGCGGGTAGCAAAGAGGTATTCGAAGCGGTCTGCCAAGCTTTTGAGCCACGCATCAAGGAACACATTGATGTCTACGGTGCTGACAACGATCAGCGACTGACCGGGCTTCACGAAACTCAGTCGATCGACAAGTTCAGCTACGGAGTCTCCGACCGCGGTGCATCGATTCGGATCCCAATTTTCACTGTGGAACATGACTGGAATGGCTATCTTGAGGATCGCCGCCCTGCTTCCAATGCTGACCCTTATAAAGTCGCAAGCGTGATCATTGAGACCGTGAAGAGCGCAAAGACTAGCTAGAGCTTTTCTTCACCGAATCCAAGTTGACACAGGCCTCCCCTGATGGGGTGGCCTGTTTTTTTATGGAAACTGCGGAGCTGATCGGTGCGAGCGATACTTTGAAGATAAAAAGTCGAGAGAATCAGCTTGTAGAGACGGGATTCGCCTTGCTCGATCGGGATCGGTCGCTACACTCTGCCGTTCCGAAACGAGATCTTAGCGTGGTATAGCGATGAGACTTCGCAAGGAAGTGGCCAGCGTAGCTCAGTTGGCAGAGCTGCTGATTTGTAATCAGCCGGTCGTGGGTTCGAGTCCCTCCGCTGGCTCTTATGAGCATCCGCCACGGAAAATAGAGTTGATTTGGGGTGAATAAACCTCTATCTACTTGAAATCCGGGCGAATTGGACTGATCAAGCATCAATACCGATTGACGAGGCTAGAAAAAAAACAAAGATCTGAGTGTGAGCGTTGGAAAAACGCGAAAGACGACGAAAATTTGGGGGTTTGCCCGAGTGGTTAAAGGGGGCGGACTGTAAATCCGTTGGCTACGCCTACACAGGTTCGAATCCTGTAGCCCCCATTCTGCTGAAATGTAAGGTGAAGCGATTTAGTCGTGTTTCCCCGGACAAATCACAATAGAGATTGAGAGAAATACAGAACAGGTACTGGGTCTGCTGGATCAGCGGACTCCAGCTTTCCGAACCGCGGGTGTAGCTCAATGGTAGAGCCCCAGCCTTCCAAGCTGGTTGTGAGGGTTCGATTCCCTTCACCCGCTTTTTATCGATTCGCTGCTGTAGCTCAGTGGTAGAGCACTTCCTTGGTAAGGAAGAGGTCATGGGTTC
>JAAXIK010000227.1:8108-27650 GCA_012270385.1 Rubripirellula sp. | reverse complement strand
ACCCTACACGGAAGAGCGATTCGCCCCCAACGGGCGTCCATTCAAGATTGGAGGGGGTAGTGAGCCTATCGCCTCACTGCTGGCTTAGCCTGAGAAAGCGGGTAGCATTCCCTTTTACCTTCATGGTGATCGGTCACTGAGCTCGTGGAATAGGTTTGTGGAAATTAGGCTAATGCCATCCACGTGCTCGAGCTACAGGAAAATCGATGCACAGGTAAATGTAGCGATATGATTCTCACTCGAGCAGTAACAGTCGGCGATCAATCTCTTAACGATCCTAAAAGACGCCGATCCGAATCCGCGAGGTTCTTAACCTTGCAAGGATTGCGACTGGATCACCAACCCATCATCCAACACAAGGGACATCCGTAAGCTTGTGCGATGTGTTCGCGTGGAAATGTCGCTGACTTTTGTGAGACGAATTTTAGTACCACAAAGCACCTGCGCCCGCTAAACTATGACGCCCCGGGTAAATCATACCCGAACCAGCCCGCACTCATTCCTACCTAAAAAGCATGGAGCTTTCCATGAATCGTCTGACTGCATTGTCGTTCGTCTCTCTTTCCCTATATCTATTTGCGGTCGTTGCCCAAGCGGCGGAACCTTCAAAACGGGACCCAGATACAATCCTTCCGGTTCCCGATTCCATCGCTTCGAACCAAGACGAAATGAAGCCTTACTCGGAGCCAATCGAACACACCGAGTATAAGATCGAAATGGTCCCCATCCCGGGTGGAACCTTTACCATGGGGAGTCCAGGCACCGAGGAGAACCGAAACGCTGAAGATGAAGGACCACAGCATGAAGTAAACATCTCACCATTCTGGATCGGCAAATTTGAAATCACGTGGGATCAGTATGAGGCGTGGGGAGACCAGATGGATCAACTCAGACGCAAGATGCTATCGCTACCTGCCACTCCAAGAGATGCACTCGTAGACGGGGTTTCCAAACCGACCGAAGAATACACGGACATGAGTTTTGGAATGGGTAGAGGGAAATACCCCGCGATATGCATGACACAACACGCGGCCCGAACATACTGCGAATGGTTGACGGTCAAGACAGGACGATATTACCGATTACCGACTGAAGCGGAATGGGAATATGCTTGCCGTGCTGGAACGACCACCGCTTACTCCTTCGGGGATGATCCTACTGCGATCGGGGAATACGCTTGGTACTATGACAACAGTGAGGATCAGTACCAAGAAGTCGGCCAGAAGAAGCCCAACCCATGGGGCCTGCATGACATGCATGGAAACGTGTCAGAGTGGGTACTCGATCAGTATTCTGAAAAATTTTACTCTCAAACCGCAAAGGCCAACGACCCATTAAACATCCCTAATGAACTCTACCCGAGAGTAGTTCGTGGTGGAGGTTGGGATGAAGACCCAGAAAGCTTACGAAGTGCCGCGAGGAAAGCTTCAAGCGAAGAGTGGAAGGAGCAAGATCCACAGTTACCTCAGAGCATTTGGTACCATACCGATGCGTTGAGTGTTGGATTTCGAGTGGTGCGGCCTCTCGTTGAGCCCTCTGAAGAAGAAAAACAAACGAAGTGGAGTAAAACCGCTCCGGAACAGAAAGACCCAGAAGACGAATAGGTTTGACAAATAGGTTTTCTGCGACAAGGTAACACTAACGCCCATTTTCATTAAGCACTGAATCAGCACCAGGATTGACAATGACAACCAATAAGCAACCGGGTAACCGACGCGACTTCTTAAAGAACACTGGAAAGGTGGCGGCTGCGAGTTCTCTTATCACCTCCGCAGCTCCGAAAGTACACGCTGCAGAAAATAACGCCATCCGTGTCGTGTTGATTGGATGTGGTGGAAGAGGAACCGGTGCAGCATTGAATTGCTTGACGGTGGAAAACGGTCCCAAGCTTGTAGGACTCGCTGATGTGTTTGACAACAACGTGAACCGCTCTTACGCATCACTTTCAGGCAACAAAGATGTCGGTTCCAAGGTAGATGTCCCAGAGGAGAATAAATTCATCGGCTTTGATGCTTACAAGAAGGTCATGGATCTTCTTGATCCGGGCGACGTCGTCATCCTAGCCACGCCACCAGCGTTTCGCTGGGTGCATTTCTCCTATGCCATCGAAAAGGGACTGAATGTTTTCATGGAGAAACCTGTGACGATCGACGCCCCGACGTCGGTTCGCATGCTGGAGCTGAATAAAACTGCAAAAGAGAAAAACCTGAAGGTAGCGGTCGGATTAATGTGCCGTCACTGCCCCGCTCGACAAGAACTGTTTGATCGAATTCAGAATGGTGAGATCGGTGATATCACGATGATGCGTGCTTATCGCATGGCAGGACCCACCGGCTCTGCAGCAGCACCGCCCAACGACGGCAGTCTTCCTGAACTGCAGTACCAAATCAAACACTTCCATGGGTTCCTCTGGCTGAGTGGTGGGGCTGTCAGTGACTTTCTGATTCATAACATCGATGAATCGTGCTGGATGAAGAATGCTTGGCCCGTCAAAGCAATCGCCTCGGGCGGACGCCACTATCGAGGTGACGCCGTCGATCAAAATTTTGACGTCTACTCCATTGAGTACACGTTTGCGGATGGAACAAAACTATTGGTTGATGGTCGCACCATCCCGGGATGCAAACGTGAATTTGCGAGTTTTGCCCATGGAACCAAAGGGTTGGCGGTGATTTCCACCGCTTCACACTGGCCTTCAAAAGCAAGAATCTTTGAAGGACATAACTTCGATAACAGTCGATTGAAATGGGAATACCCACAACCAGAAACTCAAAATCCCTATCAGGTTGAATGGAACGATCTGATCAACGCGATTCGGGAAGACCTTCCCTACAATGAGTTAGAGCGTGGTGTCATGGCGAGTGCGGTGACATCGATGGGCCGTATGGCCGCTCATACGGGACAAGAGATTACACTTGAACAATTCATGAAACATGATCATGAATTTGGACCGGGTATTGAAAATTTAACACTTGATTCTCCATCCCCACTTCAGGCAAACGCTGCGGGCAAGTACAGCATCCCCATGCCCGGACTTGTCAAAAATCGCGAGTACCTTTGAACTCACTAAAAGTTTAGATCGACAATGACAACAGCATCGATCGATTCACACAACACGCACTCAGCTCTAATCTCCATCCAGAACATTACAAAATCGTATCAACTGGAGGAGATTCGAGTGGAGGCGCTTCGTGGAGTCGATTTGGAAATTAACAGCGGCGAATTCGTGGCACTGGTAGGAGCTTCCGGTAGTGGAAAGTCTACCTTGATGAACACACTCGGTTGCTTGGATCGCCCCACCTCGGGATCTTACCGACTTGCTGGCAGCGAAATCGTCACCATGAATCGTGACCAGCGTGCACAGATTAGGAATCAGCAGATTGGGTTTGTTTTTCAAAGTTTCAATCTTTTAAATCGAACCTCAGCACTGGAGAACGTCGAACTACCTCTTCTCTATCAGCGAGGTATGACTCGATCACAGAGACGCGCACGAGCTTCCGCTCTGCTTGATCGAGTAGGTCTCGGTGATCGTAAAACTCACCACCCCGGACAGCTCAGTGGTGGCCAGCAGCAACGTGTAGCAGTAGCCAGAGCCTTATCCAATGAGCCGAGCATTTTGCTTGGCGATGAACCCACCGGGAACTTGGATTCACGCACAAGTCGCGACGTCATTCAACTATTCGGGGAATTGAACGAGCGGGATGCGATTACAATCATTCTCGTGACTCACGATCTAGAGGTTGCCAAAGCCGCCAAACGTCAGGTAGTGCTAAAAGACGGGTTAATTGTTTGCGACACTACTGATTTCGCGGAGGCCTTCGAAGCTCTTCAAAATTCTGCGTCTGCTCAGGGTGAAGATGACAGCGAGACTGTTTGACTCGGGTACTCTGACGCTTTCTGAATCTTTGGCTGGCCGCTGTGAGACTAACCAAGATCATCAGTGAGCCGATCTCTTGCTTGCTGAGCCCAAGGGCTCTCGGGAGCGAGTTCCAAGAAACGTGTCCAATGCACCTCAGCCTCAACACGTTGCCCCAATTCATCCAAGAGGCAGGCGAGTTGGTAATGTGCTTCCGAATAATCTTCGTGTAACTCCAAAGCACCGCGGAATGCAGCAAGAGCTAAATCAATCTGCGATGTATCTTGAAGCACTCAGCCAAAACCCATCCTCGCTTCGACAAACTCGGGATCCGTTTCGATGGCGGAATAAAAACGTTCTCTCGCTGCAATCAGTTCACCCGATCTGTAGAGCAACTCACCGAGCTGAAAATCAATATCCGGACGCGGCCCATCTCTCGCAAGAATCGCGTGACAAAAATCTATCGCCAATTCAAGGTTACCGTCCTCTTCCGCTTCAAAAGCAGCTTCTAGAAGATCATCAGCAAATAGATCCTCGGGGGAACGAAACGGAACGACATCAGGAGGTTCTTCAAAAATGGATAATTTGAATCCGTCGTCGCCTTCACTACCATCGCCACGGGAATCTTGTTTCTGTTCAAAAGAATCAAAATCAAAGCGAAGTTGCCCGTTGGGTTCCAGCAGACCTTCACCACCGCGCAGAAGAATATGGCTGCCTTCAACGAGAATGGATAATTGGTCCAAGGGTCGCTTCAGATCCGGAAGCACCTCTACCAATTCAACCAATCTCTGTTCAATCGCTTTCGGGCTGGCACCCGATACGATCCACTGCGCCAGTCGCTTGGCCGTTGCAACTTCCTGAAAGTCAAAATAGGGCAACCGGTGCATCGTCTTGACAGGCTTGATCAAGCCTCTTCTCTGCCATCTCCTGATGACATGAACGGATACATCCAATAGATGAGCTAACATCGCGGGGGTGTGATAGCGACGAACGGATTGTTCGATATCCACCAGCCCCAAACGCTGCCATAGGTCCGTTTCATGAATGACTTCCACCTCACCCCTCGCAGCGGAGTCTCTCATTCGGCTACTCAACAAATCCGCTTCCGCAAGGGGAGACTCCTCAGCACCAATAACGATCCAGTCCAAATTAGAATCGTCCTGATCCACAATGACAGCGTCGTAAGACCGTAGAACATTAGCTGCTTGCTTCTGATTCATCCCCCCAAAGCGACCAATCAAGGTGATACGCTTCTCGGCGAGTGTTTCTGATACACTCGAAGCCGTATGCGACACAGATGAATCCCCTTCATCCTGATCGCGATCTTCTAGACTGTCGGTTGGAATCGACACGGACGTTCCGAAAAAAGTGAAGGTTAAGCCGCGGATAATCGAGCGTTCTGCCTCAATTATCCAGATTATGGATGCGAGAACGAGCCGTGAAGTAAAAATACTTCATGGTGCCATGCGGATGCTCCATTCCTGATTGTACCGTTACTCACAATTTGCACCTTGTGAAGACTCTCCCAATCCATCATTCTTTTCCTTGGCTAGCGAGTGAGCGGGGTGACCGCTGGTGGCTTGTTACCACTGGAGGAAAGTCCGGGCTCCACAGGACAGGATGGTCGATAACGTCGACCGGTCGCGAGATTAGGGAAAGTGCAGCAGAGAGTAGACCGCCGAACGGTGCCCCAGAGACGTCGATAAGATGAACTGGTGGTATGCGTGGTAAGGGTGAAACGGTGCGGTAAGAGCGCACCAGCGTCTGGGGTGACTCAGGCGGCTAGGTAAACCCCATCCGGAGCTAGACCAAACAGAGTGGAGGCGGAACTCATGTTCCACGCAGGGCTGTCCGCCCTGAGTGACACTCGGGTAGGTCGCAATTGAGGCGACGAGCAATCGTCGTGCACAGATAAATGGTCACTCGTTCATCATCGTTGGATGTGAATGACAGAACCCGGCTTACAAGCTCTCTCGCAGCCACTTTTTCGCTCGCAGAGGATGATTGTCAAGCTGTAGGAGTCCAAGGTTTGCAGGGTAGAAAAAGAGCTCAAGTCAATCGACAACTCAATCTCTGAATCTTACATTAGAAGAATAGGGCTCATCGAACAGATACTCATACAGCACGATCTGGTTATGAAAAACTCAAACAGTCTCAGGAGTCGGTCCAATACGGCCATGACTTGCGGAAGTTGCGGAACGAGTTTTTACCTTGATGAAACGGATTCACCACCGTTCTGTTCCGAACGATGCAAGTTGGTTGATTTGAAACGCTGGATTGATGAAGAAATATCACTGCCGCACGAGGGTGGCCCAGACGAACCGCAGGAGGCCATCGATCAGCTTGTGATTGAATAGGCAGATCGAACACCAAAAACGGGAACCCGTCAGCATTTGCGGATCCGAAAGCCTTTACATTTGATAGGTTTACGGCAAAAATATATGAAAACCTTTCCCCGAATTGGGAAAGGTTTTCTTTTTTGAAGAGTGAGCAGTGAATAGCTACGGAATGGTATTTCTTGGAAATACTGAATTAGCTGCGAGTTTGAATATTTTATAAGGGGCGTTCGCAATGGTTGAATCGGTACCAATGACCCGAAACGGGTACAACAAGATCAAAGCCGAAATTGATCGACTGGAAAACCAAGAAATGCCTTTGGTCACTGCTAAGATCGCGGAAGCTAGAGAAGAGGGTGACCTCAAAGAAAACGCGGAATATCACGCTCAGCGTGAAAATCAGGGGATGCTGCAAGCCAAAATCAACGAACTGAAGGACAAGATAGCTCGTGCTTCGATCGTCGATCCTTCAACACTTCCGAAAGACGAAGTCGTCTTTGGATGCACAGTTACCGTGGAAGATCTAGCCTATGGTGATGAAGAGGAGTTCACTCTGGTTGGTGCGGGAGAGGAGGATTACAACTCGGGAAAGATCCTCGTTACAAGCCCGTTCGGGCAGGGACTTGTCGGCAATAAAGTCGGACAGACGGTAGAAATTGAGGCACCTGCTGGGAAATTGAAATTCAAGATCCTTAAAATCGAATTTCGAGACTAGGTGTCTGGGTAGATTTCCCTCTCGATCAGTCCCCGATTCCTGGAATCGAATGACAAGACGAGGGACTTGCGTCGGTCCGCGTTGTTTTAGCTCAGCGAAGTCACCCATTAACCGATAGGTCTTGTGCTACCTTTTGAGTTGACAAGACCTGACAATTTCGAGGTGTACTCCTCAAGGAAAGCGTCTTATCAAGACGCAACGGTGCACTCCTAAAGGCTGACTTCAATTTTTCAAGGTACTTTTCAACTCTGGTCTGAAGCGACGAGTACCGAAGGGGCCTTTTTTCGGCGGAATGCAGCATTCATCTCATCCAAGCAAACGCTATGAACCAATCGGATCCAACCCACACCGACGCCGAACATCCTACCGAATCGGTTCTTTCCGATGCGCCTTCATCGGAAAACCCATCCACCACTGACCATCAAGAGTTGGAGGATCAGATAGACATATCAGATCCCGACACCCCTGCTCCGGGAGATGAAGATCAGGGTCCAGGTTGCATGCCGGCCATGGTGGCCGCGGCAGCATTAATGGGAATTGTTGGCTTCATCACGTGTGCCTTAATGACTTGGGTGATCTTTCAAAAACGCACCGAGATCGCAGCGCGAACACTCGAAGGCTCAGTAATCCCGCCGATTGAACAGAGCCTGCTTGATCCGGTCACCAAGCAAGAGGTACTCACAGAAGTTGAAGATCTCATGGCAAGGATGAAGTCTGGCCAAATTGAAGATTGGCAGGCGGCAGAGGTCATGCAACGCATCTTGAAACTGCCTGTGCTTCAGTGGGGTGAATTGCAAGCTCTGGAAAAAGCCATCCAAAGTGCCTCGGAGGCCGAAATTTCTGAAGAAGAAAAACAACAAGCAATACGGACTCTACAAAGACTCAGAGAGGCGATTTCCACAGGGAAAGTTTTCTCTTTCGATCTAGATGATGTTTTGGAGCCGATTCGACAGCCATCAAGATCCACCACCACTGGAACGACACTGAAGAACCCGATTTCCAGTGACGATATGTTGGAGGCAGTGAGACGAGCGGAACTCCTCTCAAACCGCGCTGGTATCGAAGCGCCAAGTAATCAAGAATATCGCATGAGTGAGATCCTGCAAAAAGAGATCAGGGAAGGACTGAAAGTACAGGACTAAAGCTTGAGCAAGATGGATCTTACTCATCCGCAAACAACAAGCTGACGGCCAGTGGGACAGAGATTCTCCTGAAAGTAAGCTTGGTGATTCGTCAGCTGAACCACTGCTCTTTATGCTCCGCAGATGGGTAACCGGAATTGAATTCAAGCAGTACTAAACGAAACAAGGTCGTAATCGTTGGCGCGGGCCCCGGTGGCTTGGCTGCTGCCATGCAACTTGCTAAAGCGGGATGTGACGTCACGGTGATCGAGCGCCGATCCCAAGTGGGTGGCCGCACATCCGCAATCGAATTGGAAGGTCATCGGTTTGACTGTGGACCTACTTTTTTTCTCTACCCTCGAGTCCTATCTGAGATCTTCCAATCCGTTGGTCGTGATCTCTTCGAAGAAGTTCCGATGAAGCGACTGGACCCCCAGTATCGCTTGACATTCGGAGCAGGAGGACAGCTTGACTGCACTCCGGATCTGGACCGCATGGATCAGCAGATTGGCAAAATATCGCCACGGGACATCGGAGCGTTAAAACGCTACATGGATGACAACCGGGTAAAGTTGTCCAAATTTCGCCCCATTTTAGAATCACCGTTCTCATCCGCTTTTGACCTGCTGAGCAGGTCAACACTGTCAGCTGCCCCCTACCTCCATCCTTTTCGATCTCTTGGAAAGGAACTCGAACAATATTTCACCGACCCACGGCTGGTAATCGCCATTGCATTTCAGTCCAAGTACTTGGGTATGTCTCATTTTCAATGTCCTAGTCTCTTCAGCATCCTATCCTTTCTCGAATACGAATATGGTGTCTGGCATCCTATCGGCGGATGCTCTCAGGTCAGTCAAAGGATGGCGGAGATTGCCACAGAAATGGGTGTGGAAATCAAGTTGAACGAACCGGTTACGTCCGTCGAAATGCAGGGTAAACGCATCACTGAAATGCAAACGAATCAAGGATGCTATTCAGCCGATGCGTTTGTTGTTAACGCTGATTTTTCGCACTGGATGCAGAAGTTCATTCCAAATCAAAAACGCCGAAGATGGACGGATAAGAAGCTTGAGAAAAAGAAGTATTCTTGCAGCACCTTTATGCTGTATTTGGGGATCGATGGAAGGTACGAACAACTACCTCATCACAATATTCACATTAGCAGTGACTATGAACGTAACCTCAGAGAAATTGAAGTGGATCACGTTCTAAGTGAGGATCCATCCTTCTATGTCCAGAACCCTTGCATCACAGATCCTTCACTCGCGCCAGAGGGTCAAAGTGGTTTGTATGTGCTGGTGCCTGTGACTCACCAACATCCTCATGTTGATTGGGAACGCGACAAAGAAAGATTTCGTGAGACCACGTTGAACTCTCTGAGTGCGATTGGATTGAGTGATATCCGTGATCGAATTCGCGTTGAACACTGCATCACCCCCAAGGATTGGGAAGATCAGTACGCGATTTACCGAGGTGCCACGTTCAACCTCGCCCATAATCTGGGGCAGATGCTTCATCGTCGTCCTCGAAATCGTTTCAAAGAATTGGATGGCTATTATCTCGTGGGGTGCGGAACCCATCCGGGCAGCGGCTTACCAGTCATCTACGAGTCGAGTCGAATCACGAGCAAACTGCTACTTGAAGATTTGAGTCGCCACTGAGGGAAACCATAAGCGAATCAGTTTGAACAGTGATTAATCCCCGCAATCAATCTGCCAGAACGGTCACTTGAACGTTTCTGAACCAAACCTGTTTCCCGTGATTTTGGAAACCGATGCGTCCAGATTTCGGCCGAGCATTCAGAGGTTTCGTGAATTTATTGGAAGTGCCATCAGGGTTTTTCCCAGCATGGTGCCAACGCGGCAAATCAATTTTGTTATCGATCTGATTATACATCTCCCCTTTCACGCGAGATCCTCGACAGGTAAGACGTAATCGATTCCATTGCCCGTTTGCACGAGGGAGATGCGGTGTGGGTGCCTGGCAATCATAAAGTGCAGCGTTACTTTTTTTGGGTTCAGGTGTTACACCCTCTCGCTGAACCCCCTGATCATCCAACAATTGAATCTCAAAACCTGATTGAACCGGATCGATGGGATCAGTACGAAAAAACACTCCAGTATTGGCGAGCGGAGGGCGCCGATACTCAAGATCGAGTAGAAAATCTGAGAAGGATGCACGAGTCCCGATATATCCCATCCCACGAATCTTCTTCTTTCCACTCTTTTGAATCACCTCTTCCATTTGGCAGGTCAAATGGCCATCTTCATCTACCACCCAAGCCTTTTCCCGAAATTCCCAAGCTTCCGCTGATCGACCATCGAAAAGGGTGAGAGGTTCTTTGGTGGCCCTCGCCTCATCACCCGAACTTAATTTCGGTGATCCAAGCATCACAGCCAAGAACATGGAAACAACCGCCAGCAGTGGGTGTGTGGTTTTCAGCATCGCTAATAGAGACTGCATCTGACTTCCCTCCAGGATGGTCATTCATTACTTATGGTCTTTGACCGTGCCGACAACTTGGGATTCTCCTGATGGCGAGTCGCATCTCTTCCGGTCTTCTTGGCAAGATTTCTCTGAAAGGCATCAGTCAAATTGATACCACTCTGATTAGCTAAACAGATGGTGACGAATAGCACGTCCGCCAATTCGTCCGCTAAATCACCCGGCTCTTGACCTTTCTTGTATGACTGTTCACCACAAGTGCGTGAAAGAATTCGAGCCACCTCACCAACTTCCTCGACGAGTTGAGCCAAGTTGGTCATCTCGTCAAAGTAACGGACGCCGATCGTCTTAATCCACTGATCCACTGTCTCCTGAGCAGCCTGCAAAGTGATTGAACGAGGAGTCTCAGAAACCTCAGAATTGGTAACTTCCACTGTGAATCTCACCATCTAAAGAAGATCAAACGATTGCCCAAATCACACTGCAGATCCGTTTATCGATCGATAGCGACCTACGTGATGCAATTGAGAAAACCTGACTGCTGAAAGCTACTCAGCTAACAACAGGTAGGTACCACTCTTACCTGCAACTGCGATGTCCACTTTCTGATCCTCATTCAGATCAGTGGTAACAATTTGCAAGCCACAGCCAACGTGTCCTTCTTCGATGGTATGACGCTTGAAGGTCAACTCAGGCTGATTCCACTGGTAATAGTAAAGACACGGCATCTCCATCCCACCGGGATCTCGTCCGTTATGACCAAAGTATCGCTTCCCAGTAATCAATTCTGGCTGCCCGTCACCCGTCACATCTGCCCAAGCCAATGTGTGGGGCTGGCTGTAACTTTCATCGATCATGTGCTCATCCCACTGTAATTTACCCTCCGAATCGGCCCCCTTGTTTTCCCACCAGAGTAAGCCGTAATCGTGCCCTTTACCGTGAATCAAATCCCCATCACCGTCGTGATCAAGATCTACAACAATCATTGGTACGCTGGCATGCAACTCCCAATCAGCGTGAAAGGTCCAAGGCTTACTCCAGGGATCATGATCAGGTTGCTCATACCATCCTTGACCCACGAGCAAATCCGCTTTTCCATCACCGCTGATAGCTCCAATTGCGCTCCCGTGGCGATTTCCTGTTTCACCGAGCTGATGGGGCAAGAAATCAAATAAGGCTCCATTCTCCGCAGGCTTATCTCTTTCGACTAACCTCCAAATCACCGCTGGCACATTTTTCTTCCAGCTGTTGACCAGCCATTCGGGTCTTCCATCACCATCCACATCCTGCATTAACTGTCCTTCATTGCTGGTATTACCGGTATCCGCAAGAAGGTGTTGAGTCCATTGCTTCCCTAACCGCAGTGCTTCCTCACCAGGATTCTCATACCAATAGACCTCGGTGGGTATAAAGGAGCCGGCAATCACATCCAATCGGCCGTCACCATTCATATCGAACAGGTAATCGCCGTTGCTTTGCACGTATCCATTCCAATCCTCGATATTACGTAATGGCCGAGGCGCCCAATCACCACCCTTATACCAATTTCGACCCGCGACTAGATCTTTGACACCATCACCGTCTATGTCACCACAAGCAATCCCTTCATTTGCGTCAAGATGCAACAGTCTAGGAATAAATTTTGGAGTTGCCGGTTCCGCTTGAACACTGGAAGCCAACAGCACAACAGCAACAAAACTCAATACTCGCGACCTTCGCATAGGTATCCTCGTAAGACGGATCAAGACCTCCTCATCATCTCCATTTAGCATGGACCAAAGAAGGCCTTCTTTTGAAAAACAATCAGGCATGGACAGGGTTGTCTTAGAGCGTCACTCTTAGCTCTCTAAGACAGAAGGATTTCCAAACCCAATCTCTCCTATCATGCGCGCGACTGGGTTTAGAGTAAGCACACGCTCCGGCGATTAGTATATCCTGTGAACTCTCCAATGGTGATCCTTCAGTCATAAAATCAATCAACTACCATCAAATGTTGGATACGTCCTGGGGAAACATCTACGGATTCCAGCTTTTACCTTCGTAATCTTTCAATCGTCAGAGTAAACAAGTGCAAAGAACTCATGCAGCGGTTACCCATCGAATCACGCTCACCATCTGCTTGATAGGTCTTTTCCTTGGTGGAAAAAAAGGGCACTGCGAAACGTCCGAAACCATGCAGCGTCCACATATCATCCTTGTGATGGCGGATGACCAGGGCTGGGGACAGACGGGGTATTACAACCACCCCGTTCTCAAAACACCCCACCTGGATGAGATGGCAGAAAGAGGACTGCGCTTTGATCGATTTTACGCTGGGGCTCCCGTGTGCTCCCCAACCCGCGCGTCCGTCCTGACCGGTCGAACCAATGATCGGACAGGAGTGGAAAGCCACGGTTACGCACTACGTAAACAGGAAACTACATTATCAGAGATATTGAACAAGGCGGGCTATGCCACCGGTCACTTTGGAAAATGGCACCTCAATGGCATCCGCGGCCCCGGTGTCCCAATCCTGAAAGAAGATGCTCAAGGGCGTCAAAATTTTGGCTTCGATTCCTGGGTCTCGGTAAACACTTTTATTGACATGGACCCTTTGCTGAGTCGACAAGGGATTTTCACTGAAAAGGAAGGAGACTCATCGGAGGTGACGGTAAGAGAAGCAATCCAGTTCATTGATCACCATCATCAGAAACATCCCACTTTCTCCGTAATCTGGTTCGGTTCACCTCACGATCCAGCACGTGCTTCAGAGGAAGATCGCAAACCATTTGGAATGCTGGACGAGAAATCACAGCACCATCATGGAGAACTGGTTGCAATGGATCGAAGCATTGGTGAACTTTTCTCAGCACTTGAGGAACGAAACCTAAAGGATCAAACGCTTGTATGGTTCTGCAGCGATAATGGGGGTCTACCCAAAATCAAACCTAGTACCGTTGGAAACCTGAGAGGCAACAAAGGGACAATCTTTGAAGGAGGGCTGCGAGTACCAGGAATCATTCATTGGCCGAAGTTGATTACCCACCCAAGGGTAACCTCTTATCCCGCCAGCGTTCTGGATATCGTTCCCACCGTCTTGGATCTTCTGAAGATCGAACACCCTGATCCAAACCATACACTTGATGGAATCAGTCTGGTCCCACTTATGCAACGAAACCTCTCAAGAAGAGAGAAACCCATTCCGTTTCGACATCTTCAAAGAGCTGCTTGGATTGACAACGATTACAAACTCCTCAGTCAAGGAAGAGACCGACAAGGCGAACGTTTTGAACTGTACAACCTCGAGGCGGATCCATCAGAATCCAATGATCTCGCCAAACTTGAGCCAGAGAAGTTTGAACGCATGCTATCTGACTTCCGATCATGGAATGAGTCGGTCAATCGAAGTGTTGCAGGGCTCGATTACGAGGCAGGTCAACTATTAAGCGGTGACCCTGAACCTCGCTTCTGGACAGACATGGAAGCCTATCGACCCTATTTCGAAAAATGGCAGCAGAGATGGGAATACGCATCTCGGCTTCAAGCTAATCGAAAACAACGCAAAGCGGGTGAAAAGAAATAGACCTTAGCGCGGCTTCTTGCGAGCAGGAGGCTTGATTTGGTCATCTGCATCAACACGATACTGCTCACGCATGCGAGCCAACTCGACGATCAACTTCGCCTGAACATCTGCATATTGCGGGTTTCCATAGACGCTAGTTAATTCATCTGGATCCGCTTCCAAGTCAAACAGCTCCCAGTCATCAAGCTTTTCACCCTCGAGCGCGTAAAAGCGAATCAGCTTGTGGCGACCATTGGTGATTCCATAATGGCGAGCAACATTGTGGGCGCCCGGATTCTCGTAATAGTGATAATAAAACTGCTGACGCCAATCGCTCGGTGTATTCCCCTCAAGAATGGGCACCAAACTTCGTCCCTGCATGTCATCCGGAACGTTGACTCCCGCAATTTCAAGGAAAGTTTCTGCAAAATCGAGATTCGAAACGATGTCATCATTCACCGAACCGGCTTTGACTCTACCCGGCCAACGAACCAGCAAAGGTGTTTTGAGTGATTCTTCATACATCCAGCGTTTGTCATACCAGCCATGCTCGCCCAAATACCATCCCTGATCGGAGGCATAGATCACGACGGTGTTCTCAGCCAAGCCTGATTCCTCCAGATAGTCCAAGACTCGACCCACACCATCATCCACACTCTTCACACAGCGTAGATAGTCTTTGACGTACCGCTGGTATTTCCATTTCACAAGCTCGGTCTCACTCATTTGGTCTCTGACCTTTAGAAACGCTTCGTTCTTAGGTCGATAAGCAGCATCCCAAACCTTAATCTGATCCGCATTCATGGTTCCATGACCCTGAAGCTTCAAGTCACGGTCGTTGAGGTGCTGGCGAATGGTCATCTGCTGACGAGATGCCGCACGTGTTCTACCAGAATAGTCATCCCATAATGTCTCGGGCTCTGGAATTGTTACATCATCAAGCCAGGTGAGGTACTTGGGCCCAGGCATCCAATTCCGATGAGGTGCCTTGTGTTGAAACATCACCATGAAGGGGCGTTCTTCGTCCCGTTTGTTCTCCAACCAGTCAAGCATCTTGTCGGTAATGATGTCAGTCGTATAACCGGTATGCTTGCGAGTGACCGGTTTTCCATCCTCTCCTTCTGTAATCATTGGTGGATTGTAGTAGGGGCCTTGGCCCTTAAGCACATCGTAGTAATCGTATCCCTGAGGTGTGGAGACGAGATGCCACTTTCCAACAATCGCCGTCTGATATCCAGACGCTTGCAGTAGCTTGGGAAAGGTTTGCTGATCTCCATTGAATCGATCTCGATTAGTCTTAAATCCATTGATGTGACTGTATTTCCCCGTCTGAATCACTGCACGACTCGGTCCACAGATCGAATTCGTGACATAGCAGCGATTAAATCGCATGCCTTCATTAGCGATACGATCAAGATTGGGTGTCGTGATTCGCGAAGGGTCATAGGCACTAATCGCCTGCTCGCAATGATCATCGGTAAAGATGAAGACAATATTGGGCTTTGCACCAACACCAAAGGCGTTGGCTGATACCAATAAAACCAGAACAACCGATAAAAACGAAATACGTTGAGCCGCCATGGATTCCTCTCGTTAATCAAACACTAGGATCAACCAATACCTTTGGGGATCCCCTCTTTTGCGTTCTATAATAGCAAACTCTTGCTTATGTAGTCGCTCGCTGGCTTTTGGTAGCGGACTGATTAAAGTGGAGGGCCACAAGATCGACTTCAAACCTTACCCCCCCCAACTGGTACACATTGCTTCAAAATGGGTTTCTTTGACGAACCAAAGCAACCATGACAAAGGTGTTGTACCCATACCAGTGGAATCCTCATTCCCCACTGTGTCCATCAAAGGAATATCATGCTTCGAATGCTTCGTTCTATTGCGTTAAGTTCCATTCTTGTCTCTGCACCTCATGCCGCACTGATTGCCGCAGATGGTAACGGTAAAGGTCCCGCGTTCACTTCCGCTCCAGAGAACGATCCCAATTTCGCGTTGATGGGTGAGTTCATTGGTGACATTCAGGTCGATGGTAAGAACAAGCGACCACTGGGCTTACAGATTCGACACGTGGGACACGGATCGTTCGAAGCCTTATCTTTTTTGGGTGGGCTGCCGGGACAGGAAGGCCATGAATCAAAACCCATGAAGATGATTGGTCAGCGATCGGAGGACTTTGTTGTTTTGTCCGGTGGACCCTGGGCAATCTTTGTTGAGAAAGATCATTGCCTGTTACTAAGCCGCAAAGGCCAACAAGTGGGTAAGCTTGCTCGGATTAATCGAGTGAGCCCTACACTGGGTGCACCTGCTCCGGAAAACGCCACCGTTCTTTTTGATGGCTCCAACGTTGATCACTTTACCACCGCGCAGATCTCTGAAGACGGATTGCTGATGGAAGGTGCAGACGTCAAACCCATGTTTCAAGACTTTAATCTCCATGTAGAGTTTCGCCTCCCCTACATGCCTCAAGCAGATGGGCAGGCACGTGGTAATAGCGGCCTCTACCTCCAAAGTCGTTACGAATGCCAGGTTCTGGACTCGTTTGCCACCGAGCCAGTTTATGATGGGTTGGGTGCGTTATATAAATTTAAGGTTCCTGACCTCAATATGGCCTTTCCACCACTCAGTTGGCAGACATACGACGTTCACTTTACAGCACCAAGATGGGCAGCAGATGGCACCAAAATCCGTGACGCCCACATCACCTCCTGGGTCAACGGTGTCAAAGTACAAGACAATGTCGCTTTACCGAATAAAACGGGCGCAGGTAGGCCCGCGGCACCTAGGGTCTTGCCGATTCTCCTCGAGAATCATGGTGATCCAGTGCGTTACCGTAACATCTGGATTATTGACCGCGGCTTGGCGAGCGGTGAATTCCCCATTCGTCCGACTCCGGAACAATTGATCGCAACGGCTAACGAGGACAATGCAGACAAAAAAGAAGTAAAAGCGGAGAAGCCAGAAACACCAGAGGTGAATAAAAAGCCAGTGGAGAATAAAAAGCCAGCGGTTAAGGCGAAAGCTGAGCAAACCAAGAAGGACATCAAGCCAGCAGAATCTAAAGATACTCAACCGGCCGCGAAGTCTGAAGCAGTGAAAAAAGCAGAAGACAACAAAGACGGCAACGAAGAGAAATCAGATAAATAGTGGACGTTTAGAAATTCTCCTCCCTACCGGAAATTCCCTGCTCAAGATGGATTCAATGAGGAGATGACCAGGGTATAACTACAATCAGCCAGCGCCTTGGCTTCCTCTTGGTTATGTGTGATATGGAGTGTTGTCACGTCATGCAACTCAGTGAGTGACTTGAGAAGTTCCTGCATCTCATTCCGAGTATCTGCATCCAAGGCACTGAGCGGTTCATCGAGCAGTAATACCGATGGATAAAAAGAGAGGGCTCTACCTAAAGCAACCCGTTGTGACTCCCCTCCACTGAGCCCAACAATTTTTCGGTCGAGCAGATGTTGAATTCCCAACTGATGTGCCAGCTCATCCGTTCGTCGGTCGATCCTCGTTTGTGACCATTTTCGAAGGCGAAGAGCGAACTCTAAATGCCCCCTGACGGTGAAGGTTGGAAAGAGAGCTAGATCTTGGGGAACGTAACCCACTTCACGGTCTGCTGGCAGCCAATCCGTTACCTCTTGACCATGAATCAGGATTTGACCCGCCTCCACGCGTCGAAGACCGCAAATCGCTTCCAGAATGGTTGTCTTGCCCCTACCGGTCTTTCCCATCAGAACGGCGTACTGCCCTGACTGAATGGTAAAGCTCAAATGATCCAAACGGAATTCGCCTGCTCTCAGGGACAAATCTTTGATTTCAATCATGACGTCAACCCCGTTCCCAACAGCCGTAATACCACCAGTACAAGAACAGCCATCGCTACCATTAGGAGGGATACAGCAACCGCAGCATCCAGGTTACCGATACTCAACTCCAGGAACACAGTCGTTGACAAAACTTCGGTTCGCATCCTGGTTGCACCAGCGAAAACCAGAATCGGTCCGAATTCTCCCAATGCCCGTGCCCAAGCAATCGTGGTTGCAGCGATCATTCCGCGCCAGGCCTGAGGAAAAGCAATCTGAAGGAAAGCTTGGCCGCGGGTGCAACCCAGCGTTCGAGCAACCTCCTCAGCTCGAGGGTCAATCTGATCAAAGGTTACCCGCATGGTTCGCACGGCAAACGCGCAAGCCACACTAAATTGCGCGAGGACCACTGCAGGCCACCGATAGGTAATCGGAAACCCAACCGTATCCCGCATCCAGGCTTCGATTTCCCATCCAAAAAAAGGCTGATGAAAAAGAATCAGTAGACTGAGCCCTAATACCAGCGGTGGTAATACGATCGGAATATCCACAATCGTGTCAATCAGTGTTCGACCGGGAAAGCGATAACGCGACAGAAGATACCCCAGCGGTGTTGCAACCCATATCGATAGCAATGCAGCCACCGTGCACGAAAGAATCGTAAGCTGAAATGCAAATTGTATTTCGGGCTTGAAGAGTGCTGCTTTGAACTCAGCTAGCGACGCGAAGCGAAGGTCCGCCAATAGAAGCAAGACGATAAGCAGGATGAAACAGGACGAAATACCTCCCATCACGATGAAGAACGAAACGTCTGTGCGACGTCTCCGTTCACCCCTAGCCTGTTGGCTTGGAGAGTCGGAAGCCTCTGATGCGGTCGTTGATTTTCGGTCGCGGTTATTCATTCGATCGTGATTCGGTGGCTTGCACCCAACCAAATCCCTCGGCAGTGAAGGTATCGCGCGACTCTGCGTTGCAGATTTGCTCAAACAGTCGGCTGGCAGTCTGCCCGTTCTCTGAGTTGGGGGACACCGCATAGGGTTGCACCGCGATACTACACTCCAACCCCTGTATCCGAACGGCATCAAGGACATCACCTGATCCAGCAGTGTTGCTCAGATAAACCACCGCTGCATCAAGCGAACCTGATTTCATTTGATTCACTAACATGTCCCCGGTTGGGCTTTGCACTGTCACATTCTCCATGACTTCCTGTTGCACTCCGCCTTCTCGAAAAGTGTTCTGCGTCAACCATCCCATCGCACATTGTTTTTCATGACCAATTCCCACCCTGAGACCCTCCTTGGTGAGATCACGAAGAGAGGCGATCTCATGCGGATTCCCTTTCTGAACTGCGATCACGAGCTCATTTTGCGATACATCGATTGGCTCCGGAAACAGATTAGGTACCTGCTCCATAAACTCTTTATCGCACGCGAAATATGCGTCTGGTACCTGACCTGACTTCATTTGAGCAACCAAGATCCCGCAGCCGTTGTAGACCGTATCGATGACGACTCCTTCACGTTCTTCAAAAGCTTTAACCGTATCCTCGATTGCGGGTCTCAACATGGATCCAGCAAAGAGTTTCAACTGTGGGACATCGCTCCATGCATCGCCGCCACTTACCCGAAATCCAAATTCCGCATAACGTTTCAAACCGCGATCCCTGGCTGACAAATATCTCGCAAAATGGAGTGCGTCCGTCCCTCTCTGACG
>JAAXIK010000227.1:0-8098 GCA_012270385.1 Rubripirellula sp. | reverse complement strand
ATTGCTTGGATACAACTCAGCGATCGCGCTAAACTCCAGATCCGGATAGGTGTGCAAAACCGCATCGTAAACAATGGCCGCATCCGCTGCACCAACCACTACATCATTGGCTGCCTCATTGACTGTGGTGCGAAAAGCGGCTGTAGCGACTTTCAATTTTTCCCACTGATTGGTTTTCTGCAAAATACGTCGAGTGACTTTTCCAATTGCGGCAGCATCGGGATCCGCTTGCACTAATCGTATCTCCTCTTTCAGGAGATCATCAAATTTTTTTATCGACAGAGGGTTCCCTTTTTTAACTGCGATCACACCCTTCATCTGAGCAATGGGTAATACCTCTTCAACAAGCTGCTTTTCTCTAGCCATTTCAAGAAAACTATCATCTGCAGGAAGATAGAGATCTCCCACCGCACTCACCTCCATCTGGGAAAGGAGGGTTTGTGAGGGACCAAATTGAATATCAACTTGCCGGCCAAATTCACTGGCGTAATCCTCAACCGTCTTCTCCATTACAGCGCGATTACTGGCAGCACAAAAAATCATGAGCGGAGGCTTCGTCGCTGATGGCGTCTCTCCTGTTGGATTGGATTGAGTCACGGGGTCCGTGGATCGCCTCAGCAGAACGATCAGCACAGCCATCAACAATAATGAACCGGCTAGGACTACGGCAATTCTCGACATCTTGTGACACCCACTTATTACAACTTCACGACAGGTAAAGGAGATTCTTGATCAATCGACTGAATTTCCAACGTCAGTCTAACCTGAGCTATCGTCCTGATGGAATATCCAGAAGCTCAGGACGTCCGGTCCGCCTGCCCCCAGCACCCTGTTTGATTGAAGTTGAGGGCGGTGGCTGGTCCCCATCGGGGAATAGTTCTTCAGTCCAATTCTTATTCATGAGCAGGTCAAATCCGGGATTTTGGTCTTTCACCTGACAGGAGCAAGCTCCGCTGAGGAAAAGGGTCAGATCGGTCATTAATTCCGGTGTCAAATCTTTACCTGGAATTACCTCCAAGGCTCGGCCGCGACCGAAGATCGGAATCCCCAAAGGTTCTCAGCTAGATACTTCTAATGGACGCATATCCGAACACAATTCAATCAGGAAGGATTCCTTTGCATCCCGATAATCGATTTCCAAATGGCTGAACTTGACCAACAGAGGCACATCTGAAAAAAGCTCAGACCCCGGTAATCCAATCCCCTCCGGTAATTGAATTTGCGTCTGCAACTTCGGTAGCTGAGCTTTAAGTTTTGAGCGAACAGCCGCCGTCTTGCCGTCATCCTTACCCGTGACCATCAGCCACACGATCGAGTGACCTGCCAAGAGCCTACGCGAAATCTCTGCACGACTTGGTGAACTGAACAAGTGTGCGTTCTGAAGACCACTCAATGGACCCTGCCAAAGTACAAATTCCTTCGACGGCCCAACACTTCCGCGGACAAGTACGTGGGGAACAGAAACCGTCTCATGTTGATTGAGTTGATCCCAAAGTGCGCGTTGTTCTCCGTCGAGGCCATGGATGTCATGCAAAGTCAGGCGGCCAAGGGAATCTCGAGATGGGTCGGATACGCTTGGGCGAAATCCATCGACGCGATCAGGAAGCGATTTGCGAAGGCTATCTTTTTCCGAAGGACTGAGACTACCTGAATAAAAAATTGAGATCTCACATGGATCAGGACGCCATCTCTCCAAAGCGTACCGAAACACGGGGATATTGCACGCGGATGCTACTGCACTGAAAGCGAAGAACAGAACCAATCCAAGCAAGTTTTTCAGCATTTCATAAAACCTCTTCGGATGACCGAACTCACAATTGAGAAACGACTACCTATGGATACATTTTTATCAGGGTTTACCAAAACAGATTACTGCTCCATCGAGTGTGGACAGGAAGAGCTCTCCACCAGCACCCGCGAGACCATCCCAAGTGGGCAGCTCTGCTAACTGTATCTCGCCCTCCATTTCACCAGTATCGATATTCACTGCAAGCATCCGCGACCCCTGATCCCCAAGCAGTACTCGATCTTGTTTTGCCAAAAGGTCCTGGACCAGTGGGTCACTTTCGGACAACTGCTTGAATGTGTCTTCTTCATTAATGATGTCCGGAGGACCCACAACAAAAAGATACTTCCCAGCCAAAACCATTCCTCTCACATAGACAGGAACGTCTTCGGTCCATTTTGGATCCACTAGACTATTGCTGACTTGTGGCGCCGGCTTCTTACCTGTTCTACCCGCGCGAAACTGCAAAGCCTTACCATATTTCCCATCGACTAGCTTTGCATTCTCCACCGTGCCATTGTGCCGGGCAGTGGAGTGATCCCGTGCAGTCCCATCATCAAAACTCACTGCGAGAACGGCATCAGCAGCGATTTCAGAGCCCTCTTTGTAGCGCCGTGATATCTGATCCGCGGTTGCACCGTGAAAATACAATCGCAACTCATCGATGATGCCGACGAATTGGGTCGTTGTGTAATTACCCACCGCGGTCAACGAATAGCTGCCAACTTGTAACCCTTGGACAGGGTCCTGAGCAATCAACCCTGGTGCTTTACCCTCACCAGCAAGCTCACCATCAACATAAAGCTGCATAGAGGCATCTTCATTCAATACTCCAACGATATGGTGCCATCCACCAACGATTGATTTTTTCCCGGCGACGGAACTCAACTTCGAGTCTGCTCGAAGATCAAAACGTGGTTGCCCTCCTTGCAGGGAGAGCGCGAAGCCGTCGGCCGGCCCTCCTCTCGCAACGATGACACCCTGAGCTTTTGTTGTCGTGATCCACGCTTCGACCGTGATAGCCTTGCCAGCTGGATTTAACGTCGGTGGCTTTCCAAACTCCGCGTAGGATCCGGCAGGTCGAGAATTTTGCCGTCTACCAAATCCTTCGGGAATTTCTGGTGGATTCGGCTCAGCAGCGAATAGCTGATGCTCAAGCGTGGTTGTCCATCGCAGGTATTCGGGCTTACGCCCATAGCCAAATACGTATCCATTACCATGCACCAATAGCCGGCCAGAAGGAGCAAAACGACCGGCTTGATAATACCCACCATGGCCTCCGGCAAAGCTCTGTCCCATCACCCAGTAAGACCGGTGAAACCAACTTTCATCGAGAAAGCCCATCGGTGCGAACAGGTGTGCATCCTCGCCTCTTTGCTTGGAAGCTTGTGTTGCAAAATCACCAGAATTGGGACCAATGTCGATTCGATTACCGTCGAAGTCGAACTTCTGTGATTTCATATAGAGGTGACGTCCATCGGTGGAGAGAATGTCCGGTAAGCCGACGGGCATCTGCAAAACTTGTAATTTTTCCTGAATATTATTTCCTGTTTCAGGATTCGTTTCGTCCATCAAGCTTTCAAAATGTTTCTCACCTGTCTCCAGATCGAGGGCCAGCATTCGAAGTCCGCCATCAAGAAAGATGGAGCGGCCTGCGACACAGTACACACTATCTTCGTGCACAAGGACACTTCCATGAACGGGCCATAAGGATTCCAACTGCTCGAATGCCATGGCTCGGCGGTCCAGGGGTGCAGCGCGATACCGCCAGACCAAATCTCCATCCGTCGTAAGACAATATACCCAACCATCTGCACCACCAAAAACCACTCTTCCATCGCGAATCGTCGGAGGGGAATCAATCCGCCCTCCGATCGTGTACGTCCACACGACGCGTCCACTCACCTGATCAATCGCGACAATTCTGTGTTGGTCGGTCTGTGCCACATAGACCAAACCACCCGAAATCACCGGAGCAGTTAAACGACCGCCAAGTTTTGCATTCCATTTTGGCCCAACCGTTGAGTCCACTGGCTTACCGGTTGTCCCGCTTCTTGTCGCATCGTGACGATAGGTTGGCCAGTCATTGAGCAAACTCAGCTCATCATCCCGTCTTAAATCCTGCCCGTATGCAGATCCTTTCTCTAGCCTACCCTCCTCGGAAACCTCCGTTGGAACGGGACGTGTAATCGACGCGGGTGCCAAAGCATTGAAACCAAACAGCTTTGCTTCGGGATAACAAGCACAATTGTGAGGCGGAGCATAAGTCAAACCATTACAGGGCATCACTCCGTATAAACAACCTCCGCGAACCCAATGGTGAATATCCCAATGCTCTTTGTCTGGATCAACAAACTCAATTCCAGTCCTACTGGGCATCAAGAAATTATCCGTTGCCTTGGCAATGTAGCATCGATGATGAAACCAATACGTATCCACGTCCGGTGCGAACTCCTTCTTGACTTCTCCGGACCGCGGATCCCGTCCCGTATACACACCCGAATCCTTACCTGAGGTGAGCGGTGCCACCCAGACCAGACCGTCCATCACCATAAGATCCTGAGGCGATTGATAACCGCTGTTAGGGAAACTCGATTGCCAAAGAACTTCCCCAGTCTTGGCATCCCTGCTTTGCATTTTCCCATCTCCTCCTGAGTACAGGACGACATCTTCATGGATCACCAGGCGAGGGCCAAAATTAAAAGTAAATGATTCTCGGCGAGTCACCGGATCGGACTGCCAGGACAATTCCCCAGTCTCCTGATCGAGACTGACCAGGCGGTCCCCATCATGGAAGTAAACCCGACTCTGATCCGCACACAAGGTGAGCGGCGAAACGCCAGTCCGGCGGGACCAAAGCATCTCCGCAGTAGTCGCATCAAAAGCCATAACCACCCTTGGCTCTTCGTTCCAGAAAAAACGCTGCCTCACGTCCGCTTGATCACCCACTGTTCCATTGAGAGGTTTGTAATCCTGGAGTTCGGCCGTTCCCTTTCGAACCACCAAAAAGAGTTTGTCACCCGCGTGAATGACCTCCTCGGTCGCGTCACTTCCCTCATAAGTTCTCAGAGTCTTCCCTGTTGCTGCACTCAGAGCCGTGAGTGGCGCGTTATATCCAAGCGTAATGAAGACCTCATCGTCAGTAGATACCAACCGCCGCGAAAGCTGGGTGGGGCCACTCTTCAAGGGCCAAAGGTGACTCTGCCAATCTGGAATATCACGCTTCCAGAGAACGACTCCGTTGAAAGCATCGCGGGCAATGAGTTTCCATTTTGGTGGCAATTGAATGGAAACCCGACTTCCTTCGTCCATGACGTAAAACATGCGACCAGCGGTTGAAACCAAAGCGCTCATGCTCGCCATGCGATCATGATGCCTCGACCATCGAGGGCTACCGACCCACTGCAAGTGACGTGGTGGACCCACTACCTCGTCGTGTGCTACCGAATTGCCTGAGGCGTCATGAAGGTAATGCGACCACTCATCTATTTCTTCCGGTCGAGGCTTTACAATTCGATCCCAACCCTCACCTTGACGAATCATGGCAACTCCCTCGGGCACCAGTACTCGCAATACTTCAGCTAATTCGACTTCACCCAGATCTTCGGCCACAAACAGGTTCACCAGATTATCTACGTAGGGGAGCTGATCCCCGGTGAATCGATCAGCAGAAATGTCGCCATAATCACCCTCTGCTGTGATCACTTCGCGAAAGTTACTCACATTACTCGGGTCATGAATTAACGCATGTACCTGTGTCGCGTAATCTTGCCTCAAAGACAATGTTTTGGCAGGATCCTCCGCACCAAAATGCACAATCAGTCCTCCATCGAATCCCGATTCGGAGACAACTTCTGCAAATTCTTTTCCGTCTAGCGTTGTGGGTTCATTGGTTGACTGTGCATTTGCATGGGGCTGCGAGCAGTGCAGTACACCCAGCACGAGAACGATGGCAGCTAGCAGCCGCGTACAAAAACTATACGTACTTAAGATAGTTGAAATCATTCTTCACATTCTCCAATGTGCAGGTATCACCTAACCAAACCATCATCCGTCAATAAGATTACCGTGAAGATTGTAGCACGGGCTGTCAGTGGAAAGTAATCGTTCAACTCGATGCTCACGTATTTCAGGGAGACAACCCATACTTTTTCGCTGGAAATGGATCCATCACCTAATGACTGAGGCATGCTGAATCTACTGGGAACTTCGCAATGCGATAATTTCTGTCGCTGCTAAACCCAATAAAGATTGGGTTACATCCACGACTTCACGCGAACGACTGCTACATCATTCAAAGCGGTTCTGCTAAGCTCTTTATCAATCCAGCATCGAAGGTTCTTCATTCTGACGGTGAGCGTAAATCACAGAGAATTTACCCGCCTGCTCGGCATCGTGAGCTTTCGCAAGAATGCTGATTACTAATCGGAAAGAGACAAGCGTTAGCTCAAATCCAGCTAGCCTTGGAGCCCAAAAAACCTAACGATAAAACTCAGAGCTTAGACAATGCAAAAACGCCCTCTCCATGGCACTGGACTCGAATTATCTGTCCTAGGGTTCGGAGCGTCATCGATCGGCGCAGAATTTCGCCCAATTGATGTCGGCGAAGCACTTCGCTGTGTCAACATTGCGCTCGAGCGCGGCATGAATTACATCGACACGGCAGCCTACTACGGCAGAGGAATGAGTGAGGTGATGCTGGGCCGTGTTTTGCCACAGATCCCTCGAGACTCCTACATCCTAAGCTCAAAGCTAGGACGATATGCCCCTCAACATTTTGACTTCAGTGCCAAGCGAGTGGCTGAGAGCGTCGACATTTCACTTGAACGCATGCAGATTGATCACATTGACATCATGTTCTGCCATGATATTGAATTTGTTGATCTTGATCAGGTTGTCAATGAAACCATCCCGGCTCTGCGTGAACAGGTTGAGAAAGGTAAGGTTCGTTTCATTGGAGTCAGCGGCTACCCCATGAAGATATTTACTGAGATGCTTAGCCGTAGCGATCTCGACGTTGTTCTCACCTACAATCACTACACCTTGCAAAATGACATGGCTCTTTCACTCATCGAGCCTTGCCGCGAACAAAATGTGGGTTTGATTAATGCGGCACCATTTTCAGCAAGATTACTGACGAATCTTGAATTACCCGTTTGGCACAAAGCGACAGATGAAGTACGCGAAATCGCCGCCAAGGCGGCTGCTCACGTACGAGACCGTGGCAGCGACATCGCAAAATTGGCTCTCCAATATTCGGTTGCAAATGAAGATTTTTCCAGCTGCGTGACAGGCTCCGCAAATCCCGATCGAGTCAATCAATGGTGTGATTGGCTGGAAGAGCCCATGGATGAAGAACTGGTTCGTGAGGTCAAAGAGATCCTAAAACCGATTCATAATTGGGTATATGTCGAAGGTCGACCGGAGAATAACGATCAACCCGCTTAGCGATCCCCTTTCATTCCGATCTCATCCCTTACTAAAATCCATTTACCATTCCACACGTTACTCGAAGTTGTAAAATTCATTATGAAGTCCTGCATCACCATCAGCCTTGTCGAAGAAGCACGCGGCGGACCCTTTGTTCTATGGGATGGACTGGAAAACTCCATCAATTTTGCCGCAGAGCTCGGGTACGATGCTGTAGAGATTTTTGCGCCAGGACCCGAAGCCATTGATGCTGACTCACTTGGAAAACTTCTGGACAAGGCTGGTCTAAAACTTGCGGCTCTCGGGACGGGTGCTGGATGGGTCAAGCACCGCTTACAACTTGCTGATGCAAATGCTGAAAATCGAGCCGCAGCGCAGAATTTTGTAAAAAGCATCATCGATCTCGCTGGTCCGTTTGGTGCATCGGCAATCATTGGATCCATGCAGGGACCCAGCGGTCATACAGGAGATGCCGAAGAAGCCAGAAAATATCTGGCGGAGGCATTAGAGAAGGGTGGAGAACAAGCGGCAACCTACAACGTGCCTCTCATCTACGAGCCACTTAATCGTTACGAAACCAAACAATGCTGCACGGTTCAAGATGGAGTCAGCCTGCTGAGTAATCTAAACACTGACAATGTTCGATTACTGTGTGATCTTTTCCACATGAATATCGAAGAAGCGGACGTTGCTCAGGCACTTCGTGATGGTGGACATTGGGTAGGTCATATCCATTTTGTCGATAGCAATCGTCAACCTGTTGGCTTAGGTCATATGCAATTTGGACCGATCATTGAAGCTCTTCGTGAAATCAACTATCAAGGCTACCTCTGTGCGGAAGCTTTCCCGCACCCCACACCCGAGGAAGCAGCTCGACAGACG
>JAAXIK010000254.1:470-5881 GCA_012270385.1 Rubripirellula sp. | reverse complement strand
CTCCCTCCACAACCATTTTCTCAATCACGGTTCCATTTTGAGGTGCCTTCACGCGGAACCTTGATCTCGCCCTTTTCTCGGCTCTCAATGTTTCTACCTGAGATTCCGACATACCCAGTTCGAACAATTTATTAGTGGCTAACTCCTGTAGACTCAAATTATCGATGAATTGATTCGATGAATTGTTGTCGAGCGAGGTCAAGAATTCCGCCTGAGCGGTATAAAGCTCTGGACTGTATATCAACGCCAGGTCATCACCTTCGCTGACAGGAACGCCAACGTAGTCGGCATAGAGCTTCTCCAATCTTCCATCCACGTAGGATGAAATCGTTGACAACTTACTCTGATCGTACTGGATGGAACCAATCGTTCTGATGGTTCGACTCACCGAATCCATTTTTGCCATCGCAGTACGTACACCAATCAAACGACGGTGAGCCGGTTCAATCGCGATGGATACTCCATCGCCCTTTCCACCCGAGACGGATTGCACCATCTCCATACCGCAAACTGGACAGCGACCAGGCTCACTCGTGGGCGGAACACACATCATCGGACAGATGTAACGCTGATCCCCGGAGGACTCCTGCACCAACGGATTTGATCCACTCGAACCTCCACTTTGGATCCATCCGATTCTCTGAGCGACACCGATCAAAGCAATACCGGCAATGAAGACGAAGGCAAGCACAGCCGCTTGCAGCATCACCGCGTTGAGCCCCTGTACTTGGGCAAGCTGCTGTAGCAATGGTGGGACGTTGCGATTACCGGATTGGGTTGGCGAGGGTGTTTTGGTGAAGTTGTTCTGATCGCCTGTTTTTTTCTTACTCATGTCATCATGCCAAATCATGGAACCGTTTAAGTTCGGTACTTATTCAAGGATAACGATTAATCTGAACAGCGGATACAACTTCTAAAAAAATGGAACGGATGCTCAGACACGTTCAGATACTCGTCTATCAAGACGAACAAGGCCTAATGCCTGATCAAAAACTCGATGGACAGGAAAACGCGTGAAAGAAGCGCGCAGCGGTAGCGTTAGATAAGCCACCTACATAAGAAACATTGCGAAAAATTCAGCAAGCAACTGTTCGCCCCATGCAGCATGGCTTGGAGAGGCGATGGGACAGCAGCATCGAAAGAATACTCGATTCTGTCGGGCACTCGCGAACTTGAGTGCCGAACCACTTCCTGTTCGGAACGCTCTTGCCCGTGATGACGAGGCGGTACCATGGTTCCACATTCACATTCGGCAGCCCACGCTGTCTGATTTACCTCTACCCAGACATCCTGATTAGCATCGCCCTTACTGGTTTTAGCAGTGGGCTTCTCTTCCGCCTTACAGCAACAGCAGAGAGATTCAGGGGATTTGGACTGACAGCACCCACATGCCACACATGAAGCGGAAGCTGCATCTACTTTGCTAGCTAAACCATCGCCGTAGCCACTAGGGACAATGAACGCCGGATGTATCGCCAAAGTGACGATCATACCGATTGTAACGGCAGTGCGGATTGCATGGATGATGGACATAGGAGAGTCCGATATCTAAGAGGTGACTTGTATCACTATCGCTACTCGCCTCTTAGGGTTCAAGCTCCAATTTAGCGGATTGCCCGAACCGAGGGACTTGAACAGCTTTTCCCGCCAAGATCTGATGCACACAAACCCCATTAAAAATGAGAAATCAGTGGAGGCAAAATGGCTCTACCGATCCGCAATACTGGGGCAGATTTTCCTATTGGCATTTTGCGGTGGATGCAATTTGGCGCACCAGCGGAAAGAGGTGATGAAGTCGGCGAGGTCCCATGCAACCTTGGGAACGAAACCCACTAACGGATCAGACATTCCAGAGGTACATATTGCCACCTACTCGAATGATGCTCATACCGATGTCAAACCCACGGGGGGCATTCATACCCCAGAGCACAACTTGTCGGATACCGTGAGTGGTGAAACCCATCCACTAAAGCAGACACAACACGTTGTTGTTGCTTCGGCAGTATTGGCATTAGATGAAACGGATAACATTACCACACTTGATTCCCTGATCCGTTTAGCATTGTCAGTACATCCAAGTATCCAAGCCGCACGACAAAAGGCGTCAGCTCTTCGACACCGGATACCCCAGGTGACCGCTTTGGAGGACCCCACCTTTGGCAACACCTTCTGGCCCATACAAGACCAAGCGCTTCAGACGGCAGGAGGTAGGGTGGGGCATCAATTCTCCATTGGTCAAAAAGTACCATGGCCTGAGAAGATCAAGGTAAAGGAGAGAGTAGCCCAGAAAGAGGTAGAGATTGCAGAAACCGAAGTGATCCAAGTCGAGCAGGAAATAACGGAAGCGGTTCGTTTGGCTTATTACCAGCTGTGGCTTACGGACCATCTCATTCAGGTCGTACAACAGAACAAATTGCTGGTTGAAGACCTCATTAAAATTGCGGAAGCGCGCTACAGGACCGGTGGCAGCCAGTCAGATTTATTGAAGGCACAGATTGAAAGCGACAAGCTGGACGAAGAGCTCATCCATCTTCTTCAAGAAAAAGAAGTGGCCAGAGCTGATCTTGGGACTCTCGTGCAACAACCAGCACACTTGATGCCAACCGCAGTAAGTGAATTAGAACTGATCAGTGCGATTCCCGATCTCGAAGTGATAATTGCGGAAGCAGAAAAATCAAACCCTAACCTTCAAGGTCTGAGAGCGCAACTGGACCGTGATCGAGAAAAGATTCACTTAGCATCGCTACAGCGATATCCAGATTTTAATCTGGGTGTTGGCTATTCAATTATCAGTGACGACCAGAATGTGATCAGTCCGGTGGCAAATGGTCGTGACAATCTAAATTTCTCTGTTGGTTTGAGCTTACCGCTCTGGAAAGAGAAAAACGAAAGTGGTGTTAGTGAAGCAATTCATCATCGCAACAGACAGACGCACCTTCGGGATGCCGAGCACAATCGGCTCATCGGTCAAATTCGACGGCAGGTTGCCGCTGCCGAGGCTTCGGTCGACCAACTGCATCTTTTTGTGGATCGCCTGATTCCTAAAACGGAGAGAACACTCCGACTCACCACTGCTGATTATCAGGGGAAGAAAGCTGATTTCAGTGATCTCATCGAAAACTATCAGGACTTGCTTTCCTACCAAATTCAAGTTGCCCGTGCGAAAGCAGACATTGCCAGCACCCATGCAAAAATTGCTAGATTGGTTGGCAAGCAAGTGAAGTAGCCGATATATCCAGTGCTCGAGAAACTAGAAACTGTGGGCGTCTGATTGCAGAATTCGTCGACCTCGGTTTCTTCTATACTCGGGAATAGACTGGAAAGAGGTTATCGATTACTGATCCAGGGAAAGCGTTTCTTTTGCGAGCAGCTCACCCAAACGTTTGACGCCGTGCGCATCCATGAGAAGGTTTCTGTCGAGCGGAAAATCCTCGGGAAGAAGCAAAACCTGGAGATGGGAATCCATCTCGGCCACGGAAATTAATTCATTGGCAACATCCAACTGTTCAAGACTTTCGTTAGGGAAAGGCTGCTGTGAGCTGACCAACCACTTGAGTTCTGACTCATTAAGATCGACGCGAGACTGCTTAATGATGGATGAGAGTCGGGCCACTGCGTTCTTCTTATACGGGTAGAAGCACATGTCATTCTCACCCATGTGATAAACGATACCCGCCAACTCAACATCATGGCCTTTGCCTTCCAGATCACGACGGCAATCTTTAATGAAAGAAATCCACTTTTGGTACAAATTACGATCCTCGGCGATGGACCCTTCCGGTGTCCAATCCAAGATTTGACTTCCACTATGGGTAAATTTTCCAATGGCAATTGCCGAGTCATCATGTGCAGCGAGACGGTGGGCGAAGCTTAGCTCTGGCCCGAAGGTTTCATAGAACCCCGCAGGACCCAACGCCTCCCAATGGTCAGACACACTTACACCGCCACCAATGCTGTACCGAAATGGAACGACATGATTATCGGCTAAGATGGGGTCTCCGTCTAAGTGTGCCGTGAAAGCTCTTTCACCCTCCATATTGCGATGGCCAGCTAGAATGTAGAGCTTCACTCTTTGCTGTGGTCGGTGAGGCCAAACCTTGAGTGGGGTTCTTCTTGGGAGTGCCTGATTGATGTTGCTCAGATAAGCCTTTGCATACTCCATTCCATGCCCCAGTTGCCCGAGGGTTCCAAAATGGTAATGCAGTCCCGTGCGTTGATCGATCGTCATACCATTATGGTTATTGGGAACATATTCGACCCGTTCATCACGGCCGCAGGCGGCTTTCTGACCCTGACTCAATTCGTACATCCGCTGCCGATTATCCATACCCCACACCGACTTGCAGTGTAGTTCACCCACATAAATACGAAGATCCGAGACCCCAAGATCACGTCTCCAGCATTGAATAAAACGACTCAGATGATCACCGTAGGATGCACGATAATCATCGTTGAACATGTCATTCTCGCCCTGATGCCACATCAAGCCCTCGACTCGAAACCGGATATCTCTTTTTGTCAACTCAGCCAATGAGTCCCGGACGAGCTTCAGTGCCTTGGGATAAAGCATAAAGCCACCTGGCTGATCTGGATTCCAATCTTCACCGAGTGTCGTACCGCCTACAGCGCACTTAATGATCGCGATCGGTGAATCCACGTACTTGCGAATCTCTCGAACAAAACTAAGTTCGGGCCCAACCCATTGATTCACGGACCTGAGTCTTACCCAACCCTCGGAAGTGTATGCATCATTCCTACCCAGGTTGTAGCTAAATAAAACATCACTCTGCTCCTGACCCAGCCCTTCGAATGGCGGGAAGCTATCCACTCGATTAATATTTGAATCCGCTCCCTCCATGTTGGATTGCCCCGCAAAGATAAAGACACGGGTCACGTCATCGTCGTCTTCAACTTCGGCATTCTCGGCGGCATACAGCAAGCCTTCACTAAATGCTGCGGGAAGTCCAAATTGCTGCCCAATACAACACAGTAAAAATAGAGTGATTCGAGGTGAGAACATGATGTGAATCCGTTTTTCAAATACGATTTATCTTTCCACAGAAGTCAACAAACCGAATGGGGTCCCTTGCCTCAGCACTTACATATCCCCAATCCACAAAGATCCTAGCAAGAGGGTGAGTTCACCGAGTCCTCTTCGTAAGATCACACTGAAAATACTTCCCAAATCCGAGAGAAAGGTTTCATCATTTGCTTTTAAATTTGTTAATCCGTGAACGGATGGATTCAGGGACACTCAGCGGGCCTACCTCACTGAGTATCTCGGCTTGTGTGTCGGTGATGGAGGTTAGTCCAGTGAGTTCAAGTAACTTCAGATGCGGAGGGGCGTGGGCTGCCGAATTATTTGGCTTACTTAGGCTTTTCGCGTGTGCAGCGGTGATGCATGTCAGACG